>NZ_JBSFDP010000059.1:0-23915 GCF_053593975.1 Streptomyces sp. NPDC002004
GGCCCATCACACGTGATGGGCCCGCAGCAGGGCCGGGGAGGCCTCCGGTGTGCCCCCGCCGCGTGCTCCGGCCGACGAGGGGCGCAGGCGAACCACCCGGAGCGGACCCGGGGGCGGAGTGACACACCCGCAGCGGCGCCCCGTCGCGCATGGTCTCCGTTCCTGCGCCGCTCCCCGACTCCCTTGCTCTCCCCGTCGCCTTGGCCTTCTCGCGCCCTCGCTCCGCCCCGTCCCGGGGCCGTCGGAAGCCCACGCCGTGACGCCGGTGTACCCGCCGTCTCCGGCGGGGGACGTACGGCGGGGTTGTGCGGAAACCGTGAAATTCCTATGCTCCGTCAACTTTCGGCGGGTGCTCCGGATTGCGCGTCGAAGAACCGGTTCGCCCTTTCGTGCCGCAATGCGATATCACTCGATTTCGTCTCTTCCGGCGAAGAGAGGAATTGTGGTTCCGGAGGCGCGGAACAATCCGTGGCGCGGTCCGGAACCGCTCGTACGTGTGACGCGGAGCAGCAAAAGCCGATGTCGTGATCCTGTGACAAAAGCGTGACCCCAGGGGGACAGGCGGCTGACGGTGCGCGCTACCGTCCGCGGTCCCCAGCGCCTACCGTGGCCGACATGTCACCCACTCCCCAGACCCCCCAGGACCCCCAGGACGACCCGGCCTCGTACGTCGGCCTGGACCGGCGGACCGCCGAGGACCGCGCCCGTGAGCGCGGCTGGACGACCGTCCGGTCGCTTCCGCCGGGCGCGATCATCACCATGGAATATCTCTCGGGGAGACTGAACTTCGAGATCGCGGACGACGTGGTGCGCCGCTCCTGGAAGGGCTGACGGACCGCCCACGCATACGGCGAAGGCCCCGTCTCCACCGGGAGACGGGGCCTTGTCGTGCGGGGCGCTGTGCGTACCGGCCCGCCTGTGAGTCAGCCGCCCGCGACCGGGCGGGCCTGGGCGTTGCCGCGCGGCAGCGGAGCGTGCGGAGGGCGGCGGCTGCCGGCCGGTGTGACCGGCGTCCGCTCGGAGCGTGCCGGATGCCGGGACGCCGGAAGATGCGGCTGGGGGCGCAACGGGCGCGCGGCGCCGACCGGTTCGCGCACCGGCGGTCCGTCCTCGGCCGACACCTGCGCGGGGACCAGTGCGGGTGCGCCGACCGGGACCGGCATGGGCGCGGTGGCCGCCTTGCGCGCGCGCCAGGCGTCGCGCTGCTGGAGGATCCAGGCCTCGATGACGGTGATCATCGGCTCGAACCAGGGCAGAGCCAGCAGGATCAACAGCCCAGCGGCCCAGCCGAGCAGCACGTCACTGAGCCAGTGCGTGCCGAGGTAGACGGTGGTGAGGCCGACGCCGAGCGAGACCACGGCGGAGGCCGCCGACAGATAGCGCCGGGCCCGCGGGGTCGATGCCAGATAGGCGAGGATGCCCCAGGTCACGACGGCGTTCGCGGTGTGCCCCGAGGGGAATATGTCGCCGCCGCGCCACATCTCGTTGGAGCCGATCACGGTGGCGTAGTGCGGTCCGAGGCGGCCCATGCCGAGCTTGGCCGCACCCACGGTCGCATTGAGCAGCAGCAGGGAGGTACCGAGCGTGAGCAGCGGGCGCAGTGTGTGCTGCCGCCATGAACGCCAGCCCAGCCAGGCCGCGACCATCACCGCGGTCGGGCCGCGCTGGCCCAGCACCACGTAGTAGTCGAGGAAGGCGTGGATCTGCGGCCACTGCTGGTACGGCCGGAAGAACATGACCTGCCAGTCGAGACGGACCAGCCACGAGGTCGTGAGGACGGCCCACACGATGGCCAGATAGAACCCCAGGGTCGCCGTGAGGAGCACGACCCTGTGACGGCTCATCCGTGGCATGTCCACGAGGGCCGGCCGTTCCGGCTCACGGTCCAGCCGGGCGAAGACCCGGTCCAGACGGGTGAGGTTTCGTTCGGTACGCACTCAATCGACGTTACAGCGGGTGAGGTGCGGGACCGGCCGAAACACTGGGTTTGTGATGACCATGTGATGTGGGATTGATCTCAGGCGGGATTCAATTCCGGTGCACTCCGTTTTTGCGGAGTCCTTTCCTTCGAATTCCGTTGATCGTTTCTGATGGTGTTTTATGGACCGGTCGAATTGCGTTCACCATCCGCATGTGCGGAATTTGCCGTGCGCTCATCGATG
Organism: Streptomyces sp. NPDC002004; assembly: GCF_053593975.1. Classification (NCBI taxonomy): domain Bacteria; kingdom Bacillati; phylum Actinomycetota; class Actinomycetes; order Kitasatosporales; family Streptomycetaceae; genus Streptomyces; species Streptomyces sp. NPDC002004. The sequence continues at coordinate 2,163 of NZ_JBSFDP010000059.1, forward strand.
ATCTTGGTGGTGGCTACAGCCGGTCACGGCGGACCCGAGCCGTTCAGCCAGAACGCGCCGTACACCGCCGAGACGAGGGCCACACCCGCCACCACCGGCGCGGACCGCGCCGTGCGCAGCCGGGACAGGGCCGCCGCGAGCGGCATCAGCAGCGGGAACGCCGGCAGCAGCAGCCGTGGCTTGGAGCCGAAGTACGCCGACGCACCCAATGCGAGCGCGGCCACGACGCCGGTGTACACGAGCAGCGGCAGCGGCAGCCGCCGGCGCACGCACAGGACGTACAGCCCGATCACCAGAGCGACCCCGGCGATCAGTCCGATCCCCGAGAGCACCGCCGGGAACGACGTCAGCCGGGCGCCGACGAAGCGGGCGAAGGCCAGTCCGCCGTCGAAACCGTTGCCCCACTGCGCCTGTACATCGAGGTAGCCGAGCAGCCCGCGCCCCGTGCGGTGGCCCACCCACAGCACGTACCCCGCGGCCCCGAGCGGGGCGAGCGCCACCCCGAGCACCAGCCGCCACGGCGCCCGCCGCTCGCGCAGGACCTGCACCGCGGCCGCGGCCCACAGCGCGGCCACGACCGCCGCCCCGACCGGACGGGTCAGTCCGGCCAGCGACGCCAGCACACCCGCGGTCACCCAGCGCCCGGTCAGCACCGCGTACAGCGACCAGGCCGCGAGCGCCGTGAAAAGGGACTCGCTGTACGCCATCGACTGCACGATCCCGACCGGGAGCACCGCCCACAGCAGCACCGAGCAGACCCCCGCCCGCCGGCCGGCCGCCGTCCCGGGCCCGAGGCCGGAACCCGGGCCCACTGCGCCGTCCCCGGCCCGCCCGTACACATGGTCCGCGACGGCGAAGATCCCCCACGCCGCGCACAGCGACGCGAGCCAGCTCACCACCAGGCCGGCGTCGGCGTACGACAGCGGGCCCGCCGCCGCGCCCAGCCGCTCCAGCCAGGGCAGCAGCGGGAAGAAGGCGAGATTCGAGTGGACACCCCCGCCGGGCAGCCGCACCTGCCAGCCGTATCCGGACTCGGCGACCCGCGTGTACCAGAGCGAGTCCCAGCGCGCGGTCAGCAGCCGGTGCGGGCTCGTGCCGGCGGCCGCGGACCACACGGCCAGCGTCACGAGGCCGAGCGCCCGCACCGCGGCGTACCCGATGAGCGCCGGGGCCGCCCGGCGCAGGGCACTCGCCCTGGGCGGCGCCAGGGGCTCGACAAGGTCGGTCACGCACTCGATTATCCGGGGTGCGCGAGGGGCGGAGCCGCGGGCGCGGGAGCGCTCCGTGCCGCCCCGGGAACCGCGGGGGCCATCAGAGGTGTGCCATCGGGTAGACAAGTGGTGTACGCCACACCGCGGCCCGGTGCCGGGTGAGAGGTCCGCCACGCGGCCCGCGAGACGACTCGCGTACTCTGGCGGCTTACTCGCCTTTCGTTGCCGGGCCCGGGACAGGCAGCTCCCGCGCCACATCCGCGGGACGTCGTGACCGCGGGTCGCCGAGCGCGAGGATCCACCTGGGAGGTACGTACATGGCGGGAACGACCACGGCCGGGTCACGCCGGCCCGCGTTCGGATCCCGGCTTCTGCGCCGGTCCGAGAGCGGAGCCAACCGCTGGCTCGTCCTGGTCGTCCTGTGCGTCAGCCTGCTGCTCGTCGCGCTCGACGCCACCGTGCTGCACGTCGCGGTCCCGGCCGTCACCGAGGATCTGCGGCCCGGCGCGATCGAGCTGCTGTGGATCGTCGACATCTACCCGCTCGTCTGCGCCTCGCTCCTCATTCTCTTCGGCACCCTCGGCGACCGGGTCGGGCGGCGGCGCGTGCTGCTGCTCGGCTACGGACTGTTCGGGGTCGCCTCGGCCGTCGCCGCCTTCGCCGACACCGCCCAGGTGCTGATCGCCGCCCGCGCGCTGCTCGGCGTCGGCGGCGCGATGATCATGCCCGCGACGCTGTCCATCCTCCGTCAGGTCTTCCCCGACCGGCGCGAGCGCGCCCTCGCCATCGGCATATGGAGCGCGGTCGCCGCGGTGGGTGCCGCCGTGGGACCGCTGCTCGGCGGCTTCCTGCTGGAGCACTTCTGGTGGGGTTCCGTCTTCCTGATCAACATCCCGCTGATGCTGGTCAGTCTGCCGGTCGGACGGTGGCTGCTGCCCGAGTCGACCGGTGACCGGAACGGCCCGTGGGACGTCCTCGGCGCCCTGATGGCCGCGGCCGGTCTCTTCTGCGTCGTCCTCGGGGTCAAGCGGCTCGGCGGACGCGAGTCCGTCCTCGGACCGGTGACGCTCGTGTCGCTGGTCGCGGGGATCCTGCTGCTGATCGCCTTCGCACGCCGGCAGCGCTCCCGCGAGCATCCGCTCGTGGACCTCAGGATGTTCGCGCGGCCCGCGTTCAGCACGTCCGTGGGGTGCATCGTGCTCGCGATGCTCGCCCTGGTCGGTCTGGAGCTGATCGCGGCGCAGTACCTGCAGCTGGTGCTCGGGCTCTCACCGCTCCAGACGGGGCTGCGGCTGCTGCCGCTGACCGTTGCCGCGATGGCCGCGGGCCTCGCCGGGTCCAAGGTGCTGCACCGCTTCGGGCCACGGGTGATGGTCTCCTCCGGCTTCTGTCTCACGGCCTCGGCCGTGCTCACGCTCACGGCGATGGGCGGCCACGACAACCCGGCGCTGCTGCTCGTCGGGTTCGTGCTGCTCGGGTTCGGCCTGGAGACCACTCTCTTCGGGGCGTACGAGTCGATGCTCAGCGAGGCGCCGGCCGAGCAGGCCGGCGGGGCCGCCGCGATCGGCGAGACCTCCTACCAGCTCGGCGCGGGAATCGGGATCGCGCTGCTCGGCAGCGTGATGAACGCGGCGTACGCCCCGCGGCTCGCGTCCGTGCCGGGGGTTCCGGCGGTGGAGCGGAAGGCCGCCGGCCATTCGCTCGGCGAGGCGTACGACGTGGCCGAGCGGCTCGGGGGCGGGGCCGGGGCGGCGTTGCGCCATGTGGCGCGGGCCTCCTTCGTGCACGGACTGCACGTGACCTTGTTCGTCAGTGCCGGGCTGCTCCTGCTGGGGGCGGTTGCGGCGTTGCGGCTGCCGCGCGCCATGGAGTGCGCGCCCGCAGCGGGCGTCGTGCCCGCGCCGCGGGAGCCCGCTGAGGCTTCTGCGGGGGCCGAAGCGATCGGCTGAGCGCGGCCGTCACGGGCCCTGGGCCTCACGCGCCCGGGGCACCCTCGACTGCGCCCTCTCGCGTCCCACCGGTGCGGTGCGGCGGAAGTGCGGTGTCCGGGCGGGGCGCTCACCGGCCGGACCGGTGAGCGTGCCCCGCCTCAGCTCTGGTTGAAGAAGCCGTCCGACGGACGGGAGGCGGCGTCACCGCTGACGATCTGGGTGTTCGCCGGGGTCAGCAGGAAGACGCGGTTCGCCACGCGCTCGATCGAACCCCGCAGCCCGAACGTCAGACCGGCGGCGAAGTCCACCACGCGCTTGGCGTCGGACGCCTCCATCGCCGTGAGGTTCATGACCACCGGGACGCCGTCCCGGAACAGTTCGCCGATGGCGCGTGCGTCCCGGAATCCGTCCGGGGTGAGGGTGCCGATCCGGCGGCCCTTCTCCTCGGCCACCTCCTCGGCCACCTTGACGCGCGGGTCCGTCACCCAGGCGTCGGCGGATTCGGAACCCTCGACCGAGTCGTCGTCGTAGCCGTCGTAGTAACGCTCTTCATCGTTGTCGTCGACGAGGCCAAGCCAGGCACTCGCCTTGCGCACCGATCCCATGGACGCCTCCTCTCGCGGCGGTCTTTCTTCTTCGTTCCGCGTCCCTATGGTCGTCCATGATGCGGATGACGCGCCAAGGGGATGGCCGCCGTGCGGGGTTTTCGTGACGGTACTGGTGCAGAGCGAATGCCCCGAGGCGCCTTGTTTCCCAAGGGTCGTGCCTTAAACGGCTGCTGACTGTGAGTGAAATATGATTCTTCACGGCACTCGGGTGACGGGCGGGGCGTATGGGTGAACGAAGGGCTCGATACGATGCCGCGGCTCGACGTCGTACCACTCACGGGGGAGCGCGTGTTCGGAATCGTCAGGCCCTGCAGCCATCGGCTCGGCGAAGGGCTGAAGAGTCAGTGGATGGCCCATCTGTGCGGCCTGTGTCTCGCGCTGCGCGGTGACCACGGGCAGCTCGCACGGGTCGTCACGAACTACGACGGGCTGCTCGTCTCGGTTCTGACGGAGGCTCAGGCAGAGCGCGGCACGGGATGGCGGCGCACCGCCGGTCCCTGTCCGCTGCGCGGCATGCGCACGGCCTCGGTGGCCCAGGGCGAGGGCGCACGGCTCGCCGCCGCGGTCTCGCTGGTGCTGGCATCGGCGAAGGTCCGCGACCACGTCGCCGACGGTGACGGGCTGTTGGCGCGCCGGCCGGTGGCGGTCGCGGCGCGCCGGGTCGCCGGCAGCTGGGCCCGGGCGGGCGCCCGCGCCGGTTCGGGGGTGGGCTTCGACACCGGCATCCTGGTGGACGCCGTGGAACGCCAGGCCGGCATCGAGGCCCTGGCCGGGCCGGGCACCCCGCTGTTGACGGTCACCGAGCCGACCGAGACGGCGACCGCCGCGGCCTTCGCGCACACGGCAGTCCTCGCGGGCAAGCCGCACAACGCCGAGCCGCTCGCCGAGGCCGGACGGCTCTTCGGGCGGCTCGCGCATCTGCTGGATGCCGTGGAGGACCAGGAAGCTGACGCGGCGTCGGGCGCGTGGAACCCGCTCGCAGCCACCGGTACCGGCCTCGCCGAGGCGCGCCGCCTCGCCGACGACGCCGTGCACGGCATACGGCTCGCCCTGCGCGAGGTCGACTTCGTCGAGGGCAAGCTGGCGCACGTGCTGCTCGTGCACGAGCTGCCGCGCTCCGTCGACCGCGCGTTCGGCACGGAGGGCTGCGCGCACCGAGGTCACCAGGACCACCTTCAGCAGCATCAGCAGTCCGGTGCCCACGGGTCCGGGCCGTACGGGACACCCGGGCAGCAGGGCGGAAATCCGTACGGCGGCGGTCCGTACGGCGGCGGCAATCCCTTCGCGGGCAACCCGTACGGCGGCGGCGCCCCGTACGGCGGGGGCGGCCCGGGCGTGCCCGGCGGTCCGCACGGGCCCCGCGGGTTCGGTGCCGTGCCGCCGCCCCGCCCGGGCAAGCGGGGCTTCTTCGCGGGCTGCGCCGTCGCGATCGGACTCTGCTGCACCTGCAAGCTGTGCTGCGCCGAGCACTACGAGGGGCCCTGGTCGCGCAAGCCGCGTGAGGGGTGCTGCACCGACTGCGACTGCTGCGATGCGTGCGAGTGCTGTGAGTGCTGCGAATGCCTGGAGTGCTGCAACTGCGGCTGATCGGCCGTCATGTATGCCTGGGGGAGCGGCGCCGCGCCGCTCCCCGGACGTCGGGGGTCATCGTCCGCCGGGAACAAGCAAGTTGAACTCTGTACGGCCGAAAGCCGCCCTTGCGTCGTTCGGCCATCCGGTCCGAATATTCCCCACAGCGCTTGTCAGGGTCACGGCATGCCCAAGGATTCCTCTGCCGTGTCCTTAGGCTGCGCCTCACGGGCCCCGTCCCCACGCGGCCCCCGACTTCCCCCCGGGAGGAACGACAGTGAGGATCAAGCGCACCACCCCCCGCAGTGGCATCGCGAGACATGTGCGGCTGATGGCCGTCGCCACAGGACTCGTCGCCGCTGCCGCGTTCGCCGCCCCCACCGCGAACGCGGACGACCCCCACACCTACAGCGCGTCCCAGCTCGGTCAGGCCGACAGCGCCGTGCGCGCCGCCGATGTCGCCGGCACCGCATGGAGCGTGGACAAGAAGACCGACCGGGTCCTCGTCACCGTCGACAGCACCGTCTCGCAGGCCCAGATCGCCAAGATCCGGCGCACCGCGGGGAACAACGCCGGTGCCCTCACCTTCCGGCGCACCCCCGGCAAGATCCGCAAGCTGATCTCCGGCGGTGACGCCATCTACGCGAGCAGCTGGCGCTGCTCCCTCGGCTTCAACGTCCGCAGCGGCTCCACCTACTACTTCCTGACCGCCGGTCACTGCACCGACGGCGCGGGCACCTGGTGGTCCAGCTCGTCGCACTCCACGACGCTCGGCAGCACCGCGGGATCCAGCTTCCCCGGCAACGACTACGGCATCGTCCGCTACACCAACTCCTCCGTGAGCCACCCCGGGACCGTCGGCAGCCAGGACATCACCAGCGCCGCGACGCCGTCGGTGGGCACCACGGTGTACCGGCGCGGTTCCACCACCGGGACGCACAGCGGGCGGGTCACCGCGCTCAACGCCACCGTGAACTACGGGAGCGGCGACATCGTCTACGGGCTCATCCAGACCACGGTCTGCGCCGAGCCCGGTGACTCGGGCGGTCCGCTCTACGGCGGCACCACCGCGTACGGACTGACCTCCGGCGGCAGCGGCGACTGCACCTCCGGTGGGACGACGTTCTTCCAGCCGGTCACGGAGGCCCTCAGCGCCTACGGCGTGAGCGTCTACTGAATCCGAACCGCAGCCGGCAGCACACAGGAGCCCCCGTCGACGGCGTCGACGGGGGCTCGCGCCTGTCCGGGGCAGGCCCGGTCGTCCGGCCGCGCCGGTCCGCCCAGGGCACCGTCCCGGTCCAGGGGGGCGAAAACCGGCCAGTGGTGGCCGTCACCCACTGCCGAACGTTCGCCAGCGCACAGTGTTTGCGCCGTAAACCGACGTGGTGCGGTTGCGTGCGACCAACGCGCCGGGGGCGCGCTCCTGTTGCGGTGCCGGCGTCCTGAAGTCGACCTTGTGCGGCGGCTGGTGACGTCGCGATAGTGGGCGTTACTCATTGGCATGGACGCGACTTATGCGCCGTCTTCGCGTCCGCGCCGCATTCCTTCCGGTTCCGAGGGCCCCACTCCTTCGGATCCGGCCCCCCACAGGAGGACATGAGTTGAAGCATCGACGCATACCCAAGCGCCGTGTCGCGCTGGCCGGTGCGGGCATCGCCGCGCTGGTGGCCGCGGGTGTCACATTCCAGTCCGCGAACGCGAGCACCCAGCTGCCCACCGGGGCCCCCCACGCCCTCTCCCTGACATCGGCCGGAAAGCTCGCCTCGTCGCTGTCCAAGGACCTCGGCGCCGACACCGCCGGCGTGTACTACGACGCCAAGGCGAAGCACCTCGTCGTGAACGTGCTGGACAAGAACGCCGCACACACGGTCGAGGCGGCGGGAGCGCAGGCCAGAATCGTCCGGAACTCGCTGGCCGAGCTGAAGGGCGCGCGGTCCACGCTGAAGGAGAAGGCGACCATCCCCGGCACCTCCTGGGCGGTCGACCCGGAGACGAACAAGGTGGTCGTCACCGCGGACCGTACGGTCGGGGCGGCGAACTGGAACCGGCTCTCCTCGGTCGTGAAGGGCCTCGGCGGCAAGGCCGAGCTGAAGCGCAGCCGGGGTGAGTTCAAGCCGTTCATCGCCGGTGGCGACGCCATCTCCGGAGACGGCGGCCGGTGCTCGCTCGGCTTCAACGTGGTCAAGGGCGGCCAGCCGTACTTCATCACGGCCGGGCACTGCACCGAGGCGATCAAGACGTGGTCGGACTCGAGCGGCAAGCAGATCGGCACGAACGAGCAGTCCAGCTTCCCGGACAACGACTTCGGCCTGGTCAAGTACACGGCCGACGTGCCGCACCCGAGCGAGGTGGACCTCTACAACGGCTCCACCCAGAAGATCACCAAGGCGGGTGACGCGACCGTCGGCATGAAGGTGACCCGCAGCGGGTCCACCACACACGTCCACGACGGCACGGTCAAGGGTCTGGACGCCACGGTCAACTACGGCAACGGCGATGTGGTGAACGGTCTCATCCAGACCGACGTGTGCGCCGAGCCCGGCGACAGCGGCGGCTCGCTGTTCGCCGGCGACACCGCGATCGGCCTCACCTCCGGCGGCAGCGGCGACTGCTCGTCGGGCGGCGAGACGTTCTTCCAGCCGGTGACGGAGGCTCTCTCGACGTTCGGTGCGCAGATCGGCTGACGCCCGGTCGAGCGTCCCACCCCGCCCCGTCCCCGCCCTCGCGGGGGCGGGGCGGGGCTTTTCGTCCCTCCGTTTCCGCAGGTGGGACGGGTTCGGGCGGGTGGGGCCCACGACCGTCGGCGGCCGCGCGGCGCACGGCGCCCCGCGATCGTACGAATGTTCGAAAATTGGTCTATGGTGGAGGCGGGGGGAGTGAGAGCGGATTGGTTCAGGAGGTGCGGGTGCCCGGCTTCACGCATCTGCACACCGTCTCCGGGTTCTCCCTGAGATACGGGGCCTCGCACCCGGAGCGGCTGGCGGAGCGTGCCGCGGAGCGGGGCATGGACGCCCTCGCCCTCACCGACCGCGACACCCTCGCGGGCGCGGTCCGCTTCGCCAAGGCCTGCGCCGCGGCCGGCGTGCGCCCCCTGTTCGGCGCGGAGCTCGCCGTGGCGGAAGCGGAAGCGGAGCGGGACGGGACCCCGAAGGGAGCCCGCCGCACCCCCGTGCGCGGTGGTGCCTTCCTGGACGAGTCCACCCCCCGCGTCACCTTCCTCGCCCGCGCCGGGGCGACCGGCTGGGCCGAACTGTGCCGCCTGGTCACCGCCGCGCACCGGGCGGCGGGGCAGCCCGTGCTCGACCGGGCCGCCCTCCCCGCCGACGGGCTGACCGTGCTGCTCGGCCCCGGCTCCGACGTGGGCCGCGCGCTCGCCGCGGGCCGCCCCGACCGGGCCGCCCGGCTCCTCGCGCCCTGGCGCGAGCTCTACGGCGACGCGCTGCGCCTCGAAACCGTGTGGCACGGCCGCCCTGGCACCGGACCCGGCTCGCTGCGCCTCGCCGCGCGCACCGTCGGCTTCGCCGCGGAGCAGGGCGTGCGGCCGGTGCTCAGCAACGCCGTCCGGTACGCCGACCCCGGCCTGGGACCGGTCGCCGATGTCCTCGACGCCGCCCGCCGGCTCGTGCCCATCGACCCGGCCAAGGAGCCGGACGGCGGCGAGCGCTGGCTCAAGGGCCCCGCCGACATGCTGCGGGCCGCCGAACACATCGTCGAGGCCGCGGGCTACCGCCGCGACACCGCGTACCGTCTGCTCGAACAGACCCGGGCGGCGGCCGCCGCATGCCTCGTCGACCCCGAGGACGACCTCGGCATCGGCTCCGTGCGCTTCCCCGAGCCGTACCTCGTCGGCGCCGGGCGGCGCACCGCGCAGCGGGTGCTGGCCTCGCGGGCCGCCGCGGGCATGGTGCTGCGCGGCTACGACCGGCGGCCGGACGCACGGACGTACTGGGAGCGGATGCACCACGAGCTGGACATCATCGCCCACCACGGGTTCGCCACGTACTTCCTGACCGTCGCCCAGGTCGTCGACGACGTCCGGGGGATGGGCATCCGGGTCGCCGCGCGCGGCTCCGGCGCCGGATCCCTGGTCAACCACCTGCTCGGCATCGCGCACGCCGACCCGGTCGAGCAGCACCTGCTGATGGAGCGGTTCCTGTCCAAGCGGCGGGCCGTGCTGCCCGACATCGACATCGACGTGGAGTCCGCACGCCGGCTGGAGGTCTACCGGGCGATCATCGACCGGTTCGGCACCGAGCGGGTCGCCACGGTCGCCATGCCGGAGACCTACCGGGTGCGGCACGCCATCCGCGACGTGGGCGCCGCCCTGTCCCTGGACCCGGCCGACATCGACCGGATCGCCAAGGCGTTCCCGCACATCCGGGCGCGGGACGCCCGTGCGGCGCTGGAGGAACTGCCCGAGCTGCGCGAGCTGGCCGGGGAGCTCAGGCAGGACGGGGAGCGGTACGGCAGGTTCTGGGAGCTGGTCGAGGCGCTGGACGCGCTGCCGCGCGGCGTCGCCATGCACCCGTGCGGGGTGCTCCTCTCGGACGCCTCCCTGCTCGCCCGTACGCCGGTGATGCCGACCAGCGGCGAGGGGTTCCCCATGTCGCAGTTCGACAAGGACGACGTGGAGGACCTCGGACTGCTCAAGCTCGACGTGCTGGGCGTGCGGATGCAGTCCGCGATGGCGCACGCCGTCGCCGAGGTCGCGCGGGCGACCGGGGAGGAGGTCGACCTCGACGCCGTGCCGCCGGGCGACCCGGCGACGTACCGACTCATCCGGTCCACCGAGACGCTGGGCTGCTTCCAGATCGAGTCGCCGGGCCAGCGGGACCTGGTCGGCAGGCTCCAGCCCGCCACCTTCCACGACCTCGTCGTCGACATCTCGCTGTTCCGCCCCGGCCCGGTCGCGGCCGACATGGTCCGCCCGTTCATCGAGGCCCGGCACGGCCGCGCGCCCGTCCGCTTCCCGCACCCCGACCTGGAAGGGCCGCTGAAGGAGACCTACGGCGTCGTGGTCTTCCACGAGCAGATCATCGAGATCGTGGACATCATGACCGGCTGCGGACGCGACGAGGCCGACCGGGTGCGGCGCGGCCTGTCCGACCCCGAGTCGCAGGGCCGCATCCGCCTCTGGTTCGCGCAGACGGCGGCGGCGCGGGGATACGACGCACGGACGATCGAACGCACCTGGGAGATCATCGAGGCCTTCGGGTCGTACGGCTTCTGCAAGGCGCACGCGGTCGCGTTCGCCGTGCCGACGTATCAGTCGGCGTGGCTGAAGGCCCATCACCCGGCCGCGTTCTACGCCGGGTTGCTCACCCACGACCCCGGCATGTACCCGAAGCGGCTGCTGCTCGCGGACGCTCGGCGGCGCGGGGTGCCCGTGCTGCCGCTGGACGTGAACCGCTCGGCGGTCGCTCACACCATCGAACTGGTGTCCGGTTCCGATGGTGCGCCGGACCGCTGGGGTCTGCGTCTTGCCCTCTGCGACGTGCACGGCATCAGCGAGGCCGAGGCCGCACGGATCGCCGAGGGACGCCCGTACGCCTCGCTCCTCGACTTCTGGGAGCGGGCCCGCCCGAGCCGGCCCGTCGCCCAGCGGCTCGCGCAGGTCGGGGCGCTGGACGCGTTCGGCGCCAACCGCCGTGATCTGCAACTGCATCTGACGGAGCTGCACCGCGGCGCACGCGGCGCACGCGGGGCCCAGCTCCCCCTCGCCGGCGGCCGGAGGACCGCCCCCGCAGGGCTGCCCGACCTCGACGACGCCGAACGGCTCAGCGCCGAACTCGGCGTGCTCTCCATGGACGCCTCGCGCAATCTGATGGACGACCACCGCACCTTCCTCGACGAGCTGGGCGTGGTGACCGCGCGGAGGCTGCGCGACGTCCGGCACGGCGAGACGGTGCTCGTCGCGGGCGCCAAGGCGGCCACCCAGACCCCGCCGATCCGGTCCGGCAAGCGCGTCATCTTCACCACCCTCGACGACGGCACCGGCCTGGTCGACCTGGCCTTCTTCGACGACGCCCACGCCGCCTGCGCACACACCGTCTTCCACTCCTGGCTGCTGCTCGTCCGCGGTGTGGTGCAGCGCCGCGGCCCGCGCAGCCTCAGCGTGGTCGGCTCCGCCGTGTGGAACCTCTCCGAACTGGTCGAACTGCGCCATGAGGGCGGCCTCGACGCGGTGGCGCTGCGTCTGACGGAGCCGGCGGCGGCGCCGGGCCCGGCGGGGGCGCCGGAGCCGGAGGCCGCGGGGCCCGACGGCGAGCCGGCGGCGGACGGCCGCCGCATCCGTATGCCCACGGGCTACGAGATGCACCCGTGGGCCGACCTCCGCCCCGCGGGCGAAGGGCCCGCCGTCGGCAGGAAGCTGTGGCACCGGAGTCCGGGGAGCGCGGGATGACCATCCTCTACGTACGCTTCGAACTGCCCTCGGCGAACGAGGCCGTGGCGGAGCAGCTGTTCGCGCTGCTCGGCGAGTTCTCGCCCGTCGTCGAGGCGCTGCCGCCGGATGCCGCGCTGGTCGACCTCGGGGGAGCGGTCCGGTACTTCGGGCGCGACGCCGGTGAGCTGGCCTCGGTGATCCGGGTGCGGGCGCTCGCCCGGTACGGGGTCGACTGCGTGATCGGCGCCGGGCCCGGACCGATGCTGGCGCGGATGGCGGCGCGGGGCGCCGTGCCCGGGGTGACCCGTGCGGTGCGCGAGGACCCGGACTCCGTCACCGCGTTCCTCGCCGAACAGCCGGTGGTGGCGCTCCCCGGGGTCGGCGCCGCGACCGCCCGCACCCTGGGCGCATACGGTCTCGACACCGTCGGCCGGGTCGCCGCCGCGCCCCTGTCCACCCTGCAGCGCCTCGTCGGCGCCCGCGCCGGACGCGAGCTCCGCGAGAAGGCGCACGGTGTCGACCGCACCCGGGTCGTTCCGAACGCCGCGGCCAGGTCCATGGCCGCGGAACGCCCCTTCGGCCGCGACGAGCTGGACCCGTCCCGGCACCGGCGCGCCCTCCTTGCGATCACCGGGGAACTGGGCGCCCGGCTGCGCGCCGAGAAGCAGGTGTGCCGCTCCCTGACGCTCACCGTGCGCTACGCCGACCGCTCCTCGACGGTGCGCAGCCGGGTGCTTGCGGAGCCCACCGCGCACTCGTCCGCGCTCACCGCTGCCGCGTACCGGATGTACGAGGGGCTGGGGCTCCAGCGGGCCCGGGTGCGCGGCGTCTGCGTACGCGCCGAGGGCCTCGGCCCCGCCGAATCCGCCTCCCGTCAGCTCACCTTCGACCCGGAGGACGACAAGGCCCGCAGGATCGAGGAGGTCGCGGACCGGGCCCGGGCGAAGTTCGGGCCGCGCGCGGTCATGCCGGGGACGCTGGCCGCGTAGGCGCCCCGCCGGGGGCCGGGACGCCCGCCGCGTGCGTGGTCAGTTGGCCCAGGGGGGAGTGATGCGGGTGCCGTCGGCGAGTTCCGCCTCCAGGCCGATGGACGTGGTGACCCAGGAGAGCGCGGTCCGGTCGGTCGGGTTCTCGACGCCGAACGTCGCGCCGGGATTGATGATCACCGTGTCGCCCGCGGTGACCCGGGCGGTACGGCCGTCGAGCGTGATCAGCAGTTCGCCGTCGAGCAGGTGGAGGATCTCCTCCCGGTTGACCGTGTGTGCGGGGGCCTTGGTCCCTGCGGGGATCTCACCGCGCCAGGCGCACAGTTCCTTGCTTCCGGTGAGGGGAGTGGCGTACGAGACGAAGCGGGCGCCGTGGATCTCATGGACGACGGCTTCGGACGAGCGGATGACGGGCACGACTGCCTCCGGTTCCATATGGTCAAGCAGGTTGACTATATCGAACATGGTCAAGCTGCTTGACCATTCTGTCAAGGGTGTTTGAATGCCCCCGTGCAGAAATCCGAAGCCATGGCCCTGTCCGCAGCCCTGCTCGCCGCCGCGGGTGAGCTCACGCAGCGCATCAACGACGGGGTCGTCGCCCGGGGCTTCGAGGGGGTGCGGCCCGCGCACGGCTTCGCCTTCGCGCGCCTCGCCCCGGACGGCGCCACGGTCACCGAACTCGCCGCCCATCTCGGGGTCACCAAGCAGGCGGCCAGTCAGCTCGTGGACGAGATCGTGCGCAAGGGGTACGCCGAGCGCAGGCCGCATCCCGGTGATGCGCGTGCCCGGCTCGTCGTCCTGACGGCTCACGGCCGGGACTGCACCCGCGCGGCGGAAGAGGCGGCCGCGGAGGTTGTACAGGGGTGGACCGAACTGCTCGGCGAGAGTGAAGTGCGCGTGTTGCGCGACCTTTTGGCGCGCATCGCCCCCTACGGTCCCATCAGGCCCGCCTGGTGACGGTTCCCGGGGAGCTCCGGACGCCGTCGGTCGACACCCGAAGTTTTACTGACGCGTAACTTCACACTGGGACTACTCGCCCGTAACTTGACGAGTGAACAGCATCCTTGTGATCCGGATCACTGGGCGCACCTTGTCGCACCTTCCCCTGAGCCGCAAGGAGATCACACGATGCTGCCCTGGAAGCCGCCCTGGAGAAGGGCCCGGAGATCCCTCGTCGCCGCCCTGTTACTGGCCATCGCCCTGGTCCTGGCACCGGCCGCCACCGCGCAGGCGGCCACCGCGCCGAGCAGCGGCTGGAACGACTGGTCCTGCAAGCCGTCCGACGCCCACCCCCGCCCCGTCGTCCTCGTGCACGGCACGTTCGGGAACTCCTGGGACAACTGGCTCACGCTCGCACCGTACTTGGTGCACCGCGGCTACTGCGTCTATTCCCTGGACTACGGCCAGCTGCCCGGCGTGCCGCTCTTCAACGGACTCGGCCCGATCGACAAGTCGGCCCAGCAGCTCCACGATTTCGTCGACAAAGTGCTCTCCGCGACCGGTGCCGCCAAGACCGACCTCGTGGGGCACTCGCAGGGCGGCATGATGCCCCGCTACTACCTGAAGTTCCTCGGCGGGGCCGACAAGGTCAACGCGCTCGTCGGCCTGGCACCCGACAACCACGGCACCACCCTGAGCGGCCTGGCCAACCTGCTGCCGTACTTCCCCGGTGCGAAGGACCTGCTGACCTCGGCGACCCCGGGGCTGGCCGACCAGATCGCCGGATCCCCCTTCATCACCAAGCTGAACGCCGGCGGCGACACCGTGCCGGGCGTCCACTACACGGTCATCGCGACCAAGTACGACGAGGTCGCCACGCCGTACCGGTCCCAGTTCCTCAGCGGCCCCGACGTGCACAACGTCCTGGTGCAGGACCTGTGTTCGGTCGACCTGTCCGAACACGTCGCGATCGGCCTTCTCGACCGCATCGCGTACCACGAGGTGGCGAACGCCCTCGACCCGTCCCACGCCACCCGCACCACCTGCGCGTCCGTCTTCGACTGACCGCCGCGGTGGGGCACCGTCGGGCCGCCCCCATGCGGCCCGACGCGTCGTCTCCCGGCCCGGGTCAGCGGCTGTGCCGCCCACCGCCGACCGCCGCACCCGCGGCCCGGCGGCGGACCGAGGCGAACAGGGCACCGGCGCCAAGCGCCAGGACCGCGGCGCCACCGACCGCGAGATAGGCGGTGGAGGCGTCCCCACCGGTCTCGGCGAGCCTCTCGCTGCCGGCGGGCTGCTCGGCCGAGCCGTCGGCCTCCGGCGTGTTGCCGGCCGAGGAGTCACCGGCGTCCGTGAGCGGGGTCGTGCTCGCCGACGCCTGCGGGTGCGCGCCGCCGTCGCCGTGGTGGTGCTCCACGGTCGACTTGTCGGCACCGTCCTCGATCTCCCGGTCGGTCGGGGCGGACGCGGTCGGGGCCGGGGCCGCGGTGGCCCCCGAGCCGCCGCTGTCCTTGCCGAACACCACGTCGGAGCAGGTGTAGAAGGCCTCGGGGGAGTCCGAGCGCTGCCAGACCGAGTAGATGAGCTGCCGGCCGGAACGCGCCGGGACGTTCCCGTCGAAGACGTAGTCGCCGTTCACCATTCTCGGGTCGGTGACCGTCAGGAAGGGCTTGCTCTCCAGGTCCGACCACTTCAGTGGCTTCGTCGGGTCGTAGCCGGGCCTGGTGATGTACAGCGCGAAGGAGCCCTTGTGCGGGGCGGTCCCCTTGTAGTGGAAGGTGTGGCGGCCCGCGGACAGCCGGGTCGCGGGCCAGTCGGCGCGCGGAAGGTCGAGCCCCCGGTACTTGGCGTTGCCTGCGCTGCACAGCTTGCCGTCCGGGATGATCTGCTTCGACTTGCCCGCCGCGTCGGCGATGTTGACCGCGTTCCAGTCGTAGAACGCCTGCGGACCGCTCGCCGCGACGGCGGCCTTGCAAGCGGCCGACCTGGGGCTCTCGGGCCCCTCCGCGTAGCACCCCGCCACCCGGCTCACCGGATCCGTCATCGACCCGTGCGCGGCGGCGGGCGCGGCGGACAGAGCGGTCAGGGCGAGCGGGACGGCGCCGACGACAGCGATGGCGCGGGCCTTGCGACGAGCGGGCATGAGTGGCTCTCCTCAACGGTTCCGGAGCGGGGGTGTCGAGAAAGCTAGCCCCTGGAAACCGCGAAAAGGCCTGCTGGGAGCCGGTGAGGGCGATCTTTATGGTCGCCTTAAGGGCGTCCTCAGACTGCGCTGAGGACGAGGCCGCCGGGGTACCGGCAGGCTCGCACGGGACGTACCGTGCCCGTCATGATCGATGACATTCGGCTTGCCACGGACGCGGACGTGGCCGCCGTGAAGGCCGTGACCGACGCGGCGTACCACCACTACATCGACAGGATCGGAGTGGTGCCCGCACCCATGGAGGCGGACCATGCAGCCCAGGTGGCCGCGGGCCGGGTCTTCGTCACCGGAGACCCGGTGACCGGGCTCCTGGTGCTGGTGCCGCACGACGACCACCTGTGGCTGGACAGCATCGCCGTCCACCCGGACGCACACGGCACGGGCTTGGGCCGGCGGCTGCTGCGCTTCGTGGACGACCGGGCGCGGGCGCTGGGACTGCCGGAGATCCGTCTCCTCACCAACGCCAAGATGTGGGAGAACCAGAAGATCTACCCCAGGTACGGCTACGAGTTCGTGGAGCGGCGAGTGGAAGGGCCCTACGACCGCTTCCACTACCGCAAGCGTCTGCTCTGACCCGGGGATCCGGGGCCGGGCTCAGTCCTCCGGCCACCACGTGCGCCGGATGTCCTTGCGGACCTCCGCACGCGGCTGGGCGCGGTCCTCGTACTCGTCGCGCACCCGGCGTGCGGACGGCTTGATCGGCGGCTTCTGCACGGTCACTCGGCGCATCACGGCCTCCTTGTGCCTACCGGGTTCCGTGGTGTCACGGAGGCAGACCCGTTGACGGAGCGTTCCTCATCGGCGCCCGGTCTGTCAGTGGCGGGAATCACTCCGGGTCGCGGGGATCTCCGTGCGGGAGATCCTTGGAAGCGGGCATGCCCGGCAGGAGCCCGGTGAAACCGCCGCGGCGCGCCAGCCGCTCCAGTTCGTCGAGCGCGGCGGCCGCCGAGGCGGCGGCGCCCGGGTCGCGGCCGGCCAGTCCGCTCGCCGCGAACTCGTCCTCGTCGAGCCGCAGGACGGTGTCCCCGTCCGCGGACACCCACAGGTCGAGATCCAGGTCCTCCACGGTCAGAGCGCCCGTGGTCGCATCGAGGACCGCGGGGCGCGTCACATCGCAGTACCAGCCCTTCAGGGCGCCGTCCGCGGCCCGCACCTCCTTGACCGCGTACCACCGGTCGCGCCAGTAGTGCTCCGTGAACACATCGCCCGGCTCGAAGCGTACGAACCCGAAGTCGCGCACGCCGGCGCCCGCCCACGGGGCGCGCACGCTCACCCGGACCCCGTCGTCGTCGAGCAGCGCGGCAGGGTAACGGATCTTGGTGCGGCCGGACTTGACCAGGACGACGTCCAGCGTGACCGCGGCCTCCGCACGGCCGGCCGGGTCCGCGGCCTCCGCACGGTCAGCCGAGTGTGCGGACATGGCGCACCTCCGTCGCGCAGACCTCGTACCCGAACCACTTGTTGATCGCCAGCATCGGGCCGTTGCCCTCGTCGTTGCCGGTGAACGCCTCCGTGCAGCCGGCCGCGCGGGCACGGTGCAGCGAGTCGTTCTTGGCGAGCTTGGCCAGACCGCGGCCGCGGAACGCACGGCCCGTGCCCGTCATCGCCGTGCCGTAGCGGGTGCCGCCGTCGGTGCGGGCCAGCGTGAACGCGGCGGGCCGTCCGTCGACCACGGCGACCGTGGTCAGCTCGTGGCTGAGCAGCGGGTGATGCCAGGTCTCCTGCAGCCAGGCCTCGTAGTCGGTGAACTCGAAGGGCACGTCGCTCGGTTCGTCGGCCATCGTCTCGGCGTCCAGATCGAACAGCGGGCGCGGATCGTCCGCGAAGTCGGCGCCCGTCCGCAGCTCCACGCCCGCCGGGGGCTCCTGGAGGGGCGGCAGGGTGCCGTGCACGAGGTCGAGGCGGAGAAAGTGGGCGCTGCGGCTCGCGCGATAGCCGCGCTTCTCCGCGAACGCACGGTTCTCGGGCCTGTCCAGTACCCACGAGAGCAGCTTCGTGGCGCCCAGGGCCGTCAGCCGCTCCTCGGCGGTGCGCACCAGCAGCGTACCGGCGCCGCGGCCCAGCCGGTCGGGGTGCACGTAGACGTTCACGATCCCCTGTCCTGGCTCCGCGCTGTCGTGCGCGAGGTGCACCTGGGCGGTGCCGATGATCTCGCCGTCCTGCTCGGCCAGCAGGGGCTGGAAGTGGGCGTCGGGATGGACATGGGCCACGTCGTAGGCGACGGACTCGGGGGTGAACAGCATGAAGGGGAGTGCCGCGTGGCGGACGCGGGCGAAGCCCTCGGTGTCGGCGCGGTTCTCCGGGCGCAGCTTGCGAACGATCACAGTCATGGAGTCGCACGCTACGTGCCCTGCGAACACAAGTGCCTCCCATTTTCCGGGGCCCCGGCGGGGCATGGGTCTCCGGCGGGGAACGGGACCACCGGAGCTGCGGGGCTGTGGGTTTGCGGCTCTGTGGGTTTGCGGCTCTGTGGTTCTGCGGCTTTGCGGGTTTGCCGACTTGCCGACGTGCCGAGCACGCCGGACCGCGGGTCTCCGTGCCCGTCGGACGGTCCGTCGGACGGCCTCCCGGCCCGTCGGACGGTTTCCCGCGTCCGGCGGTGCGGGACAATCGCCGGGTGACGCTGAAGATCGACATCGACGCGGGCGCGGCGACGGCGCCCTACGAACAGCTGCGCGCCCAGATCTCCGAACAGGCCCGGTCCGGGGCGCTGCCCGTGGGATACAAGCTCCCCACGGTGCGAGGGCTCGCCGAGTCGCTCGGCCTCGCGGCCAACACGGTCGCCAAGGCGTACCGGGCGCTGGAGTCCGACGGGGTCGTCGAGACCCGGGGGCGCAACGGCACGTTCATCGCGGCGGCCGGGGACGCGGCGGCCCGGCACGCCGCGCGTGCGGCCCGCGAGTTCGCCGAGGAGGCACACCGCCTCGGGCTCACGGAGGCGGCGGCCGCCGACGCGGTACGGGACGCCCTTCGGGCGGCCTACGGAAAGGGGTGACCTGCGGGTCGGGTGCCTCCCGCCGCGCCGGCCGCCCCGCCGGGCCGGGGCCGTCCCGTACCGCCGTACTCCGCCGCGGTGGGGCGGCCGCCCCACGGCACGGTTCGCGCGGTGCCGGACCGGCATCCGGACTCCGGGTTCACAGATACAGCCCCGCATCCGCACCCCGCGGCTCGGGCAGAGCCGTCGGAGAGGTCCCGCGGCGCAGCGCGTACAACTCCGCGAGCGTGGCGCCCTCGCGGCCCACGCCCTCCTCGGTGCCCAGCCAGGAAACGGCCTCCGGCCGGGTCAGCGGGCCCACCTCGATCCGGGCGAGGCAGCGGCCGGGGCGGACCACGGCCGGGTGGAGCCGCTCGAGGTCCTCGTTGGTCGTGACGCCCACGAGGACGTTGCGGCCCTGGCCGAGCAGCCCGTCCGTGAGGTTCAGCAGACGCGACAGGGCCTGCCCCGCCGTGTGCTTGGCCTCGCCGCGGATCAGCTCGTCGCAGTCCTCCAGGAGCAGCAGCCGCCAGCGGCCCCCGGCCGTGCCGTCGTCCTCGCCGATGGCGATGTCCATGAGATAGCCGACGTCGGAGAAGAGCCGCTCGGGGTCGAGCACGCAGTCCACCTGGCACCAGTCGCGCCAGGAGCGCGCGAGGGTGCGCAGGGCCGACGTCTTGCCCGTCCCCGGCGGGCCGTGCAGCAGCAGGAGCCGCCCGGCGACGTCCTGCGGCGTGGTCTTCATCAGCCGGTCCATCGCGTCGGCCACGGGCGCCGTGTAGTTCGCCCGCACCTCCGCCCACGTACCGGCCGAGATCTGGCGCGTCGTACGGTGCGGGCCGCGTCGCGGCGAGACGTACCAGAAGCCCATGGTCACGTCGTCGGGCTGCGGTGCGGGCTCGTCCTGCGCCCCGTCCGTCGCCTGCTTCAGCACCGTCTCGGCCAGCTCGGCGCTGGTCGCCGTGACCGTGACGTCGGCCCCGCGGTTCCACCGCGAGATCAGCAGCGTCCACCCGTCGCCCTCGGCGAGCGTCGCGCTGCGGTCGTCGTCCCGCGCGCCCCGCAGCACCGTCGCGCCCGGTGGCAGCAGTGTCGCGCCCGTACGCACCCGGTCGATGTTCACGCTGTGCGAGAACGGCTGCTCGCCCGTGGCGAAGCGGCCGAGGAACAGCGCGTCCACGACGTCCGCGGGCGAGTCGCTGTCGTCGACGTTGAGCCGGATCGGCAGGGCGTCCTGTGGGTTCGCAGACATGTCGCCATGATCCGTCACGGGGCGCACCCGTGCACCCGGGTTTCGTGGAACGCCCGCAGCGCGCCGTCACCTGGGCGGGTGGTACGGAACCACCCATTCCGTCACGTCTCGCCAGTAGGCTTGCCCGTGATGGGACGTCATGGGTGGGAAACGTGGACACGGCGGTGGCGGCTCACCGCACTGCTCGGCGTCGGAGCGGCCGTACTTGCCCTGGTCGTGACCGTGATAGGCACACTGCCCTCCGGCAGGGCGAGCACGGCCGGGACCACACGCGACGGGGACAAGGTGCACGGCACCCCCGCGACATCCGCCGGGAAGGCCCGGCCCGAGGTCGGCTGGGGCTTCACGCACACCCAGTACAGCGCCGACGAGGGCGAAGCGGCTGCGACCGCGCGCGTCGAGAAGCTGCTGTCCGCACATCCGCTGCCGCAGAACCAGCACATCATGGGCTGGGGCGCGGGCAACCCCGAGCCGGTCAAGGGGCGCTACGACTTCTCCGGGATGGACCGGCGCATCGACTTCATCCGGGCGAGCGAGGGCACCCCGGTGGTCACCCTGTGCTGCGCCCCGGACTGGATGAAGGGCGGCAAGGCGGGCGCCGACAACACCGACTGGAGCCAGCAGTCCCTGGAGACCGCTCCGGACCGCGCGCACTACCAGGACTTCGCCGACCTCGCCGCGACCGTCGCCAAGCGCTATCCGGACGTACGCCACTTCGTCGTCTGGAACGAGTTCAAGGGCTTCTGGAACAACGGCAAGAGCCGCTGGGACTACGAGGGCTACACCGCGCTGTACAACCTGGTCTACAAGGCGCTGAAGAAGGTGAACCCGGAGATCCAGGTCGGCGGGCCCTATCTGGTCATGGACTCCGTCGACCCCCGGCAGAAGGAGAACGCGTCGGCCGTGGTCAAGGGCTCCTGGGGCGCCATGGACCAGCGGGTGCTCGACGCCTTCGACTACTGGAACGAGCACAAGGCGGGCGCCGACTTCGTGGTCGTCGACGGCTCCAGCTACACCGTCGACGACGACCTGCTGCCCGACGAGTTCAAGGCCACGGACAAGCTGACGGACGTCAGCCGCTGGGTGCGCCGGCAGACCGGTGGTCTGCCACTGTGGTGGGCCGAGTACTACGTGGAGCCCGGGGACGCCAACGACGACCGCGCGGGCTGGACCGAGCCGCACCGGGTCGCCGTCCAGGCCGCCGGGATGATCGCCATGGCCAGAGGAGGCGCCACCTCGGGCTTCTACTGGAACCCGGAGAACAAGGGCGCCGCGTGCCCGGGCTGTCTCTGGAAGCCCACCCAGCTCGACGGCGGCGGCACGGAGCTGCCGATGCTCGGCCTGGTCTCCCGCTTCAACCAGGAGTTCGGGCCGGGAACGCGCTACGAGACGGTGTCCGTCGCCGCCGACGACGTACCGAACGTACGGGTGCTCGCCGACGACAAGGCGGTCCTCGTGGTCAACACCCTGAACCGGCCGATCAGCGCGAAGGTCGACGGCAAGCGGTTCGACCTCCGGGGATACGAAGTGAAGTGGCTCGGCCGCTGAGCCCCCGCCCAGCCACCGAGCCACCCGCACGGCCCTGGGGTCTGTCGTCACATTCCCCGCGCGGGGCCGACCGGGATGTGTGCACAGGGCCCCAGGGGGTGGGTTGTCGCAAAAGGCCGGTCAACCCCCCCGCCCCCCCCGGGAAGA
>NZ_JBSFDP010000060.1:0-22474 GCF_053593975.1 Streptomyces sp. NPDC002004
GGCTGGACTGGTACAACTACCACCGACCCCACACCGGAATCAGCGGCCACACCCCAGCCAGCCGCGTCACCAACCTGTCCGGACAGCACACCTAGCCACGGGTCCGGCCCCGACGGCGGCCCGGCCCCGATGCAGGTCCAGTCGCAGGTCCGAACCGGGGCAGGCACGGCACGGCAGCAGCGCCGATCCCGGGCCGGGGAACTTCGGGCACAATCGGCTCATGGAGCCCTTGGAGCCGCTGGAGATCGACGAGCTCGTCCAATGCCTCGACCGCGAGGGGCAGTTGCTGGCCCGCACGGCGCAGGAGGCGGGGACGGACGCCGAGGTGGCGACCTGCCCCGGCTGGGCGGTGCGCGATCTGCTGCGGCACACCGGGATGGTGCACCGCTGGGCCACCGCGTTCGTCGCGGAGGGGCTCACCCGCCACCACCCCGACGCCGGACAGCCGGACCTGGACGGCGCGGAGCTGCTCGCGTGGTTCCGGGAAGGGCACGCGACGCTCGTCGACACGCTGGACACGGCACCGGCCGACGTCGAGTGCTGGACGTTCCTGCCCGCCCCGTCCCCGCTCGGCTTCTGGGCGCGGCGGCAGGCGCACGAGACGACGATTCACCGGATCGACGCGGAGTCGGCACTCGGCGGGACGTTCTCCGGGATCGGCACGGCATTCGCCGTGGACGGCATCGACGAGTTGCTGACCGGTTTCCACGGGCGGTCGTCGAGCCGGGTGCGTACGCAGGAAGGGCCACGCGTGCTGCGGGTGCGGGCGACGGACACGGACGCCGTGTGGACCGTACGGCTGACGCCCGACGAGCGTCCGCGCACCGAGCGGAACGCCGTCGGCGACGCGGACTGCCAGCTGACCGGGCCGGCGGGGCGGCTCTATCCGGCCCTGTGGAACAGGTCGCCGTTTCCTCGGGTGGACGGCGACGCGCGTCTCGCCGAGCTGTGGCTCGAGCGCTCCGCGGTCACCTGGAGCTGAGGATTTCCGGCCCCGACGACCCCCGGCGTCGGCGGTCCGGGCGAGCCGGCACCGGCCGTCCGCCGCGCAGGGGGCGACGCCCCCTCGTCAGGAGACGCCGTCGTCGCCCGTCAGCATTCGCGTCAGCACCGCACGCTGGAGCGGCAGGACCTCCGCGTGCAGCGCGCGCCCCTTGGGCGTGAGCAGGACGCGCACCCCCCTGCGGTCCTCCTCGCACATGCCGCGTTCGACGAGGCCGTCCTTCTCGAGCCGGCCGATCAGGCGGGACAGGGCGCTCTGGCTCAGATGGACGCGGCCGGCGATCTCCTGGACGCGGTAGGAACATCCGCCGTCCTCGGCCACGCCCTCCGCGAGCACGTCGAGGACCTCGAAGTCGCTGGCGCCCAGGCCGTGCCGATGCAGTTCGCGGTCG
The DNA here is from genome assembly GCF_053593975.1 of Streptomyces sp. NPDC002004. Classification (NCBI taxonomy): domain Bacteria; kingdom Bacillati; phylum Actinomycetota; class Actinomycetes; order Kitasatosporales; family Streptomycetaceae; genus Streptomyces; species Streptomyces sp. NPDC002004. The sequence goes on from NZ_JBSFDP010000060.1 coordinate 1,395, forward strand.
AGTTCGCACATGGTGCGGGCGTGCACCGCGAGGATGTCCCGCCATTGATCCACGAGCACATGCTCGGCATTCTTCGCCGCCATGCCCGCACCGTAGCAGAAACCGCCACATTGTTGCATCGGAATTAAATGCGTTTGCATTGAATGCATGTGCATGTAGTGTGCGGCGCATGACCTCTCCGCTCACCACCACTCCACCGACACCGGACCAGCAGCGCTGGACGCCCCGCCTCTGGGGTGCCCTGCTGGTGCTGTGCGCCGCGATGTTCCTGGACGCGCTCGACGTGTCGATGGTCGGTGTCGCCCTGCCCTCCATCGGCTCCGAACTCCACCTGTCCACCTCGACCCTCCAGTGGATCGTCAGCGGCTACATCCTCGGATACGGCGGGCTGTTGCTCCTCGGCGGACGTGCCGCCGACCTGCTGGGCCGCCGCCGGGTCTTCCTGATCGCCCTCGGCGTCTTCGCGGTCGCCTCACTGCTCGGCGGTCTCGTCGACTCCGGGCCGCTGCTGATCGCGAGCCGGTTCATCAAGGGGCTCAGCGCCGCATTCACCGCTCCCGCCGGTCTGTCGATCATCACCACGACGTTCGCCGAGGGCCCGGTCCGCAACCGCGCCCTGTCCATCTACACCACCTGCGCCGCCACCGGCTTCTCCATGGGCCTCGTGCTCTCCGGCCTGCTCACCGAGGCCAGCTGGCGCTACACGATGCTGCTGCCCGCGCCGATCGCCGTCGTCGCACTGATCGCCGCCACGAAGCTGATCCCGCACACCGCTCGGGAGGAGAAGCGCGGGGGCTACGACGTGCCGGGCGCCGTGACCGGCACCGCGTCGATGCTGCTGCTGGTGTTCACCGTCGTGCAGGCACCGCAGGCCGGGTGGAGCTCGGCGCGAACACTGCTCTCGTTCCTGGCCGTCGCCGTGCTGCTTGCCGTGTTCGTGACGATCGAGCGGCGCACCGCGAGCCCGCTCGTCCGGCTGGGCGTTCTGCGCTCGGGCCCCCAGGTCCGGGCGCAACTGGGCGCGATGACGTTCTTCGGTTCGTACGTCGGCTTCCAGTTCCTGGTGACGCAGTACATGCAGACCCTGCTCGGCTGGTCGGCGCTCCAGACCGCCCTGGCCTTCCTGCCCGCCGGTGCACTGGTCGCGCTGTCCTCGACGAAGGTGGGGGCGATCGTGGACCGGTTCGGCACGCCGCGGCTGCTCGTCGCCGGCTTCACCGCACTCGTCCTGGCGTATGCGCTGTTCCTGCGGGTCAGCCTGACCCCGCAGTACGCGGCCGTCGTGCTGCCGTCGATGCTGCTGCTCGGCGCGGCGTGCGCCCTGGTGTTCCCCTCTCTCAACATCCAGGCCACGAACGGCGTCCCCGACGACGAGCAGGGCATGGTGTCCGGGCTCCTCAACACCTCGATCCAGGTCGGCGGCGCGATCTTCCTCGCGATCGTGACGGCGGTCGTCACGGCGGACGCCCACCGGGGTTCCGCCCCGCAGGCGGTCCTGGAGAGCTTCCGCCCGGGCCTGGTCGTGGTCACCGTCGTCGCGGCCGTCGGCCTGCTGATCAGCCTCCCTGGTCTGCGCACCCGTCGCGCCGGGTCCACGATCGTGATCGCGACGTCCAGGCCGCGGGACGCAGCCGCCGAGCGTGTCGCCGTGGGCGACTGACCGGCGGCCGGGCCGAGCTCCCACGGCGGCGGGGCCGCCGCCCGGCGGCCCCGCGCATCGTGCACGCCCGGCAGTGCCTGCTTGCCCCGCCGGAGTCGCGGCTGTGACACTCGACGCCAGCCAAGGGCACAAGGACGTACGGGGGTTACGGATGCACGAACACAGGGGCGGGGCCGCGGACCACGGCTCGGCGCGGCGGACACAGGCCGACCGGGACGCCGTCACCGTCGAGATCGTCTACGCGCTGGTCACCGCGGGGTTCGCGGCGGCCGTGGTCTTCGGGGCGGTGTCCGGGCCGGCCCTGCTGTTCGATCTGCCGCGCCCCGTCAGGGGCCTGTTGCTCCCCGCCGGGACCGTGCTCGCCGCCGCCCTGTTCGCCGTACGGGTGGTCGCCGTCCTGGTCCGCTTCCGGCGGTAGGCCTCGGCTCAGCCGAGCCAGCCAGGGCGCACGAGGCCGGATTCGTAGGCGAGGACGACCAGTTGGGCGCGGTCGCGGGCGCCCAGCTTCACCATGGTGCGGCTCACGTGGGTCTTGGCGGTCAAGGGGCTGACGACCAGTCGGCGGGCGATCTCCTCGTTGGACAGACCGATGCCGACGAGGGCCATCACCTCGCGCTCGCGCTCGGTGAGTTCGCCGAGGGAACCCTCGGCCGCGGGTTCCTTGGACCGGGCCGCGAACTCGGCGATGAGCCGTCGCGTCACGCCCGGCGACAGGAGCGCGTCACCCTGCACGACCGCCCGGACCGCGCGCAGCAGTTCGTCGGGCTCGGTGTCCTTGACCAGAAAGCCGGAGGCACCCGAGCGGATCGCCTCGAAGACGTACTCGTCGAGTTCGAACGTGGTGAGCATGACGACCTTCACCGCAGCCAGGTCGGCGTCCTCGGTGATGCGGCGGGTCGCGGCGAGCCCGTCGAGCCGCGGCATGCGGATGTCCATCAGGACGACGTCCGGACGCAGTTCCCGCACCAGGACCAGGGCTTCCTCGCCGTCGGAGGCCTCCGCGGCCACCTCGATGTCCGGCTGCGCGTCGAGCAGCGCCTTGAAGCCGGCCCTGACCAACGACTGGTCGTCGGCGAGCAGTACGCGGATCAACGGTCCTCCTCGGTCGCTCCCGGGGGCGGGCGCCCCCTCCGGTACGGTCGGTGCTCGTCCCTCCGCGCACGCTCCAGGGAACGCCACGGCAGTTCAGCGGTCCTCGGCGAGCGGCAGTTCGGCCAGCACCCGGAATCCGCCGCCCGGGCGCGGACCCGCCTCGATGGTGCCACCGAGCGCGGCGGCGCGCTCCCTCATCCCGGCCAGGCCGTTCCCGCTGCCGCCGGCATCCGCCCCGGTCGCGGGCCCGTCGTCGTCGATGCGCAGCCGCAGCGTCCCCTCCTCGTAGTGCAGCAGTACGCGCGCGTGCCGTGAGCCCGAGTGGCGTACGACGTTCGTCAGCGCCTCCTGGACGATGCGGAACGCGGCCAGGTCGGTGCCCGGGGGCAGCCGCACCTGCGTGCCCTCGACGGTGACGTCGACGCCCAGCCCGGCGCCGGCCGCCTGGTCCACGAGCTCGGGCACCCGGTCGAGCCCGGGGGCGGGCGCGCGGGGCGCGTCACCCGGCGTGCGCAGGGTGTCGAGGACCTGCCGCACCTCGCCCAACGCCTCCTTGCTGGCCGCCTTGATGGTGGTGAGCGCGGTGCGGGCCTGCTCCCGATCGGAGTCGAGCAGGGCGAGTCCGACGCCCGCCTGGACGTTGATGACGGAGATGCTGTGGGCCAGTACGTCGTGGAGTTCGCGGGCGATCCGCAGCCGCTCCTCGTCGGCGCGGCGCCGCGCCGCCTGGGCCCGCTCGGCCCGCTCCCGCACCCACTGCTCGCGGCGCACCCGGGCGAGTTCGGACACGGCGATGATCGCCGCGACCCAGGCGGCGATGAACGTCTCCTGCGTCCAGGTCCCGCCGGCATCGTGCGCCGGCGGCAGCCAGGGGTAGAGCCAGTGGCCGACCAGCGCATGCGCCGCCCAGAAGAGGGCGACGGCCGACCAGCCCGCCTTGCGGTGCCCGGTCACGATCGCGTTGAAGGAGCCGACCACGACGGTCACGAACACCGGGCCGTACGGGTATCCGGCGGCGAGGTACAGCGCAGCCGCCGCTGCGGTGCCGTACGCGACCGGCACGGGGTGGCGCTTGCGCCACAGCAGCAGGGCACTGCCTGCGAACAGGAGGACATAGGCGAGGACGTCCAGCGGGGCCCGGGTGTGCTGGCCGCGCGCGGAGAAGGTGGTGCCGATGACGACGAAGGCGGTGATGAACAATGTCGACACCCACGGCCACCCCGCGGCGCCCTCGTCCTCGTCGTCCGGGCGGCCGAGCCACGGCGGCCCGTGCCGCCACCTCGGTGCCGGCCACCACGGCTCGTCGCCCGGCGGGTGTGTCGCCCGGGACCCCGCGCCCGGGCCGCCCGGGACCACGGAGTCCCTGCCCGGCGGGTGTGATGCCACGGCACCCTCGCCCGGTCCGCGCGGCGCCACGGGAGGGCCGCCGGCGCCGCGAACGCGCTGCTCGTCCATGACGGTCACGCTAGACCGCCGCGGGGTCCCGCGGCGTCAGCCGAACGTGGTGATCAGGTGTACTCCCCGGGGAGTAGCGGGAGGCCCACCCCGTGGGCGAGCCGGGCGACGGCGTGCTCGAAGAACGCCTCCCGGTCCTCCACCACGTTCGTGAACTGTCCGAACACCTCGAAGCCGACCAGGCCGTACAGCTGCGCCCATGCGGCGACGAGCGCCGTGACCGTCTCGGGCGGCAGATCGGGGGCCAGGCTGTCGGCCATCCGTTCCGCCTCGGGGCGCAGCCGGTCGGGCAGGGGGGCCGGCTCGACGCCGCTGCCCCGCCGGGCCTCGCGGAGGATGTCGATGAGCAGGAGTCCGACACGGGCGGCGGCGGGGATGGTCGACTCGGGGGCGGAGTAGCCGGGGACCGGGGAGCCGTAGATCAGCGCGTACTCATGGGGGTGCTCCAGCGCCCAGGTGCGGACCGCGGTGCACACCGCGGTCCAGCGCCGCGCGGGCCGCTCCTCGGCGACGGGGGCGTGCGCGGTCTCGGCGGCCTCACCGAGGGAGTTGTAGGCGTCGATGATGAGCGCCGTCAACAGGTCGTCACGGCTGGGGAAGTAGCGGTACAGCGCGGAGGACACCATCCCCAGCTCCCGGGCCACCGCGCGCAGCGACAGCTTCGCGGCGCCTTCGGCCGCCAGCTGTCTGCGCGCCTCGTCCTTGATGGCTGCGGTGACTTCGATACGGGCTCGGGCGCGTGCTCCACGGTGGGTGCTCATACGAGCAGTCTGCCACGCCCAGAGAGCGGTGCACACAATCAAGAGCAGCGACAACTTTCGAGAGCAGTGCTCTTGCCTTTCGTCACCGAACCCGTGCAGACTGTTCACGAGCGAGAGCAGTGCTCTCCGAAAGGGTCAAGCGCCGACCCGCACCACGGCATCTCGCACGGCGTCACGCACCTGCGTCACCCACCACGGACCGGGAGTCACCATGTCGCAGCCGTACTACTTCCACGCCAGCCCCTTCGCGATCCGCATGAACAGCCTCGTCGCCAGGCTCGCCCGCCTCGGCATCAGCCTGCAGGGCTCCGCCGAGCTCTCGGTCCGGGGCCGCAGCAGCGGGCAGATGCAGCGCATCCCGGTCAACCCGCACCCGTTCGAGGGCGCGCAGTACCTGGTGTCGGTGCGCGGCCACTCCCAGTGGGTGCGCAACATGCGGGCGGCCGGCGGCGGCGAGCTGCGGGTGGGCCGCAAGGTCCGCACGTTCACCGCCACCGAGATCCCGGACGCGGAGAAGCCGCAGGTGCTCCGTGCCTATCTGGAACGCTGGGGCTGGCAGGTCAAGGACTACTTCAAGGGCGTGACCGCACAGTCCGGCGACGAGGAACTGCTCGCCGCGGCGCAGGACCACCCGGTGTTCCGGATCACCGTCGAGGACTGATCAGCCGGTCGGCCGCCCGTGCGGCGCCGGCGGCCGGCTCCCCGGCCGCCACGCCCCGGGGGGTCACTTGTCGAGGGCCGAGAGCGCCCGGTGCGCCACCGGGTGCGTGCGGACGATCTCGCCGAGCGACGTCGATCCGCGGGTGATGCGCGCGAACGCCTTCCAGGCGGGCCGGAACCCGGTGAGCGCCGCGTGCAGCACCCCGGGCCGCCGGCGGAAGACCGTGTGCATCCGCTTCCCGACGCCCATCTCGATGCCGAGGCCCGCCTTGATCGCGAAGGCGTAGTTGAGGGCCTGGCGGCGTGTGTCCACCGCGTCGTGGGACTCGGCGATGCGCACCGCCCACTCCCCCGCGAGCCGGCCGGACCGCAGCGCGAAGGAGATGCCCTCACGGGTCCAGGGCTCCAGCAGACCTGCCGCGTCGCCGCACACCAGCACCCGGCCGCGCGACAGCGGCGAGTCCTCGCTGCGGCACCGCGTGAGATGTCCCGAGGAGATGGCCGGCTCGAATCCGGAGAGACCGAGCCGGGCGACGAAGTCCTCCAAGTACCGCTTGGTGGCCGCGCCGTCGCCGCGCTCCGAGATGACACCGACGGTCAGCGTGTCGCCCTTGGGGAAGACCCAGCCGTAACTGCCGGGCATGGGTCCCCAGTCGATGAGGACACGGCCGCGCCAGTCCTCCGCCACGGTCTCGGGCACCGGGATCTCCGCCTCCAGGCCCAGATCGACCTGGTCGAGCTTGACGCCGACGTGCGCCCCTATGCGGCTGGCGCTGCCGTCCGCGCCGACGACGGCACGGGCCAGGACGGTCTCACCGCCCTGGAGGACGATTGCGACCGTGCGGCGGTCCGGTACACCGGGGCCGTGCTGTTCCACCCGGGACACCGTCACACCGGTGCGCAGCTCGGCGCCGGCCTTCTGCGCGTGCTCCACGAGTTGCTGGTCGAACTCCGGGCGGTTGACGAGCCCGAAGAGCATGTGCCGCGAGCGGCGAGTGCGCGTGAACCGGCCGTCGAGCGAGAACGTGACCGCGTGCACGCGATCGCGGACGGGAAGCTCGAAACCGGGCGGCAGAGCGTCGCGCGAGGGACCGATGATGCCGCCGCCGCAGGTCTTGTAGCGGGGCAGTTCGGCCTTCTCGAGGAGCAGGACTCTGCGTCCCGCGACCGCCGCCGCGTAGGCCGCGGAGGCTCCCGCGGGTCCGGCGCCGATCACGACGACGTCCCACACCTGTCGCGCGTCGTCCGAAGAGTTCTCGCTGCTCACGTTGGTCTACCGCTCCCGATCCAGCCGCCTTGCGCACCTTTCCCAGGCATCCTACGGCGGCCCCCTCCCCTCCCCGCTATGGGAGGATTCACCATGCCTGCCCTGTGCACACAAGCACCCGGGATCGCACACATATCCGTATGCACAACGTCGCACCCACAAGGAGCGTGCCCATGTCGCCGAATCCGATCGCCGAGACCGTCGCTTCGCTGATGCCCAGGGCGAAGGCCGAGCTCGCGGAGCTGGTGGCCTTCAAGTCGGTGGCCGATTTCGCGCAGTTCCCGAAGAGCGAGAGCGAGGGCGCGGCGAACTGGGTGGCGGACGCGCTGCGCGCGGAGGGCTTCCAGGACGTCGCGCTGCTCGACACTCCGGACGGCACCCAGTCGGTGTACGGCTTCCTTCCGGGTCCGGAGGGTGCGCCGACGGTGCTGCTGTACGCGCACTACGACGTGCAGCCGCCGCTGGACGAGGCCGCCTGGACGACGCCCCCCTTCGAGCTGACGGAGCGGGACGGCCGCTGGTACGGGCGGGGTGCGGCGGACTGCAAGGGCGGCTTCATCATGCACCTGCTGGCACTGCGCGCGCTGAAGGCGAACGGCGGTGTGCCGGTGAACATCAAGGTGATCGCCGAAGGCTCCGAGGAGATGGGCACGGGCGGTCTTGAGCGGTACGCGGAGGGCCACCCGGAGCTGCTGCGGGCCGACACGATCGTCATCGGCGACACGGGCAACTTCCGGATCGGGCTGCCCACGGTGACGGCGACGCTGCGCGGCATGACCCTCGTACGGGTCTCGATCGACACGCTCGAAGGGAACCTGCACTCGGGCCAGTTCGGCGGCGCCGCGCCCGATGCCCTGGCGGCGCTGGTGCGGTTGCTGGACTCGCTGCGGGCCGAGGACGGCTCGACGACGGTCGAGGGACTCGCCGGCGGCGGTGTCTGGGACGGCGTGCAGTACCCGGAGGAGGACTTCCGCAAGGACGCGAAGGTGCTCGACGGTGTCGAACTGATCGGCTCCGGCACGGTAGCCGACCGGGTGTGGGCGCGCCCGGCCGTGACCGTGCTCGGCATCGACTGCCCGCCGGTCGTCGGGGCGACGCCGTCGGTGCAGGCGAGCGCGCGGGCGCTGATCAGCCTGCGGGTGCCGCCGGGCGTGGACGCGGTCCAGGCGACGAAGCTGCTGGTGTCGCACCTGGAGACGCACACGCCCTGGGGTGCACGGGTCCAGGTGGAGCAGGTCGGCGCGGGTCAGCCGTTCCGCGCGGACACGACGAGCCCCGCGTACGCGGCGATGGCCGAGGCGATGAGCGTGGCCTACCCGGGTGAGGAGATGCAGTCGGCGGGCATGGGCGGTTCGATCCCGCTGTGCAACACGCTCGCGGCCCTGTACCCGGAGGCGGAGATCCTGCTCATCGGGCTGAGCGAGCCGGAGGCCCGGATCCACGCGGTGAACGAGAGCGTCGCTCCGGACGAGCTGGAGCGGATGTCCGTCACGGAAGCGCTGTTCCTGCGGAACTACGCCGGCCGCTGACGGTGGTCCTGGCCCGCCTTTTCGCCCCGGGCTGAAACGATTCGCCCACAGTGAAGTGTCCTCGCCGTCGGCGGGGACCCCTTTCTACCGTCGGGGCATGGACGGTATCGATGTCATCGAGGTGCTTCCGCGTCTGCACCTGCTCCGGTTCGCCGTCGGGCAGGCGTATCTGTGGAGCGACGGAGACGAGTTGACCCTCATCGACGCGGGCGCCGCGGGAGCCGGAGCATCGATCGCGGATGCGATCAGCACTCTGGGGCACGGCCCCCGGGACGTACGGCGCATCGTGGTGACGCATTTCCACGAGGATCACACCGGCGGTGCCGGGGAGTTCGCTGCGCTGAGTGGTGCGACGGTGCTGGCGCACGGACTGGACGCGCCGTTCGTACGGGGCGACGCGCCGGGGCCGGCCCCCGTGTTCGAGGAGTGGGAGCTGCCCATCCGGGACGAGGTGATGCAGAGGATGCCTCCGCGCCCGGAGAAGCCGGTGCTGCCCACCGAGGTGCTGGATCTCGACGACGGGGACGTCCTCGACTTCGGCGGCGGCGCCCGGATCGTGCACGCCCCGGGACACACGGAGGGGAGCGTCGCCGTGCACCTGCCCGCGCACGGCGTCCTGTTCACCGGCGATGCGATCGCCGCGTCGCCGGTCGACGCGCAGGTGATGCTCGGTGTGTTCAACCTGGACCGGCGGCGCGCCGTCGAGTCCTTCGCGAAGCTCGCGGCGCTGGAGACCGAGGTGGCCTGCTTCGGTCACGGCGACCCGGTGACGGAACACGCGGACGAGGTGCTGCGCACCGTGTCGGGGCGGTACACGGGATAGCGGCGACGCGAGCCGACGCGAGTGACCGCACGCGAGGGTGCGGTGACGCACCGGGAAGCGGGCCGCGCGGGGAGGGCGGCGGTCTGCGCCGCCGCGCCCCCTACCGGGTTCCGGGCACGACGGCGGGCGTCCGCTCCCCGCCGGCGGGCCCCACCGCCCCGCGGTCGGACGACGGTCCGGCCGACAGGCCGACACCGGGCTACGGGCCAGGTGGCGAGCCCCTGAGCCGCACCCGGGACACCTCACCGCCACCGAGCAGCCCCAGGACGACGAGGCAGGTCCGGACGGCGTACCGGGTGGCGAGGCACGCGGTCGACGTGGCCGGCGGCGCGGGGCACGCGTCGGCGTGTCGCCCGGTGTGCCGGACAGCCGGTGCGGTGGGCGTGTCGCCCGGCGTGCCGCGGGGGCGACACACACCGGACGCCCGCTCGAACCACGAGCCGTCCGTGCGCCCCTCACCCACCCCTGCCCGCATTCGTTGTGTGCGTCCCGCTCGGACGTACCCCGACGTCGCACGCCGGCCCCGCGCGCCCCGGCCACGGCGCCTGCCCGTGGCCGGGGCGCCCGGGTGCCGCCCCGGCCGCGGGCGGCCCGGCACTCGGTGCGCGGCTCGCCCGCGGCACCACGGCGGCGGGCCGCGATTGGCCCACGCGGCGGTCCCGGGGGCCTCAGCCCACCGGGACCCCGGCCTCCAGGTTGAGCACGACGCCGCGTTCGCGGGCCCGCAGGGCCCAGCGCAGCCGTTCGAAGCGGGTGGGCGGCAGCAGTTGTTCCGCTTCCGTCTCCGTGACGAAGCGCCATCCGCGCAGTTCGGCGCAGGGCAGCAGCAGCCGCTGTGCCTCGGTGCCGGCCACGCGGCCGCCGTCGAAGAGCAGTCGGAGCCCTCCGTAGCCGGGGGGCGCGGGCGGTTCCCAGTCGACGACCAGCAGTCCGGGGACGTCGGTGAGTTCGAGGCCCAGTTCCTCCGCGACCTCGCGCATACCGCCACGTGCGGGCGCCTCACCGGACTCCACGACGCCGCCGGGGAACTCCCACCCCGCCTTGTAGGTGGGGTCGACCAGCAGTACCCGGTCGTGCTCGTCGAAGAGGAGCACCCCCGATGCGACGGTCTCGCGGGTGGGTTCGGGGGTCTGCACGATGTCGCTCACGGCGGCGGCGCCGGTGCGGATGGCGTCGCTGATCCGGACGGCCGTCTCGTACGGGGTGAGGTCGCCCGTGTCGATGCGGTGGGCGTCGGCGGAGAGCCAGGTGGCGAGTGCGGCGCGGTAGGGCTCGATGTGGTCGTACGCCCACTGACGGACGCGCAGTTCGCCGTCCGGGAGGTCCTCGGGCACCTCCCGGGTGGCTATGCGCGACCGCAGGATCGTTTCCTCTGGTGCGAGAAGGACATGCCGTACCGAGATCCTGCGTGCGGCCAGGCCGCCGAAGATCTCGTCACGGTACTCCTGCCGGAGCAGCGTCATGGGGACCACCAGCGTCCCGCCGACCTCGGCGAGGAGTGCGGCCGCGGTGTCGATGACGAGCCGGCGCCAGATCGGCAGGTCCTGGAAGTCGTCCACCTCGGCGAGGCGCTTGGACGGCAGCAGGTGCCCGAGTCCGCCGCCGATGACCTCGGGGTCGAAGAGCGTGCTGTTCGGGATCAGTTCGATCAGTTCCCGTGCGGTCGTGGTCTTGCCCGCACCGAACGCACCGTTGATCCAGACGATCACGATTCCCCCTCTTCTATTTGGCCCCCTGTGGCTTGCCCGCAACACCCTGCCATGGAAACCAGGTGCAGTTGAGGCCACTTGTGCGGAATTCTTCCCACCGCTTCGAGCCGTGGTGGAGCCCGGGCGGGACACGCGACGACGTCCCTTTGCAGCGGCGGGAGAACCTCGGTGGCGGGCGGCGTCACCGGCATGGATACCGCCGCGCGTACATTGCGGTCCGTGAACAGCGCTCCGCCGGTCCACGCACCGGCATACGGGTCGTGTCCGGCGCGGAGCCGCTCGTGACCTGGGGGTTTCTCGTGGCCGAAGTCGGGGGCCCTGCGCGCTCGTGCGGGCGGGGAGCCCGTCGGCACCGGACGGAGTGCTCCGCGGCGCGCGGCCGGCACCCCGCCCGGCTGGTCAGCCCTTGGTGGATCCGAGCGTCAGCCCCGCGATGAAATGCCGCTGCAGGAGCAGGAAGACGACGATGGTGGGCAGCGCCACCAGCACGGATCCCGCCGCGAGCAGGTTGTAGTCCGTGAAGAACTGTCCGCGCAGGCTGTTCAAGGACGATGTGATGGGGAGTTTGTCGGGGTCGGAGATGAAGATGAGGGCCCAGAGGAAGTCGTTGTAGATCCAGGTGAATTCGAGGGTGGCCAGGGCCGCCAGGGCGGGGCGGCACAGGGGCAGCGTGATGCGCCGGAACTGGGTCCATACGCTCACGCCGTCGACGATCGCCGCCTCCAGGATCTCCTGGGGAAGGGTGCGCATGAAATTGGCCAGGACGAAGATGCAGAAGCCGATCTGGAAGCCGATGTTGACGATGATGACGGCCCAGTACGAGTCGTACATCGTCATCGAGTCGGACATCCACCAGGGCAGCGGGATCCTGTTGAAGAGGACGTAGAGCGGTGTGACGATGACCTGTTGGGGCAGCAGGTTGCCCGCGGTGAAGAGGATCAGCAGGACGATGTCGCCGCGGATCCTCAGGCGGGAGACGGCGAAGGCCACGAACGCGGCGAGGAACAGGGTGATCAGGACGGCCGGGACCGCGATGATCAGTGTGTTCGTGAAGTACCTGCCCATGCCCGACTCGGTGTAGGCCCGGCGGTAGTAGTCCAGGGACAGGTGTCTGGGGAGGGAGAAGTAGCCGTACTGCGCCGTTTCCTCGTAGGGGCGCAGTGAGGCGTAGACCGCGAGCAGCAGGGGGGCGAGGAAGGCGAGTGAGACGGTGAGCAGGAAGGCGTGCACACCGATCCGGCCGAGGGGGGTCCGCCCGCGCGGGCGAGGCCGTGAGCGGCGGAGGGTACGGCGGTGCGGGGCGGTGGTCGGCTCGGCCCCGGCGGCGGTGGCCGCAGCAGTGGCCCGGAGGTCGGCGGTCATGGTTCGCGGGCACCTCGCAGCTCTTGGACCAGGAACGTCACGATGAACCCCAGGGAGACGGTCAGCAGGACGACCGCGATGGCGGAGCCGAAGCCGATGCGGCTGGCCTCGCCGATGATGTTGTCGGTGATGAGCACGGAGAGCAGTTCGAGACCGTTGCGGCCCTTGTTGACGGCGTACACGATGTCGAAGGCGCGCAGGGCTTCGATGACGGTGATGACGCCGACGATGACGTTGACGGGGCGCAGGGTGGGGAAGACGATGCGCAGGAACGTCTGGCGTTCGTTCGCGCCGTCGATGGCCGCGGCCTCCTTCAGTGCCGGGTCGACGGCCTTGAGGCCGGCCAGGTAGAGGATCATCACGTAGCCGACGTGCCGCCAGCCCGCGGCGAGCATGATCATCCAGATGTTGAGGTCTGCGTCGCCGAGCCAGTCGACGGGGTCGTGGTGGTGGGCGAGGATCGTGTTCAGTGCCCCCTGATCGGTGCCGAGGATGAGCTGGGCGATGAATCCGACCACCGCCAGCGACAGCACGACCGGCATGTAGAGGGTGGACTGGTAGAAGCGGCTGAAGCGGACGCCGCGGTCGATGAGGACGGCGAGGAACAGCCCGAAGGGTGTGGCGACGAGCCCGAGGAAGGCCAGCCAGAGCAGGTTGTGCCGGACGGCGGGCCAGAACGCGGGATAGTTGTGGACCAGGTTGCTGTAGTTCTGTCCGCCCACCCAGTGGATGTCGCCGACGCCGTCCCATGAGGTGAAGGACAGGCCGACCGAGGCGAGCGTCGGAACCCAGACGATGACGATGTCGAGCAGGACGGGTATGCCCAGGAGCAGCCCGATGACGGCGAGGTCGCGGCGGGTGAAGCGCCGCGGTCCTCGCCGGCCGGCGCGCGGCGCGGTGTTCAGGTGCACGGAAGGTCGTCCCCCGGGTGGTCAGCCGACGGGCGACGAGAAGATGGTCTTCTTCTGCCGCTCGATGGAGTTGACGAGGCCGTCGACGTCCTTGGGGTTGGCGATGAAGTCCTGGATCGCCTTGATCATGACGGTCGAGGCGAAGTCGGGGCGGGTGTCCCGGTCGAGGAACTGCGAGATCTGCTTGGCGTTCGAGACCAGGTCGACGGACTTCTTCTGCAGGGCGCTGTACGTGGAGGTGTCGGCGGCTTCGTTGACGGCGATGTTGTTGGGGTCGCCGGCGAGATAGACGTCCTCGGCGCCGGGTGTGCCGAGCCAGGTCAGCAGGTCCTTGGCGGCCTCGACGTTTCTCGCCTTCCTGGCGATGAGGAATCCGTCGATCGGGGCCTCGACCGCGTCCTGGCCGAACTGCGGGTCGATCTCGGGGAAGGCGAAGAAGTCGATGTCGTCGCGCTCGTTCTCGGGGAACTGCTGTCCGGGGTGCGGCATGCCGAAGACGGCCATGGCGGTCGTGCGCTTCTGGAGGCTCTGTCCGGCCTCCTCCCAGGTGCGGCCGAGGGCGCCCTTCTGGTAGTACGGCATGAGCTCGCGCCACAGGTCGAAGACATGTTTCACCTTGGGGTCGGTCCATGACTTCTCACCGGCCATGAGCGCCTTGTGGAAGTCGTATCCGTTGGCCCGCAGATTGATGTAGTCGAAGGTGCCCATCGCGGGCCAGCCGTCCTTGTCGCAGAAGGCGACCGGGTTGCCGTCCCGCTGCATCTGTCTGGCGAGGGCGATGAAGTCGTCCCAGGTCCTGGGCTGTTCATAGCCCTTCTGCCGGAAGAGGCTCTTCCGGTGGAAGACGGCCCACGGATAGTAGTAGTAGGGCACGAAATACTGTTTGCCGTCGTGCGTGGACTGCTCCCGCAGGGCCGGCGAGAAACCCTTGAACTTCTTCCAGACGTCGCTGATTTCGACGAGCAGGCCCTTCTGGGCGAAGTACTGCATGCGGTATCCGGCGAACCACATGAAGACATCGTCCGGCTTGCCCTGGAGATAGCGGTTGATGTTCTCCTGGAAGTCGTTGTGGTCCTGGGTGTTGACCTTGACGGTCTTTCCCGACGTCTTGCGGTAGGCCTTGAAAGCCGCCGCGTACGCCGCCTTGGGTACGGCGTCCGACGCGTTGGACCCCACGGTGACCGTGTTGCCGTCGGAGCCCGGGGGGCCACCGCAGGCGGAGAGCAGCGCGGGAAGCGTGACCGCACCGGCTCCCACGGCCGCGCCGCGCAGGAGGCTCCGCCGGGACATCCGATGTCCTGTCACCTCTTGCGGCAGGACAGTGCGGTTGAACGATGACCGTGCCATGTCCCCCTCCTCGGGGTGCAACCCAACACAACCGAACGCGAGGATTGGATCTCACTGCCAAGCCCGGGCGTCGTCAAGGGTTTCGACATGCTCTCAGTCAACCGTTACCGCATCTCTTCCAACAGAGTCCAACACGGCCTACCGTAAACGCGCGCCATGGCACATCGACGTCACGTACATGCCGTCACCCCATGTATCGCGAGTACGGAGGAGCGTCACCATGCGTCATCTCTCCACCCGCAATACCCGCCGAAGAGTGGTCGGAGCGCTTGCCACGGCACTGCTGTGCGCCGGGGGGCTCGCTGCCCCGGCCGCCGCGCACGACAGCGGGACACCCACCCCGTCCGCGCACGCACCCACCGCGGACGACGGGCTTGCGCCGACCCCGCCGATGGGTTTCAACAACTGGAACTCGACGAACTGCCGGGCGGAGTTCAACGAGTCGATGGTGAAGGGAATCGCCGACCTCTTCGTGGCGAAAGGACTCAAAGACGCGGGCTACCTCTACGTCAATCTCGACGACTGCTGGGCGCTTCCGCAGCGGGACGCGGACGGCAGGCTCGTCCCCGATCCGGCGCGGTTCCCGAACGGCATCAAGGCCGTCGCCGACTACGTCCACGCAAAGGGCCTGAAGCTCGGCATCTACACCAGTGCCGGGACAAAGACCTGCAACAGTGCGGGATTTCCCGGCGCCCTCGGTCACGAGTACAGCGACGCCCGGCAGTTCGCCGACTGGGGCGTCGACTACCTCAAGTACGACAACTGCAACAACCAGGGCGTGGACGCGAAGAAGCGGTACACGACCATGCGGGACGCCCTCAGGGCCACCGGCCGCCCGATCGTCTACAGCATCTGCGAATGGGGCGAGAACAAGCCCTGGGAATGGGCACCGGGCGTGGGCCAACTGTGGCGTACCACCGGAGACATCGGCGACAGCTGGGGATCCATGCTGTCGATCGTCAAACAGAACCTGCCGCTCGCGCGGTACGCGGGGCCGGGCCACTGGAACGACCCCGACATGCTCGAAGTGGGCAACGGCGGAATGACGGACACCGAGTACCGCACCCACTTCTCCCTGTGGTCGGTCATGGCCGCGCCGCTGCTCATCGGCTCGGATCTGCGCAAGGCCTCCGACGCCACCTTCGACATCCTCGGCAATCGTGAGGTCATCGCGGTCGACCAGGACCCGCTGGGCAGGCAGGGCGCCGTCCTCACCTCGGAGAACGGGCGCTGGGTCGTCGTCAAGGAGATGCAGGACGGCAGCCGTACGGTGGCCCTGTTCAACGAGACCGGCGGCGCGCAGCGGATCGCGACGACCGCCGAGGCGGTGGGCCTTCCGGACGCCGACGCCTACACGCTCCGCGATCTGTGGCAGCACAAGAGCTTCAACACGGCGGGCACCATCGCGGCGACCGTGCCCGCGCACGGCACCGTGCTGCTGCGCGTGTCCGCCGACGGCAAGTGGGGCGCCAACCCTCCGGCCGTCGAACTCGGGGTCGACCAGGCACCGCTCACCGAGGCGGGCAAGGAGACGACCCTGACGACCCGGGCCACCGACCTCGGCCGGACGCCCGCGAAGAACGTGTCCGTCGCCCTCACCGGACCGGCAGGCTGGCGGATCAGGGCCGCGTCGCCGACCACCGCGCGGACCGTGCCCACCGGCAGGTCCCTGGCCACGGCCTGGCGGGTGGCCGCACCCGCCGGCGCGGCCACGGGTGCGTACGACCTGACGCTGAAGGCCACGTACCGATCGCCGGGCGGGGTGCGGGCGGACACCACGGTGCCGCTGCGGGCGAGCGTCGTCGTGGCACCGCCCACGGGCACCTCGTACCTCGGTGATCTGCCGTGGATGTCGGCGAGCAGCGGGTGGGGCCCGGTCGAGCGGAATACCAGCAACGGCGAGAGCTCGGCGGGCGACGGGCACCCGATCACCGTCGGCGGGACCGTGTACGCCCACGGGCTCGGTGTGCACGCCGACAGCGCCGTCGATTACTACACGGGCGGCGCCTGCACCAAGGTCACCGCCGAGGTCGGTGTCGACGACGAGAAGGGCGACAAGGGCACCGTCGCCTTCGAGATCTGGGCCGACGGCAGGAAGGCGGCCTCGACGGACGTCCTCACCAACGCGATGCCGGGCCGGCCGGTGTCGGCCGACGTGTCGGGCGCGCGGGTGGTCCGCCTCGTCGTCACCGACGGCGGCGACGGCATCGACTCCGACCACGCGGACTGGGCGGACGCGAAGCTCGTGTGCTGAGCCCGGCGTGCGGAGCGGGCCCCTGCCCGGCCGGTCCGGCCGGGCAGGGGCTCGCAGAGCACCGGCCCAGGGCAGCCGCCCGCCTCGCCGTCGGCATGCAGAACGGGCGCCCGCCTCACCCGCGGCAGGCGGCACAGGCGCTCGCTCACCCACGGCACGCAGTGCGCGCGCCGGCTCGCAGCGCGGGCCCCCGATTCGCCGCGCCGGGGTGGCGGTCAGCCCGCCAGTCTCGCCGTCGCGGAGCTGCCGCGGCCGTGCAGCGCCGCGGCGGCCGCGCCCACGAGCCCGGCGTCCGTGCCCATCAGCGCGGGTGCCACGGTGAGACGGCGTACGAAGGACAGCGTGGCGTAGTCGCGCAGGGACCTGCGCAGGGGCGCGAACAGGACATCTCCCGCCTTGGCCACTCCCCCGCCGATGACGGCGATGTCGATCTCCACGAGGGTCGCCGTCGCCGCGATGCCCGCGGCGAGGGCCTGCGCCGCGCGCGCGAAGGAGGCGACGGCGAGCGGGTCGCCCGCACGGGCCGACTCGGCGACCGCCTCGGCCGAGATGTCGCCGTCGGGTCCGGGGCGCCACCCCGCGTCCAGGGCCCGCCGGGCGATGTTCGGCCCGCTCGCTATGCGTTCGACGCAACCGCGCGCGCCGCACGGGCAGGGGTCGCCGTCGAGGTCCACGCTGATGTGGCCGATGTGCCCGGCGTTGCCGGTCGGGCCCGGATGCAGTCGGCCGCCGAGGACGAGCCCGCCGCCGACACCGGTCGACACGACCATGCAGAGCGCGTTGGCGTGGCCGCGCGCGGCGCCCTGCCAGTGCTCGGCCGCCGTCATCGCCACCCCGTCACCGACCAGTTCGACGGGCAGCCCGGCGGTCGCGGCCCGTACCCGTTCGACGAGCGGGAAGTCGCGCCAGCCAGGGACGTTCACCGGGCTCACCGTCCCCGTCGACGCATCCACGGGCCCGGCGCTGCCGATACCGACCGCGCGCGCCCGCGTCCACAACGGCGAGGACTTCAGCTCCCCGAGCACCTGCTCCACGGCGCCCATCACGGTGTCGCCGTCCTCCTTCGCCGGAGTCGGGCGCTGCGCCCGCACCAGTATCCGGCCGTCACTGTCCACCAGGGCTCCCGCGATCTTGGTGCCACCGATGTCCAGCGCGGTGACGAGGTCGGTCTGCATCAGCGTGAGATCTCCAGATGGAAGGCAGGTCGCCGCCCCGGCCGAGGCCCGGTGACGGAGAGTGTCTGGACAGTCTGCCTCGCGTCTGACAACGTTGTCCAGGCTCTATGCTCGACGCCACATCCTCATATCATCGAGGAATTCGGCGTCGGTTGAACAGTAGTGGGACAACGGCAGGACAGGGGACACCAGATCGTGGCAGAGACCGCACGGCGAGCGGGGAGCCGCTACGGCAATCGTCCGACCATGAAGGACGTCGCCGCGCGTGCCGGGGTCGGCCTGAAGACGGTCTCGCGCGTGGTCAACGGCGAGCCGGGAGTCACGCCCGACACGGAGCACCGTGTCCAGGAGGCCATCGAGGCGCTCGGCTTCCGCCGCAACGACAGCGCCCGTGTGCTGCGCAAGGGCCGTACCGCGAGCATCGGGCTGGTCCTGGAGGACCTGGCCGACCCGTTCTACGGCCCGCTGAGCCGCGCCGTCGAGGAGGTCGCCCGCGCGCACGGGGCGCTGCTGATCAACGGCTCCAGCGCGGAGGATCCCGACCGCGAACAGGAACTGGTGCTCGCGCTGTGCGCCCGGCGGGTGGACGGGCTGGTGGTCATTCCGGCCGGTGACGACCACCGCTATCTGGAGCCGGAGATCAGGGCGGGCGTGGCCACCGTCTTCGTCGACCGGCCCGCGGGCCGGATCGACGCGGACGTGGTCATGTCCGACAGCTTCGGCGGGGCGCGCGACGGTGTCGCGCACCTCATCGCCCACGGCCACCGCCGCATCGGCTTCATCGGCGACCAGCCGCGCATCCACACGGCGGCGGAGCGTCTGCGTGGCTACCGCGCGGCCATGGACGACGCGGGCATCCCGGTCGAGGAGAGCTGGATGTCCCTCGGCCCGACCGATCCCGAACGCGTCCGCCGGGCCACGGAAGCGATGCTCTCCGGCCCCGACCCCGTCACGGCGGTCTTCGCCGGG
This sequence comes from Streptomyces sp. NPDC002004, assembly GCF_053593975.1. NCBI lineage: Bacteria > Bacillati > Actinomycetota > Actinomycetes > Kitasatosporales > Streptomycetaceae > Streptomyces > Streptomyces sp. NPDC002004. The sequence continues at coordinate 20,369 of NZ_JBSFDP010000060.1, forward strand.
AACAACCGTGTGACCGTCACGGTCGTCCGGGTGCTCGCGGAACATGAGCAGCGCACCGCCCTCGTCGGCTTCGACGACTTCGAACTCGCGGATCTGCTGCGCCCGGGCGTCACCGTCGTCGCCCAGGACGCCGCCCAGCTCGGACGCGCGGCCGCCGAACGGCTCTTCCGCCGCCTCGACGGAGCGCCGCTCGTCCCGGAGAGCATGGTGCTGCCGACGCGGCTGATCACCCGGGGCTCGGGCGAACTCCCGCCCGCCGCTTGACGGTTCCTCGCCGGATCCGGTGATCCGTCAGGTCCTGTGCTCCGGTGCCGGGACGACTGGATCACCGGAGCGGGAGATGACCGGACCGGCCGCTCAGGCGCGGCGGTTCACGGGCGCCCGCGCCGTGCGGTGCCCCGGAGACGCCGCCCTCCCTGCCCTGGGACAGCCCAGGGCAGGGCATACAGATGCAGGACGGGTGCGACCGTCCGGGTCAGGTGGGCTACTTGGCGGAGACGGTGAGGTCGGCGCGGCGGGGGGCCGCGAAGTTCTCCAGGTCGGCACGGGTCAGGCCGGTGAGGCGGGCGACCTCGCCGATGTCGAGGGCTCCGCAGTCAAGACCGCGCAGCAGGTAGCCGCTGAGCGCCTTGGCGGTGGCGGGCTCGTCCATGACGTCGCCGCCCGCGCGGTTGGCGTAGGCGGACAGACGCGCGGCCGCCTTCTCGAAGCCCTCGCGGTAGAAGGCGAAGACGGCGGCGTACCGCGTGGGGATGTGGCCGGGGTGCATGTCCCAGCCCTGGTAGTAGGCACGGGACAGGGCCCGGCGGGTGAGGCCGTAGTGGAGCCGCCAGGCCTCGTGGACCTGCGCGGTCGGGCCGATGGGCAGGACGTTGGTCGAGCCGTCGGAGACCCGCACACCGGTGCCGGCGGCCGCGACCTGCATGATCGCCTTGGCGTGGTCGGCGGCCGGGTGGTCGCTGGCCTGGTAGGCGGCGCTGACGCCGAGGCAGGCGCTGTAGTCGAAGGTGCCGTAGTGCAGTCCTGTGGCGCGGCCCTCGGCGGCCTGGATCATCCGCGCGACGGTCGCGGTGCCGTCGGTGGCGAGGATGGACTGGCTGGTCTCGATCTGGATTTCGAACCCGATCCGGCCGGGCTCCAGCCCGCGGGCCTTCTCGAACTCCTCCAGGAGCCGGACCATCGCGGTGACCTGCTCGGCGTACGTCACCTTGGGGAGGGTGAGGACGAGCCCGTCCGGCAGGCCGCCGGCCTCCACGAGCCCGGTGAGGAAGATGTCGAGGGTGCGGATGCCGCGGTCGCGGACCGGGGCCTCCATGCACTTCATGCGGATGCCCATGTACGGGGCCGCGGTGCCGTCGGCGTACGCCTCGTGGACCAGGCGTGCGGCTCGGGCCGCGGCCTCGTCCTCCTCGGCGTCGGGGCGGTTGCCGTAGCCGTCCTCGAAGTCGATGCGGAGGTCCTCCACCGGCTCGCGCTCCAGCTTGGCGCGCACGCGCTCGTAGACGGGCCCGGCGAGGTCGTCGGACAGGCCGAGGACGGCGGCGAAGGACGCGGCGTCCGGGGCGTGTTCGTCGAGGGCGGCGATGGCCCGGTCGCCCCAGGAGCGGATGGTGCCGGCGGTGAAGGCGTCGCCCGGGACGTAGACGGTGTGGACAGGCTGTCGGGTTCCGGGGTCGCCCGGGTAGCGGCGCTCCAGCTCGGCGTCGACCGGTGCGAGGGAGGCGCTGATGCCCTCGCTCACCGCGCCTGCGAGGCTCGTTGCCACCTTCTCCTGCTGACCCATTCCCAGCCCTCCATATTTCCACTGCACGGAATCACTAATCCGTATGGTGAAGTTATCGCCGGTGTACCAGCTGGTCAACACCCCTCGGCGCCGTATCGCCCGGGTTCGGGCCCTTGCTCCCATCTTGAACCGAAGGGGGCCGTCAGGGGGTGGCAACGTGGTGGCGGCGGCGCAGCGGCGGTCCGACGAGTCCCGCTGGACGGGGCGGGAGTTGCGTCGGGGTATGGCGGGGCCCCCGCGTCCGGTGTGGTCGCGGGGGCCTTGTGGTGTGGTGCCGGGAGGGTCAGCCCTTGCGGGTCTTGATCTCGTCGGTGAGCTGGGGG
>NZ_JBSFDP010000061.1:0-22357 GCF_053593975.1 Streptomyces sp. NPDC002004
GCTCGGTCGAGGACGGGGCGGGGGTGCTGGTGAGGCCCGGGCGCGGCGGCCTGGGGGCTGCGGTGGCGTGTGCCCCGGGGGGCACCGGCCGGCGACTACACGATGCGTATGCGCCCGATGGTGGTCATCTCTTGCGTACGACCACGAAGTCGGCGAGTGCGACCAGCTGCTCCCGCACCCGGTCCGGCATGTCCACCTCGTCAAGCGCCTCGACGGCGATGGTGTGCTGGCGCCGCGCCTCCTCGGCCGTCCACGTCCGGCCGCCGGCCTCCTCGATGAGGGCGGCCCGAGCGGCGAACTCCTGCTCGGAGAAGCTGTCGAACTCGCTGCTCTTGGCGTCGGCGGCGAGCAGTTCGGCGAGGCGTTCGGACGCCGGTCCGCCGGCGGCGAGTGCGGCCACGACCGGCAGCGACTTCTTGCGCTGGCGCAGGTCGCTCCAGGTCTGCTTGCCGGTGGCGTCCGGGTCGCCCCAGATGCCGAGCAGGTCGTCCACGGCCTGGAAGGCGAGGCCGAGGTGGTAGCCGTAGCGCTCCAGGGTGTCGGCGGTGCGGTCGTCGGCGCCGCCGAGCACGGCACCGATGGAGACCGCGCAGGCGAGCAGCGCGCCCGTCTTGTTGCCCTCCATCTCCAGGCACTCCTCGACGGTGACCCGCTCGCGGTGCTCGTAGGAGATGTCCTGGGCCTGGCCGTCGATCAGGGCGCGGGTCGCGGTGGTCAGGCGGCGGGTGGCGCGGCCGGCGTCGACGGTGCCGAGCTCGAGCAGGATCTCGTTGGCGAGCGCCATGAGGGCGTCGCCGACGAGGATGGCCTGCGCGGGGCCGTGCACCTTCCACACGGTGTCGCGGTGGCGGCGCTGTTCGTCGCCGTCCATCAGGTCGTCGTGCAGCAGCGAGAAGTTGTGCACCAGCTCGACGGCGACCGCGCCGGGGATGCCGACCTCGGGGGCGGCGCCGGTGACCTCGGCGGAGAGCAGCGCGAGCGCGGGGCGCACGGCCTTTCCGCTGTCGCCGTCGGTCGGGTTGCCCTGGGCGTCGATCCAGCCGAAGTGGTACGCGGCGACCGTGTCCATGGGCGGTGCCAGGCGGTCGACGGCAGCCCTGAGTACCGGGGTCGCCAGGGTGCGGCCGCGCTCGAGCAGCGCGGTCACGTCCACCGCGTCGGCAGCCGTTCCGGCCGGGGGCACAGTGGGCACAGTCTCTCCTCTTGTTGCGATGCCGGGGGTGCGGGGACCTGCCCCTGGGGGTTGAAGGTCGAGCGTCACGATGCTGCCGCCTCCTCACCTCGGAACAGATGATCCCCCGGGCGGCCCAGCTCGGTGAGGGCGGCCCCGGCGGCGGTGACACCGCTGCGGACCGCGCTCTCCATGGTCGCCGGCCATCCCGTGGCGGTCCACGCGCCGGCCAGGTAGAGGCCGGGTGCCTTGGTGCGGGCGCCGGGCCGGAGCCTGCCGACGCCGGGGGCGGGAGCGAAGGTCGCGGTGCGCTCCCGGGTGACGAAGAAGTCGCGGACCTTGGCTCCCCGGGTGGCGGGAAGCAGGCGCTCCAGCTCCGGGAGGTAGCGCTTGCGCAGCTCGGCGACGGGCTCGTCGATCTCGTCCTGTGCGGCGGACTGGGAGAGAGCCAGGTACTGGCCCTCGGTCAGGCCGGACGCCTCGGTGCGGTCGAAGACCCACTGCACGGGCGAACCGAGCGCGGCGAAGAACGGCCGCCTGAGGACCGTGCGGTCGTAGACGACGTGGACGTTGAGGATCGGCGCGGTGCCGATGCCGAGCAACCGTGCCGGCTCGTCGAGGGCGCCGTCGGGGAGCAGGTCGTGGGTCTCGTGCTGCGGCGCGGCGAGGACGACGGCGTCCGCCTCGATGGGCTCGCCGGGACCACCGGAACCGCCGGAAACACAGACCGTCCAACGTCCGTTCTCCGCACGGGATACGGAGGTGGCACGTGTACGGAGTGAGGTGCGGACGCCCGCCGAGTCGAGGGCCTTGCGGGCGAGGGTGTCGTGGAGTTCCCCGAGTGGGACGCGGGACCAGCCGATGTCGGCGGCGCCCGGGTCGGAGAGCAGCCCGGTCTTGAAGACCATCGCGGCGAGCCCGAGGGAGGAGTCGCCGGCGACGGCGTTGAGGGTGGCGACGCCCACCAGGTCCCACAGGGCCTCGACGGTGCGCGCGGACTGGCCGTGCCGGCGCAGCCAGGTGCCGAAGTCCTGCTCGTCGAGGGCCGGGTCGGCGAGGTCGAGCGCCTTGAGGGCGAGCGCGGCGCGGCCGACCCTGGCGCGGTCGGCGAGCGGCAGGTGCGGGTAGGTGGCCAGGCTGTGCGCGAGGTGCAGCGGTACGGGCAGTGCGGTGCGGCGCAGCCGTCCGAGCCGAGGGCCCTCGCCGGACCTGGTCCGTACGGTGCGGGAGGCGTCGAGCACGGGCACGTCGAGCCGGTCCTGCACGGGCGCGAGCGCTGCGGCGTCGATCCGGTCGAGGAACCAGCGGTAGGCGGTGCAGCAGCGCAGGTACACGTGCTGGCCGTTGTCGACGGTGAGGTCGCCGCGCCGGAAGGAGAAGGCGAGACCGCCCAGCCGGGGCCGTCCTTCGAGCAGGGTGACCCGCACCCCCGCGTCGGCGAGTCCGAGCGCGGCGGTGATCCCGGCGAGCCCTCCGCCCACGACGACGGCCGTGGGCCGGCCGGTGCCCATGACGTCGCTGCTCATGCGCCCTCCCCTCCGGTCCGACGGTGACCGTGCCCACCGCGCGGGGCGCCCGCACGAGGGATCGTCGCAGTCAGGGACGCGGCCCGTCGAACGGAGGTTGCCCGCCGGACGGGCCCCGGCGTGCCGTGGCGGCGCGCGGGGGCGCAGCCGCGGTCGGCGTGCGCGGGTGTGGCTGTGCAGGCCCGGTCGGCGTGCGCGGGTGTGCAGGCGCGGCCGGCGCCGTGTGCGGGGGCGGCCGTGCCGGCGCCGCGGCGCGCCGGCCCGGATGCGCCCGTGTCCCGGTGGGCGGACGCGGGCTTCGGATACCCGGCGCGACCGCCTCTGTCGTCGTGCGGCATCAGGCGCGCCTCCGGACCGTCTGGCGGGAGATGCTGCGGGCGTCGAGACCGGAGAGGCCGCGCACGGCGACATAGGCCTTCTCGCGGCCGGGGAGCGAGACGCGTCCGCGCAACACGGCATCCGGTTCGCGCTCGATCCGGTCGAGGAGGCGGCGGTAGATGCCGGCCATGGCGGCGACGCAGGCGCCGCTGCGCCGGTCCAGCATGGGAAGGAGGCGGTATCCCTCGGCGAACAGGGCTCGGGCGCGGCGCACCTCGAAGTGGACGAGGCCCGCGAAGTCGGAGCCGGGCGGCGGGGTCGGCCCGTGGAAGCCCGCGGAGCAGCCGAACTTGGCGAGGTCGTCGGCGGGCAGATAGGTCCGGCCGCCTTCGGCGTCCTCGCGAACATCCCTGAGGATGTTGGTCAGTTGGAGCGCGAGACCGAGCGTGTCGGCATACTCGGGCGCACGCTCGGCATTGCGCGCCCCCGGTTCGGTGCCGAAGACGCCGAGCGAGAGCCGCCCGATGGCGCCGGCGACACAGCGGCAGTAGACCTTCAGGTCCTCCCAGGTCTCGTAGCTCTCGCCGCGTACGTCCATCAGCACACCGTCGATGAGTTCGTCGAGGCCGCCGAGCGGGATCGGGAAGTGCACCGCGGCGTGCGCGAGGGCGACGGCCACCGGATCGGTGTCGTCCTCCGCGACGGCGTCGCGCCGGATGCGGCCGAGCAGCGCCCGGGTCTCCTCCAGGCGCGCGACCTTGACCTCGGGTCCGAGGGCGCCGTCGCCGATGTCGTCGACGCGCCGCGAGAACGCGTACAGCGCCGACATGGCGCGGCGCTTCGGCGTCGGGAGCAACCGGATCCCGTACGCGAAGTTGCGCGCCTGCTGTCCGGTCACGGCCTCGCAGTAGCTGTACGCGGCGAGTACCGGTGCGGACACGTGCTGGTCTGCCTCCACGGTCCGGCTCACCCCTTTCCTCGCAGTGTCGCTCCCACCTCGCGCAGCATTCGGCCCTTGCCGGGCTTGGGGGGGCCGGGAAGGACGTCGTAGGAGGCGGCGGCGATGGCCCGCACCGCCGCCCGCCCCCCGCCCACGAAGCCAGCGAGGAGCAGCTTCAGCCTGCCGTGGACGCTACCCACCAGGGGGGTGCCTTCATTCAGGAGGTGCAGGGCGCGCTCCGCCTCGTACGCGACGAGTGCGCGCACCGATGCCCCTGCGGTGGACGCGGCGAGGTCGGCCTCCTGGACGTGGAAGCGCTTCATGTCCTCGGCGGGGAGGTAGACACGGCCACGGCCGAGGTCCTCGGCGACGTCCTGAAGGTGTTCGACGATCTGCAGACCGGTGCAGACGGAGTCGGACCGGCGGATGCGCTCGGGAGTCGCGGTGCCGGTGACGGCGAGGACGAGCCGGCCGACGGGGTTCGCGGACAGTTCGCAGTACGCGGCGAGGTCGTCGTACGTCTCGTAGCGGTCGATGAGCTGGTCCTGGCGGTTGGCGGCGATCAGACCGAGGAACGGCTCGGGGGTCAGGTCGTGGCGGCGGACGGTCGGCAGCAGCGCCCGCAGCAGCGGGTGGGCGGGTTCGCCGCCCGGCGCGAAGACCCTGCGCAGATCGGCCTCGAAGGCGTCCAGCATCGCGAGAGGGTCGGAGGCCGCCTCGGGAGGAAGGCCCAGGTGGCGGGCGTCGGCGCCGCCCGGGGCGAGGTCGCCGTCGCCGATGTCGTCGACCAGCCGGGCGAATCCGTAGATGGCCATGAGGTCGTCGCGCCAGGCCCGGGACAGGAAGAAAGGAGCCACGGGGAAGTTCTCGTCCGCGGCCTTGTCGAGCGTGCCGCGCACGGCGTCGCCGTGGCGCGCCGTCTCGGCTCCCGTCACCGCGCGCTGCCCGGTGCGGGGACGGCGGAAGCATCGCGGAGCTGAAGCGTTCCCGTAGCCATTGCCGTCACATCTCCCGTTCTACACTGCTGACCCAATACATCCTATTTCGGACACGCCGCCCGGCCGCCCGCGCCGCGCACCCTGTGCCGGGTGTCGCGTATTATCGCCCCACTTGCCGCGAATCAGCACCGGTACAGCTTACGTTGTACAACGGGCAATGGTTCCTCGGGGTGTCCTGGACGTCACAAGAACACACCGATCGTCCCCAAGATTCCCTGTACACAAAGAAGTTGAGCGTCGAACGCAACGGTCGAGGGCCCCGCCCGGACTGGTCCGGGCGGGGCCCTCGCGGGGCCGGCGACACGTCCGTCGGGGACGGCCTACTTCCCCGTGAACTTCTCGTACTCCTTGAGCACCTCTTCGGTGGGTCCGTCCATGCGCAGCTCGCCGCGCTCCAGCCACAGGACCCGGTCGCAGGTGTCGCGGATGGACTTGTTGTTGTGACTGACCAGGAAGACGGTGCCGGCCTGCTTGCGCAGCTCGCGGATACGGGCCTCGGAGCGCTTCTGGAACTTGCGGTCGCCGGTGGCCAGCGCCTCGTCGATCATCAGCACGTCGTGGTCCTTGGCGGCCGCGATGGAGAAGCGGAGGCGGGCCGCCATGCCGGACGAGTAGGTGCGCATCGGCAGGGTGATGAAGTCGCCCTTCTCGTTGATGCCCGAGAAGTCGACGATCTCCTGGTAGCGGTCCCTGATCTGCTCGCGGGACATGCCCATCGCGAGGCCGCCCAAGATGACGTTCCGCTCGCCCGTCAGATCGTTCATCAGGGCCGCGTTGACGCCGAGGAGCGAGGGCTGGCCGTCCGTGTAGACCTTGCCCTTCTCGGCGGGCAGCAGGCCCGCGATGGCACGCAGCAGGGTGGACTTGCCGGAGCCGTTGGAGCCGATGAGACCGATGGCCTCACCACGGTAGGCGACGAACGACACACCCTTGACCGCGTGCACCTTGCGCACGCCGCGCTCCGCGTCGTCGGAGCCCCGCCGCATGATGCGGCTGAGGGCGGCGGTGGCGCTGCCCTTGCCGGTCCTGGCGCCGTTCACGCGGTACACGATGTGCAGCTCGTCCGCGACGACGGTGGGGATGCGGGCCCCGGGGTTCTGCTCGGGAAGCTGCTCAGCCACGGCCGTACCTCTCCTCCGCCTTCCAGAAGTACATGAAACCGCCCACGGCCACGACGGCGGCCCAGGCGACGGCGATCACCCAGACGTGCGGCGGCAGGTTGTCCGAGCCGTAGCCGTCGATGAGCGCGAAGCGCATCAGGTCCATGTAGACGGCGGCGGGGTTGAACTGGAGGACCCGGGTGATCCACTCCGGCTTGCCGGCCAGCATGTGGTGGATCGAGAACATGACGCCGGACGCGTACATCCAGGTCCGCATGATGAACGGCATCAGCTGGGCGAGGTCCGGCGTCTTGCTGCCCATCCTGGCCATGATCATCGCCAGGCCGGTGTTGAACAGGAACTGCAACACCAGGATCGGGACGATCAGCAGCCAGGACATGCCCGGGTAGCTGCCGAACCCGATCGCCACGACGAACAGCACGATCATCGAGAACAGCAGCTGCTGGAGCTGCTGGAGCGCGAAGGAGATGGGCAGCGAGGCGCGCGGGAAGTGCAGCGCGCGCACCAGGCCGAGGTTGCCCGAGATCGCACGGACGCCCGCCATCACCGAGCTCTGCGTGAACGTGAAGACGAAGACACCGGTCACCAGGAACGGGATGTACACGTCGTGCGACATGCCCCGGCTGGCGTTCAGGATCAGCCCGAAGATGAAGTAGTACACGGCCGCGTTCAGCAGCGGCGTGGCCACCTGCCACAGCTGGCCGAGCTTGGCCTGGCTGTACTGGGCGGTCAGCTTCGCCTGCGAGAAGGCGAGGATGAAGTGACGCCGCCCCCAGAGCTGGCGGACGTACTCGACGAGTCCGGGCCGCGCGCCGCTGACGGCGAGGCCGTACTTGGCGGCCAGCTCGGCCGGGGAGAGCCCGTCGTCGGGCGACGGTGGCGCGGTCACCGCGACACCGCCGTCATGCGTTGTCTCACTCACAAGGGAACTTTCGTCTTCGAATGCGCAGCCATGGTCGGGCATGGGCAGGAGCCGGGGCCGGGGTGCGGCCCCCCGCTCTCAGTCGAGCTTGTCAGATGACGGGCGGACGGCCCAGTCGGGTGAGCCGCCACACAGTACGCCACCGCATCGGGCGGCGCGGGCCGCACGAGCTGGTCCAGCCCTCCTTGAAGCCGCCGAACCAGGCCTTCAGGGCCGGCCCCGAGGGGCGCCGGGCCAGCGTCAGCAGCAGCCAGACGCCCAGGTAGACCGGCACGAGGGGCGCGGGCAGATTGCGGCGGGCGAGCCAGACCCGGTTGCGGGCCACCATGCGGTGGTAGACCGCGTGGCGGGACGGGGCGGTCGTCGGGTGGTACAGGACCATGTCCGACCGGTAGTCGATCATCCAGCCGGCATCGAGGGCCCGCCAGGCGAGGTCGGTCTCCTCGTGGGCGTAGAAGAATTCGTCGGGCAGGCCGCCGACCTGCGCGAACACCGTCGTACGGACGGCGTTGGCGCCGCCGAGGAAGGTCGTCACGCGCGACGAGCGCATGGGGTCGGACGCCCGCAGCCGCGGCACGTGCCGGCGCTGGGTCTCGCCGGTGTCCGGGTCCGCGATCCGGAAGCTGATGATGCCGAGCTCCGGGTCGGCGGCGAAGGCCTGCCGGCACAGCTCGGCGGTGTCGTGCCGGGCGAGCAGGCCGTCGTCGTCGAGGAAGAGCAGCACGTCGACGTCGAAGCCGTCGGCTCCCTCGGCGCGGAACGCCTCTATGCCGACGTTGCGGCCGCCCGGGATGCCCAGGTTCTCGGGCAGCTCGACGGTGCGGACGCCGTCGGGGACGTCGGGGACCGGGGAGCCGTTGCCGACGACGACCACCTCGACCCGGTCGCCGTCCTGCTTGGCGACCGAGTCGATGAGGGCGCGCAGCTCCTCGGGGCGGTTGCCCATGGTGATGATGACCGCGCCGACCTTCATGCCGCTCACCGCAGCCTGCTGGAGGCGAGGATGGACACCAGGTGCAGCACGGTCTGCAGGAGCGCGATACCGGCCAGCACCGCGACGCCGAGCCGGGTGAAGAACAGGTCGCCCCGCACCGCGTCCAGGACCGCCAGGAACAGGACCAGCAGCGACGCCTCGATCCCGAGGACCAGCCGGTGGAACTTCAGCGCGGCGGCGGCCTTGCGGGCCAGCGCGACGCCGGAGGACCGCGGCTCGGACGCCGCCTCCTTGACCGGCGGCAGCCCGCCCTGGTGGCGGGCGACCCCGACGAGGTCGGTCTCGGCCTTGATCAGCACCGCGCCGAGCGCGGCCAGGGTGCCGAGGAAGGCCCAGAGCCAGTCGATCCGCCCGGAACCCCACAGGTCCGCTGCGCGCAGGCCGAAGCCGACGAGCACCGCGGCGTCGCACAGATAGGCGCCGACCCGGTCCAGGTAGACACCGCTGAGCGAGAACTGCTGCTTCCAGCGTGCGATCTCGCCGTCGACGCAGTCGAGCAGCAGATAGAGCTGGACCATGAGCACACCGAGCACGGCGCCCGCGATCCCCGGCACCAGCAGGGCCGGGGCCGCGAGGACGCCGAAGACGGTCATCAGGTAGGTCAGCTGGTTGGGCGTGACCCGCGTGTTCACCAGGTACCGGTCCACCCGCAGCGAGATCTCCCGCATGTACAGGCGTCCTGCCCAGTGCTCACCGCTGCGCCGGTCCTTCACCCCTGCGGGGTGAACGACGGGGCGGAGTTCAGCTACCGATGGCCTTGGCATAGTCGGCGTAAGCGTCCTTGATCTGCTCGGGGGTCAGGTTGAGGTGCTCGAGGATCGTGTAACGGCCCGGGCGGGTCTGCGGAGCGAACTCCACCACCTTGACGAACTCGTCCACGGAGAACCCGATCTCCTCCGGCAGCACCGGCAGCCCGTGGCGCCGCAGCACCTCGGCCATGTGCACGGACTCCTCGTGGGCCCCGCGCAGGTGCATCGCGAACGCCGCACCCAGGCCGACCTGCTCGCCGTGGCTCGCCGCGCGCTTCGGGAAGAGGAGGTCGAAGGCGTGGTTGATCTCGTGGCAGGCGCCGGAGGCGGGACGCGAGTCGCCCGCGACCGACATCGAGATGCCGGTGAGGACCAGGCCCTCGGCGAGCACCTGGAGGAAGCCGTCGTCCCCCACGCCGCCGGGGTGGCGCAGCACGGCCTCGCCGGCCTGCCGTGCCATGGCGGCGGCCAGGCCGTCTATCGCCTCGCCGGTGACACGGTTCGACAGCTCCCAGTCGGCGACGCAGGAGATGTTCGAGACCGCGTCGCCGATGCCGGAGCGGACGAACCGCACCGGGGCCTCACGGATCACGTCGAGGTCGATGACGACCGCGATCGGGTTCGGCACGCCGTACGAGCCACGGCCCGCGTCGTTGTCGAGGGTCGCGACCGGGGAGCACAGGCCGTCGTGCGACAGGTTCGTCGCGACGGCGACCAGCGGCAGCCCGACGCGCGCGGCGGCGAACTTGGCACAGTCGATGATCTTGCCGCCGCCGAGGCCAACGACCGCGTCGTAGCGCCCCTTCTTCATGGCGTCGGCGAGCTTGATCGCGTCGTCCAGGGTGCCGCCGCCGACCTCGAACCAGTCGGCGCCGGGGAGGGCCGGGGACAGCCGCTCGCGCAGCCGGGCCCCGGAGCCGCCGCTGATGGCGACGGCGAGCTTGCCGGACGACGAGATCCGCTGGTCCGCCAGGACACCCGCCAGGTCGTCGAGGGCACCCGCGCGGATGTCGACGACGACCGGCGACGGAATGAGCCTCGTCAGTACTGGCACGCGATCTCACGTCCCTTGGCGAGGTCGTCGTGGTTGTCGATCTCGACCCACTTGACGTCACCGATCGGCGCCACATCGATCTTGAAGCCGCGGTTCACGAGCTCCTGGTAGCCGTCCTCGTAGTAGAGGTCGGGGTCACGCTCGAAGGTGGTCTTCAGGGCGTCGGCCAGCTCGTCGGCGGCCTCGCCCTCGATGAGGGTGACGCCGATGTACTCGCCGGTCGCCTCGGCCGGGTCCATCAGCTTGGTGATCCTCTGGACGCCCTTGGCGGGGTCCACGACGACCTTCATCTCCTCGTCGGCGAGCTTCTTCACCGTGTCGAGGGCGAGGATGATCTTCTGGCCGTTGCCGCGGGCGGCGAGCAGGGTCTTCTCGACCGAGACGGGGTGCACGGTGTCGCCGTTGGCGAGGATCACGCTGTGCTTGATCTGGTCACGACCGCACCACAGGGAGTAGGCGTTGTTCCACTCCTCGGCCTTGTCGTTGTCGATCAGCGTGAGCTTGAGGCCGTACTTCGCCTCCAGCGCCTCCTTGCGCGCGTAGACGGCCTCCTTGCGGTAGCCGACGATGATCGCGACCTCGGTCAGGCCGATCTCGGCGAAGTTGCCGAGCGTCAGGTCCAGGACGGTGAGGCTCTCCTCGTCACCTTCCGGTCCCACGGGAACGAGCGCCTTGGGAAGGGTGTCGGTGTAGGGACGCAGACGCCGTCCGGCGCCGGCCGCCAGCACGAGGCCGATCATGCGGGTTCTCCTTCATCGTGTACGGCAGGTGCGCCAACCCGATGGGCGGCCACCCAGAATCGGATGCTCTCGGCGAGCACCACGAGTGCCACGGCCACGGCGCCAGCCGTGAGCGCGACGGTGAAACCTGAACTGCTCAGCAGGGCAGCGGCCAGTACGACCAACAGGGTCCTGCCTTCGTGCCCCCCGACCGCCCGCACCAGCCAGTGCGGGGGCGCACCGGCGCCGCCGCGGATGCGGTACACCGTGTCGTAGTGATGGTAGGCGACGGCCGCCACGAGCCCGAAAGCCGCGGGCAAGGCTCCGTTCACGCCCGCTTTGGCCGCCAGCACCAGGATGGTCCCGTACTCGGCCGCCCGGAAGACCGGGGGAACGAGCCAGTCGAGAGCGCCCTTGAGGGGGCGGGCGACGGCGAGGCCCGACGTGACGCAATACACGCCGGCGGCGACGACCGGCCAGGCTCCGCCGAAGTCCGTGAGACCGCTCACGGCGACGACCGCGGCGCCGCCGAGCAGGGCCACGGCCGGCGCCGCGAACACGGGCAGGAACCGGCGGGCGAAGCCCTGGAAGGCGTTGGCGAGGGACTGGGCGACGAAGCCGGAGTCGGCGAGGTCGGCCAGGGCCTGCGCGGCCCGGTCGGTGCGGCGCGCCTTGCGCGTCAGCGAACGCAGCACGCGCCCCGCCGTGGTGTACGTCGCGGCGATCGCGCAGCCGATGAGCAGCGCGTAGAAGGTGATCCGGGGGGTGGTGAACGCCGTGAGCACGGCGATCATCGCCCAGCGCTCGCCGATGGGCAGCACGATCATGCGGCGTACCCAGACCGTCCAGCCGACGCTGTCGAGCCGGTCGGAGAGGGCGGCGGTGGGGCTGGTGTTGGCCGTGGCGTCGTGGTTCGCCTCGTTGAAGGAGAAGTCCACGACGTGCCGGCAGGTCTGCAGCACCATCGCGCCGAGCGCCAGTGCCCAGACGTCATCGCCGCCGCGGGCGGCACCGAGGGCGAGGCCCGCGTAGTAGGCGTACTCCTTGGCCCGGTCGAAGGTCGCGTCGAGCCAGGCGCCGAGGGTCGAGTACTGGAGCGAGTAGCGGGCGAGCTGGCCGTCGGTGCAGTCGAGCACGAAGGACACGATCAGCAGCACTCCGGCGGCGACGAAGCCGGTGCGGGTGCCGGTGGCCGCGCTGCCGGCCGCGATCAGCGCGGTGAGCAGCGAGGCGGTGGTGACCTGGTTCGGCGTGAGGCCGCGGCGGGCGCACCAGCGGGCGATGTAGCGGGAGTACGGGCTGATGCAGAAGGTCGTGAAGAAGCCGTCGCGCGACTTCACGGCGGTGCGCAGGCGTACCGCCTCGTCGTCGACGGCCGCGACGGCCTGGCGCGCCTCGTTCCGCGTCTGCGGGTCGGCCGGGACCGTGGCGACGAGGGTGCCGAGGTCGGGGCGGTGCACGGAGGTGCCGTCCGCTTCGAGGGCGGCGCCGATGTGCTCGGGGAGGGTGTCGCCGGGGTGCTGCTCGGGTGCGGCGGTGCCCTGGGCGGCCGCGGTCCGGGCGAGGGCCCCCTCGTGGACCGCGCGCGTCAGCGCCGCACGGGCGGCCGGACGGGCCGATACGGCGCCGGGCACGGCGGACGCCTCGAAGCGGGGGTCGGTCAGACCCAGTCGCAGGGCGTGCACATGACCGACGAAGCGGCTGTCGACCAGGGCGACCCGCTGGTCGGCCGGGACCGCGGCGAGCAGCGCTTCGGCCTCCGCGGCGTCGCCGGCGACCCGCACGTCGAAGCCGAGGGACCGCAGATCGCCCTCGAGCGACGATCCGGGGACCGGCTGACCGGTGAGGATGGCGGTCGACAGACGAACTCACTCCTTGCGTGCCGGGCGCGTCGTGGCGCCGGACGTGTGCGTGATGGGGCGCCGGGACCGACAGGGGCCGGGCGGCGTGTCGGGTGAGGCTATCGGATGAATGGAAGCGGGCGTTCATCACCCGTTCACGGCCCGATCAGCACGGTCCGGTGGCCGCGATCGCCTCGATCATCATCGGGGATCGGGGCCCCGCCGAACAAACCGCAGGCCCCAGATCACGGCATATGCGGCATGGCTCACACGGCCCGGTTCATACGGTGTGCGGCGTCCGCGCGGGGCGCGGACGACCTGCGCGCGGGGGCCGGACCACGCCCGCGGCGGGACGGGGAGACGGTCCCGCCCCGACCCTCGGGGCTTATCGGTCCAGCTCCGGCCCGGTCTTCATTTCCGCAGGTCACAGCATATGACAACGGTGTTCAGTACCGTGTTGCCCCATACCCCCCGCCCGTAGTTCACTGTGGTCCCGGGAGGGTACGCGGGTCACCGGTGAAGGGCGGTTCCATGGGGGCAGGACACGATCACGGGCATGTGCACGGGGCGCCGACGGGCACGGCCACGGCGGCGTACCGCGGGCGGCTGCGGGTCGCGCTGTCCATCACGCTCACCGTGATGCTCGTCGAGATCGCCGGCGGCATCGTGGCGGATTCGCTCGCCCTCGTCGCGGACGCGGCCCATATGGCCACGGACGCTGTCGGCCTCGGCATGGCACTGCTCGCGATCCACTTCGCGGGCCGCCCGCCGACCGAGAACCGCACCTTCGGCTTCGCACGCGCCGAGATCCTCGCGGCGCTCGCCAACTGTCTGCTGCTGCTCGTCGTCGGCGGCTACGTCCTCTACGAGGCGATCGAGCGGTTCATCACACCCGTGGACACGAACGGCTGGCTCACCGTCGCATTCGGTGTCATCGGCCTTGTGGCGAACCTCATCTCCCTGTCGCTGCTGATGCGCGGCCAGGCGGAGAGCCTCAATGTGCGCGGCGCGTTCCTCGAGGTCATGGCGGACGCGCTGGGCTCGTTCGCGGTGATCGTCGCCGCGCTGGTGATCATTGCGACCGGCTGGCAGGCGGCCGACCCGATCGCCTCGCTGGCCATCGCCCTGATGATCGTCCCGCGCACGCTGAAGCTGCTGCGGGAGACCCTGAACGTGCTCCTGGAAGCCGCTCCCAAGGACGTGGACATGGCCGAGGTCCGTGCCCACATCCTCGCCCTCCCGGGCGTCGAGGACGTCCACGACCTGCATGCCTGGACCATCACGTCCGGGATGCCGGTGCTCTCCGCGCACGTCGTCGTGACTCCCGACACGCTGAACGCGATCGGGCACGAGAAGATGCTGCACGAGCTCCAGGGCTGCCTGGGCGTTCACTTCGACGTCGAGCACTGCACCTTCCAACTGGAGCCGAGCGGACACGCGGAGCACGAGGCGAGGCTCTGCCACTGACCGACCACGGCGGACGGGCGGACCGTGTCCGCAGCCACCGGACCGCGCCCGCCGTCCCGTCGGCCGCTTCCGGCCCCGGGTCCGGTCCACGGGGTTTCGCCGCCGCTCGTTTCCGGACGATTCCGGCCAGGTCGCTCCGGGCACGATCAGGTATCAGGCCGCTTTCGGCGTCCGATTCGTATGCCGCGCTCGTGCCGGCCCGCTTCGGCGTGGCGGTCCGTGCGGGGCGCCGTCAGGACCGAGAGTGTCGGTGCAGTACGGCAGACTTGACGTGCGAGAACCGAAGCGAAGGATGGGCATGCCGATCACACCTGCGACCGCGGAGCACAGTTCGTCGAACGGCACCGCGGAAGTGATCCTGCTGGAGCTGGTCGACGAGGACGGCAACACGATCGGCACGGCGGAGAAGCTGTCCGCGCACCAGGCGCCCGGCCGTCTGCATCGGGCATTCTCCGTGTTCCTCTTCGACGAGCGGGGCCGGCTGCTGCTCCAGCAGCGCGCACTCGGCAAGTACCACTCCCCCGGCGTGTGGTCGAACAGCTGCTGCGGGCACCCGTACCCGGGTGAGGCGCCGTTCGCGGCGGCGGCCCGGCGCACGTTCGAGGAGCTCGGCGTCTCGCCGTCGCTGATGGCGGAGGCCGGCACCGTCCGCTACAACCACCCGGACCCGGCCTCGGGCCTGGTGGAGCAGGAGTTCAACCACCTCTTCGTGGGGCTGGTGCAGTCCCCGGTGCGCCCCGACCCGGACGAGGTCGGCGCGACCGCGTTCGTGACACCGGCGCAGCTGGCCGAGCGGCATGGGCGGGACGTGTTCTCGACGTGGTTCATGACGGTCCTGGACGCCGCGCGTCCCGCGGTCAGGGAGCTGACGGGGCCGGGCACCGGCTGGTGACCGCGGCTCGGCGCCGCCGGCGGTGCCCCGGCCGCGGCGCCGCCACCGAGGACGGCCGGGGCGGCGTCGCGCGGACGGGCGGTTCCGCCGACCGGTGTTGGGTGCGAGGCGCCGGCTAGCGTCCGTGGAACGGCAGGAGGGGCAGGGCCGCCCAGATGACCTTGCCCCCACTCGCCGTGTGCTCGACGTCGCAGACGCCGCCCGCCTCACGGGTGATCTCGCGGACGAGGAGCAGGCCCCGGCCGCCGGTCTGTCCGTGGTCGGCCTCCAGCGCGGTCGGCCGGTAGGGGTGGTTGTCCTCGACGGACACCCGCACCCACTCGGCGCCGACAGCCACTTCGACCGCGAGGAGCGGCGACAGCAGTGCCGCGTGCCGGACCGCGTTGGTGACCAGCTCGGAGACGATCAGCAACAGCCCCTGGACGAGGTCGCCCGGTGCGGGCACCCCCTGCCGGGCCAGCAGATCGCGGACCGCGTGCCGTGCCTGCGGCACCGACGAGTCGACAGCGGGAGCGGTGAACCGCCACACCCCTTCGTACGGCATCGGCCCCGTGCCGGAGCCGGTGTGCCCGCCCTCACCGTCCTGAGGGCGTGGGCGGGTGTCCCACCCGCGATCGTCCATCGTCGGGTCGCCGCCCTTGCGCTCGATTGTCACCACACGTCGAGTGTTGGGAACGCACTGGTCCGTACCGGAGAACTGACCAGAAGTCAGCCATTATCGACGGATTCTGACCGCGGGCGTATGACAGGGTCAGTTGTGCGACTGCTCCTGCCCTTCTTGTTCTGACTTCAAGCGCCCTTCGGGTGGCACGTGTCGAGGGCGTCAGGCCGGGATCGTGCTCCGGCTCATCCGTGCGACACCGGCCTGCCCCCGCCCTGCCCCTCCGCGATCGCGGCGTCCTCCTCGAGCACGCCCACGACATGCCGTCCGCCGAGGCCGGTGGCGATCAGACCGAGGCCGTCGAAGAGCAGGGCCAGCGAGATGAAGAAGCCGACGACGTACTCGCTGTTGCTCGGCCAGCCGGCCAGCACCAGGATGCCGAGGAGCAGTCCGAACACGCCCTGCAGCAGGGTCCAGCCGAACTGCGGTCCGCGCACCACCAGGCCGCCCACCAGCCGGAACAGACCGCCGGTCAGGAACAGCAGCGCCGCGAACATGGTCAGTGCGGCGGCGGCCGCGTCCGGCCTGCGCAGGATCACCACGCCCGCGGCCAGATAGAGCGCCGCGACGATGACGCTGAGCCAGAAGTGGCTGGAGCCGCGCGACTGGACCGCGTGCAGCAGTCCGACCACACCGCCGATCAGCAACAGCCAGCCGAACAGGACCATCGTGGTGAGCGTCGCGAACCCGGCGTAGAGGATGCCGACCGCCCCCGCGATCACCAGGACCACGCCCAGCAGCGCGAGCCGTCCGAAGCTCCGGCGCAGTCTTCCCGCCTCGCTCCCGGGTCCGGGCATGGATGCCTCCTGCGGCCGTCGTGATCACTCGCCGCCCCCGCCCCGATCGTACGGTCGCGCGGTCCGGATAGCATCCGGCGCATGGAGCCGCAGCTGCTGCACAGTGTCGCCGACGGGGTCGCCACCGTCGTCATCCACCACCCGGCCAAGCGGAACGCGATGACCGCGGACATGTGGCGGGCCCTGCCGCCGCTGCTCGGGCGGCTCGCCGCCGATCCCGCGGTGCGGGCGCTGGTGCTCACCGGCGAGGGCGAGACGTTCTGCGCGGGCGCGGACATCTCGTCGCTGCGGGGCGCCACGGCCGACGCGGCCGACGGGCCGCAGGGTCTCGCGGTGCAGGCGGAGGACGCGCTCGCCGCGTTCCCCAAGCCGACCCTGGCCGCCGTCCGCGGGTACTGCGTGGGCGGCGGCAGCCAGCTCGCCGCGGCGTGCGACCTGCGGTTCGCCGAGGAGGGGGCGCTGTTCGGGGTGACCCCGGCCAAGCTGGGCATCGTCTACCCCGCGTCGTCGACGCGGCGGCTCGCCTCGCTGGCGGGGCCGGCGACCGCCAAGTACCTGCTCTTCTCGGGCGAGCTGATCGACGCGGAGCGCGCCCTGCGCACCGGGCTCGTCGACGAGGTGCTGCCGGCCGGTGAACTCGACAAGCGCGTCGCCGAGTTCACCCGCATTCTGACCACGCGCTCGCAGCTGACGCAGGCCGCGGCGAAGGAGTTCGCCGACGGGCGCACGGACCGGGCGGAGCACTGGGACGCGCAGGCGCGCGGCAGCGGCGACTCCGCCGAGGGAGTCGCCGCCTTCCTGGAGCGCAGGCCGCCCCGGTTCACCTGGACGCCGCGCTGACCGCGCCCTGTGCCGTGCCGCCCGACGCCGGCTACTGCAGGAGGAAGCGGCTCTTGGCGCGCCACTCCTCGACCAGGTCGGCCGGGGCCTTCTCCGGCGAGCCGGCGTCGTAGGGCGGCTGCGGGTCGTACTCGATGAGGAGCTGCACGGCCTGCGCGGTACGGTCCCCCGCGATCGTGCCGGCCAGCGTCAGTCCCATGTCGATCCCGGACGAGACCCCGGCGGCGGTGACGTACTTGCCGTCGACGACGACCCGCTCCCCCGTCGGCTCGGCGCCGAACCTCTTCAGCTCGTCCAGGGCCAGCCAGTGCGAGGTGGCGCGGCGGCCGTCGAGCAGCCCGGCGGCGGCGAGCAGCAGGGAACCCGTGCACACCGATGTCGTCCAGGTGCTGGTGATGTCGGCGGAACGCAGCCACTCGAGCAGGCGCGCGTTGTCCATCTGCGAGGTCTGGCCCGGGCCGCCCGGGACGACCACGATGTCCGGGCCCGGCACTTCGGCGAGCGTCCTGTCCGCCGTCAGGGCGAGCGCGCCGGTGTCGGAGCGGACCGGTCCGGTCTCCTCGGCGACGAAGACGACCTCGGCGCCGGGGATCCTGCCGAGGACCTCGTACGGGCCGACCGCGTCCAGGGCGGTGAAGCGGTCGTAGAGGACGATGGCGATCTGCATGGGAACCTCTCTGTCGGCTGTGCGGCGTGGTGCACACGCGCCTCAGGGGCGCGCTGATGCGCTCCCGTGCCTCCCGGAGGAGCACCTGCGGGCACGTACGGGACGGAATGCGGGACCTCGGTGCGCCCGGCTCAGCGGGGCACCGGGGCGTGGAAGCGGCGCCGGTACTCGGCCGGAGCCGCGCCGAGGGACTTGACGAAGGCGCGGCGCATCGCCTCGGGGGTGCCGTAGCCGCAGGCGCGCGAGATCTCCTCGACGCCGTCGGACGTCTCCTCCAGGAGCCGGCGGGCGTGTTCGATGCGGACGCGTTCGACGAACCGGCCCGGTGTCGTGCCCGTCTCGGCCTGGAAGGCGCGGGCGAAGTGGCGGGGCGAGAGCCGGGCCCGGTCGGCCAGCGCCTCGACGGACAGGTCGCCGTCCGGGTGCTCGGTGATCCACTGCTGGACCTCGCGCAGCGGTTCGCGCCGGGCGGTCTGCGCGGCGAGCTGGGCACTGAACTGGGCCTGGTTCCCCGGGCGCCGCAGGAAGACGACCAGATGGCGGGCGACGGTCAGGGCGGCGTCCCTGCCGTGGTCCTCCTCGACCAGGGCGAGTGCCAGGTCGATGCCGGCCGTGACCCCGGCCGACGTGGCCACCCGGCCGTCGCGGACGAAGATCGGGTCGGGGTCGACATCGACGGCGGGATGGTCGCGGGCGAGCCGGTCGCAGTACGCCCAGTGGGTGGTCGCGCGGCGCCCGTCGAGCAGTCCCGACGCGGCGAGCAGGGCGGCGCCGGTGCAGACGGAGACCAGGCGTTCCGCGCGCGGGGCGTGGGTGCGCAGCCACGCGACGAGCCCCGGGTCGGGCCGCCGGGTGCCGTTGCCGCCGGGCACGAGGAGCGTGTGCGGCTCGGGGGCGTCGTCGAGCGCGTGGTCGGGGACGAGGGTGAGGCCGCTGGAGGTGCGCACGGGGGCGCCGTCGAGCGACGCGGTGCGGATGCGGTAGGCACCCTCGGGGTCGCCGAGGTACGCCGCAGCGCCCGCGAAGACCTCCACGGGGCCCGTGACATCGAGGCTCTGTACGTCGTCGAAGAGGACGACCAGAACGTTTCGCCGGTCCATGACGTCGATTCTTGGGCGTGACCGGGATGGCCGCAATGACGGATAACCCTCCTTTCCTGCCATGGCCGCACCCCTCTTACAGACGTACCAACCGGTCGGTAGCCTTTCGGCATGACCACATCTCTGCCCGACCGCGCCGGACGCCGCTGCCACAACGCGCTCAACCCGTTCCACTCGATCCACTACTTCTCGCCCGACCTCCACCGCGAGCTGGCCGAGGCCGGGGTCGAGGACCGCAGCGCCGCGTACTTCGCGGTACGCGCCGCGGCGATGGGTCCCGTCGGAGCGGGCACGGTGACCGCGACGTTCTACAACTTCAAGCACGAGCTGATCGCCCGGCACGTGCCCGCCGTCTGGCGTACGGCGTCCCCGGAGACCGTGCTGGCGGCCCGGCTGCGCGCCGTCGACACGACGTTGCGCAGGCTCCTCGGCGAGGAGGCGGTGGCCGCCAAGGAGATGGCCGAGGCGGCCGAGCTGGCGCTGCGCGCCACCGAGGCCTGCACCCGTACGGCCCGGCCGCTCTACGCGGCGCACGCCGACCTCCCCGTGCCGGACGAACCGCACCTCGCCTACTGGCACGCGACCACCCTGCTGCGCGAGCACCGGGGCGACGGGCATCTGGCGGTGCTTCTGGACGCCGAGCTCGACCCGGTGGAGGCGTTGGTCAGCCACACCGCAACGGGCAAGGGCATGGCGCCGCGCTGGGTGCTGGGCTCGCGCGGGTGGACCCAGGAGGAGTGGGACGCCGCCGTGGAGCGGCTGCTGGCGCGCGGACTGCTGGACGCCGACGGCGAGTTGACCCCGGAGGGGGTCGCCCTGCGTCACGACGTCGAGTCCGCGACGGACCGGCTCGACCGCGCCCCGTACGAGCATCTGGGCGCTGCGGGCGTCGAGCGGCTGACCGAGCTCGGGACCGGGTTCCTCGGAGCGGCGGTGCAGGCCGGGGCGTTTCCGGCCGGCCTGACCGGAAAGGGGTAGCGGGGGCCACGACCGGGCCGGACGTGGCGGACGCGCCGCGCGGGGCGGGCGCCCTGAGGGCCGGTTGTCCGTGCCACCTGCCACAATTGCCGCGCAACCTCAGTGGAGAAGGCGGTACGGGATCGTGACGACACCCGAGTCCCTCGAAGTAGGGTCCATCGAAGGCAGGATCGCCGAGGAGCTCGGCGTACGGGAGCGGCAGGTGAAGGCCGCGGTGGAGCTGCTCGACGGCGGTTCGACGGTGCCCTTCATCGCCCGCTACCGCAAGGAAGCGACCGAGATGCTCGACGATGCGCAGCTGCGCACGATCGAGGAGCGGCTGCGCTATCTGCGGGAGCTCGAGGACCGGCGTACGGCGATCCTCGACTCGGTGCGGGAGCAGGGCAAGCTCACCGGGGAGCTGGAGGCGCAGATCCGGGCCGCCGACACCAAGGCGCGCCTGGAGGACGTCTATCTGCCCTACAAGCCGAAGCGGCGCACCAAGGCGCAGATCGCGCGCGAGGCCGGGCTCGAACCCCTCGCGGAGGGACTGCTCGGCGACCCGTCCGTGGAACCGCTCGCCGCGGCCGCCGCCTTCGTGAACGCCGACAAGGGGATCGCCGACCCGCAGGCCGCGCTGGACGGCGCCAGGGCGATCCTCACCGAGCGCTTCTCCGAGGACGCCGACCTGATCGGCGAACTGCGCGAGCGCATGTGGGTCCGCGGCAGGCTCGCCGCGAAGGTGCGCGACGGCAAGGAGGAGGCGGGCGCGAAGTTCGCCGACTACTTCGACTTCTCGGAGCCCTTCACGGAGCTCCCCTCGCACCGGATCCTCGCCATGCTGCGCGGCGAGAAGGAGGAGGTCCTCGACCTCGTCCTGGAGCCCGAGGAGCCCGCCGATTCACCGTCGGCTGCGTCGTCGTACGAGGGCATCGTCGCCACCCGCTTCGGCATCGCGAGCCGGGGGCGTCCGGGCGACAAGTGGCTGACGGACACGGTGCGTTGGGCATGGCGCACCCGCATCCTGGTGCACCTCGGGATCGATCTGCGGCTGCGTCTGCGGACGGCCGCCGAGGACGAGGCGGTGCAGGTCTTCGCGGCGAACCTGCGCGACCTGCTGCTCGCCGCCCCGGCCGGCACGCGCGCGACGCTGGGCCTCGACCCCGGTTTCCGCACCGGTGTGAAGGTCGCCGTCGTCGACGCGACCGGCAAGGTCGTCGCCACGGACGTGATCTACCCGCACGTCCCGCAGAACAGGTGGGACGAGGCGCTGGCCAAGCTGGCGCGGCTGGCCGGGGAGCACGCGGTCGAGCTGGTCGCCATCGGCAACGGCACGGCGTCCCGCGAGACGGACAAGCTGGCCGGTGAACTCATCGCCAAGCACCCGGAGTTGAAGCTCACCAAGGTGATGGTGTCCGAGGCGGGCGCCTCCGTGTACTCCGCCTCCGCCTTCGCCTCGCAGGAGCTTCCGGGCATGGACGTGTCGCTGCGCGGCGCCGTGTCCATCGCACGGCGCCTTCAGGACCCGCTCGCCGAACTGGTGAAGATCGACCCGAAGTCGATCGGCGTCGGCCAGTACCAGCACGACCTGTCCGAGGTGAAGCTGTCCCGCTCGCTCGACGCAGTGGTCGAGGACTGTGTGAACGGCGTCGGCGTGGACGTGAACACGGCGTCGGCTCCGCTGCTGGCCCGGGTCTCCGGCATCACCTCCGGGCTTGCCGAGAACATCGTGGCGCACCGCGACTCGAACGGCCCGTTCCGCTCCCGTACGGCGCTCAAGGACGTCGCCCGGCTGGGCCCCAAGGCGTACGAGCAGTGCGCGGGCTTCCTGCGCATCCGCGGCGACGACCCGCTGGACGCGTCCAGCGTGCACCCCGAGGCGTACCCCGTCGTGCGACGCATGGTGAAGGCCACGGGGGACGAGGTCGCGGCGCTGATCGGCAACACCTCGACGCTGCGCTCGCTGCGGGCCGAGGACTTCGTGGACGACGTGTTCGGTCTGCCGACCGTGACGGACATCCTGAAGGAGCTGGAGAAGCCGGGCCGTGACCCGCGTCCCGCCTTCAAGACGGCCGCCTTCAAGGAGGGCGTCGAGAAGATCTCGGACCTGAAGCCGGGCATGGTGCTGGAGGGTGTCGTCACGAATGTCGCCGCCTTCGGCGCCTTTGTGGACGTCGGCGTCCACCAGGACGGCCTGGTGCATGTGTCGGCCATGTCCAAGACCTTCGTCAAGGACCCGCGGGACGTCGCGAAGCCCGGGGACATCGTCAAGGTGAAGGTGCTGGACGTCGACATCCCGCGCAAGCGGATCTCGCTGACGCTCCGGCTGGACGACGACGCCAGCGGCGGCAGCGGCGAGACGGAGGCGAAGGGGCGCCCCCAGAAGCGCTCCGGCCGCGCGCCGCAGCCGAGGCAGAGCGGGCAGCAGCGACAGGGCGGCCAGCAGAGGCAGGGCGGCCAGCAGCGCAAGGGCGCGCCGGCACCCTCCAACAGCGCGATGGCCGACGCACTGCGACGCGCCGGCCTCGCCTAGATGATCGATTCCAAGGGGTCAGTGGCCATATACGGTCAGTGAGCGCATGACGGGCTGTCCTGCGTGGTCGTTGTGCCAGATCGCGGCGGT
>NZ_JBSFDP010000062.1:0-21810 GCF_053593975.1 Streptomyces sp. NPDC002004
GTCGCCGTAGACCAGCACCTTGTCGGCGAGGCACATGAAGAACACGGACGACACGATCGACACGTCCGCGAGGCCCGCGAGGGACTGCTCGTCCGCGGCGGAGAGCATGGCGCGCAGCTGCTCCACGCCGACGTCGAAGTCCGTGCCCGGCCGCTCCACCAGCCCGTCGGTGTACAGCGCGAGCACCGCACCCGGTTCGAGACACAGCCGGGTCACGGGGTAGGCCGCCGAAGGGTCGACCCCGAGCACCACACCGCCGGCGAGGTCGAGGACCTCGGTACGCCCGTCCGGGTGACGCAGCAAAGGCTGCGGATGCCCGGCCCGTACGGCCTGCACCTCGCCCGTCGACGCGTCGAGCCGCACATAGCAGCAGCTCGCGAACTGCCCCGGGTCCAGGTCGATGAGCAGTCTGTTGGTGCCGCTCATGACCTCCTCGGGTGTGTGCGGGATCAGCGTGAACGCCCTTACGGCGCTGCGCAGTTGCCCCATGGTGGCCGCGGCCGCCACGCCGTGTCCCTGGACGTCCCCGATGACGAGGGCCGCGCCCTCGCAGGTCCTGATGACGTCGTACCAGTCGCCGCCGACGTCCATGCCGCGGGTGCCCGGAAGGTAGCGCCCCGTGGTCTCCACCCGGTCCAGGACCGGCAGTCCGTGCGGCAGCAGCGCGTCCTGGAGGCCACGCGCCAGCGCGAACTCGGTGTCGTAGCGCTGGGCCCGCTCCAGGGCCTGCGCGATGAGCCCGGCGAGCGCGGTGAGCACCGTGCGTTCCTCGGGGCTGAAGCCGCGGGGCTGGTCGAAACCGAGGATGCAGGATCCGACCGGGCGGCCCGATGCGATCAGCGGCAGGAAGGCCCGGGCGCCGCGGTGGGCGTCCAGCGGGATTCCCGGGTACGCCGCGGCCAGCTGCCCCATGGACTCGAAGAAGATCGGGCGTCCGCTGGTCAGGGTCTCCACGCCCGGCAGCCTGGCGTCCAGCGCGACGCCGTCGAACTGGTCGAGGAACCCCTGCGGGAATCCGGTCTCCCAGGCCAGGTACAGCTGCCGCTCCCGGAGCACGTAGAGGGCGAGTTGTCGTCCCCCGAAGGCGGGCAGGAGTTCTTCGGTGACCACCGCGGACACCTGACGGGCGGTGACGGCCTCGGTCAGGGCGATGGCGAGGGCGACCGGCCGGTACAGCGCCGTCACGGGGATCGCCCTCGCGACACCGGCCAGGTCCCGCAGCGGATCGACCGCGGCCCACGCGGCCCGGATGTCGTCCGTCTCGGTGTCGCCGCCGATGGCGGGCGGGGGCGGCAGGTCGGGATCGGGCACGGTCGGCGGCCGGTCCGTGCCGAACATCTTGCAGCTGACGCCGCTGCGGTCGGCGAACGCCGCCAGCGCGAACCACTCGCTGTCCGCGCCCTTCATGCGGTGCGCCCGGAAGTGCACGGGTTCATGGGCGAGCATGGCGGCCCGGAACTGCTCCTCGTGCGGCGCGATCCAGGCCACGGCCTGCCACAGCACCCGCCCGAGCAGCTGTTCCCGGGGAATGCCGAACATCGGCTCCGCCGAGGGACTGACGTAGGTGATCCGGCCCAGTCTGTCGAGTGAGAACACACCCTCCGGGAATCGTCCCGCCGCCTCGTCCGCGGCCGCCGCAGCGCCCAGGTCCACCAGCAGTCCGGCCACCTGCCTGCCACTGCCGGCCCACGCCCCGCCGACGTGGTGCCCCGGGGGCTGCATCCCGTGGTCCGTGGACAGCTCCAGCAGGTGCAGTCGGCCGTCGGCGGCCCGGACCCGGATCCTGCGGGTCAGGGGTTCGTCGGCCTCCGCCGCCTCGCGCGCCGCGGCCAGCAGCTCGCCCGCCTCCTGCGGGGAGGCGCCGGCCACCAGGTCCTCGAGTGTGCCGGGGGACGTCTCGGGGGGCAGACCGAGGATCGCGCACAGCTCGTCGTCCACGGTCACGGCGTCCGTGCCGGCGTCCCAGAGGAAGCGGCCGATCCGGGTCGGCGCGCTCCACGGGGCGGGCAGTTGGACGGCCAGGGGCTCGTCGTCCCAGGTGACGGCCGAGCCGCGGGCCTCGACCTCGGCCAGCCGCGCGCCGAGCTGCTCGGCGACGCCGCGCAGCCTGCGCGGGTGTTCGGGGGCGACGGGCCGGCCCGGGGTGGCCTCCCGCAGCACCAGCAGCACTCCGAACGTCCGTCCCGCCGACTGCACCGGCGCGTACAGCGATCCGAAGGGGAACGGCAGCCCGGCCGCGAGCTGCGGGAAGCGGCGCATCGTCTCGGCCGAGTCGGCGAGCTGGATGTCCGTGCCGTCGCGGAAGGCCTCGGCGACCGGGAAGGGCCGGTTCATATGGAGCTGCCGCCAGGGCCGGAACAGCGACAGGGGAAGTCCGGCCAGGGCGGCGAGCCGGAGCAGGCCGTCGGTGCGGGAGCGGAGATAGGCGCCACCCGCATAGCCGTCGGCGGCGTCGACGGCCTCGGCGACGGCAGCGGCGAGCACCCGTGCCGGCTCCGGCGGCCCGCACGGCTCGCCGCCCGCGATCCCGGTCATCGGCCCGCCCTCGCTCGGCGGGCTGCGCCCGGCCGGGCCGTACCGCCACGAGGGCCGGGGTCCGCCTCGGGCGCCGGATCCGGCCGTCTCCGCGCATACGGCACCGTCGGCCCACGTCGGTGAGCCCCGCGCGCCGCCCCGTAGGTCACACAGTCAGCATGCGCCCCGTCGCGGCCGACGTGCACGTTCGGGATGCCCACGGCGCAGGCGGCCCCGCCGGGTGGGGAGTGTGCCCGGCGCCGGGCGGTGTGACGGGCTCCGGGGGCCGACGGGGGCTTCAGCGGGGAATGTGCCCGAGGTCGACGGTGATGGTGTCCATCCAGTACGCGAGGTCCGCCAGCATCGGCAGCGCGGCGCCGGCCGTGGCGAGCCGAGCGTGGGGCGGCGGTGGCGGCCGCGGGGCGGTCCCACCGCGTGTGAGGTGGTCGCCGAGCCGCTCGCAGGCCAGGGCCAGCCCGTCGGCGGTGGTCGTCGCCCACGCCGTGTCCAGTCCCGGGGCGGGCGGGACACGGTCGTAGCGGGGCAGCCAGTGCGCCCCGAGCAGGGCGTGACTGGCGGTGAGCAGCACGGAGTGCCAGTCCTGCAGCGGGGCGTCGGGGTCGTCGGGCTCACTGCGGTACTGCGCGAGGGACGTCTCGGCGAGGCGCAGGGTGTTGCGCGCATAGCGGGCGGAGTCCACGGTGGGCGGCGTGCCGAGCGGGCCGAGCACGACGGCCGTGGTGTCCGTGATGACGGTGCCGACCGCGTGGAGCAGTTCGGCCATGACGAGCCGGACCTCGTGGCGGGCGCCGGCCGGCCAGGCGATGAGGGAGCACAGCAGACCGATGCAGCTGCCGGTGAGGACGTCCAGCATCCGGGTCTGGGCGAGCTGCCACGTGGCGGGCGCCAGTTGGGCGAAGGCGATCGACACGACCAGGGTGAACAGCGCCTGCCCCCAGCCGACGCCGAGGATCGCCCCGAGTGCGAACGCGGCGAGCATCGCGGGGGCCAGCAGGGCCGCGTAGATCTCGGTGTGCGGTCCGGCCGCCACCAGGAGCGCGCCCGCGGCGACGGCGCCGGCCAGCGTCCCCAGCAGCGCGACCCGGACGGCGCTCCAGGTCTGCACGGCGGTCGTGCGGGAGAGGGTGAGCACGGTGAGCAGGACCCAGAATCCGTGGGACAGGTCGAGGGCGCCGGCGGCCAGCCGGGCGATGCCCAGGCCGAGGCCGGTGCGCAGGGCGTTGTGCAGGGCGACCGACCGGCGCGTCAGATTGCCTTCCAGACGTTTGAGCCACAGGTCCGGTGTGCCGGCCTCCACATACCAGAACAGCCGTCGTGGCGGGACGGGTTCCGTGCGGCGGCCGGTGACGCCGACCCGGGTGGCGGTCTCCAGCACCCGCGCCGCCTCGGCGGCGCCCAGCACGGCCGACTGCCGCAGTGCCGCCGCGACCTCCCGTGGCGTGGCGAGTCCGGTCCGTTCCTGTGCCCGGTGGAGACGCTCGCGCTGGAAGCGCAGCACGGGCGATTCCTCCAGGAGGAAGGACTCCGCCGCGGCGGCGGTGGGCCGGGGAGGGGAAGCGCCTCCGGAGGAGGGCGGTTCCGGGTCGGTGGACGAGGTCGGGCCCGGGGTGACGGGCACGGGGCCGAGCGGGGTGAGGGCCACCGGGGCGTCGGGAGCGACGACCGTCGGGGTGCCCGGGGCCGGCGGCGGCGTTCCGCCGTCGCGCAGAAGCGTGACCGCCGCGTCGCACACGTCGCGGACGTGGCGGAGGAGCACCGCGCAGGCCGGGTCCTCCCCCGGCCGGGCGCCTGAGGTGCCGAGGCGTTCCAGATGGTCGAGCAGCCGGCGTACCGCGATCGCGGCCTGTGCGAAGCCGCGGTCGCTGCGGCTGGGACCCGCGGGGCGCTCGGCCGGCGGGATGGCGGACAGCCGGAGCGTCGCGGCCGCCTCGCCCAGTTGGTCGGACCAGGTGCCGGGCGGCACGAACGCGGGGTCCGCCAGGTCGGCGGCCGCCTGCCCGGCCACGGCGACGGACGCGGCGAGCCTCAGCCGGTAGGGCAGGGCCCGGGGCGCGGGCATCAGCAGGAGTTCGGCTGCGGCGAGGAGGCAGACGCCCAGGGTGAGACCGGCCATCCGGGCCCACAGGGTGTCGGGGGCGTACGGCGGGAAGCAGGGCAGGATGTAGAACAGGAGCAGTCCGGGAGCCGCGCCGGCGGGCCGGGGGCCGGCCACGGCCGCGAAGGCGAGGACGAAGCCGACGACCAGCATGCCCAGGACGGCCGCCCAGGTCCGCACCGCGAGCGCGGTGCCCAGCGCCACGAGCAGCCAGCCCACGGGCAGCGCCCCGAGCATGACCCGGGCCCGCTGGCGCCCCGAGCCGGGGATCTGCGACAGCGCCCCCAGGGAGACGGCGCCGAACAGGGCGTAGATCGCCATGACCGGCTGGTGGAACGCGTACAGGCACAGATAGAAGCCGACGGACGCGGCCGCCGTCACCCGCACGGCGCGCCGGAAGGCGGCGGTGCGGTCGACGGCGGGCTTCTTCGTCGGTCTGCGCTTCATCACGGGGCCGTTCTCGCGCGGCAGTCCGGTGCGCGGCAGACCTGAAGGCCCCGCGCACCTGGCGCTCCGTCACGTCGTACGGGATGGCGGGGCGCCCGGGGACCATTCTCGGTGCGCGGCGGACGGGCCGCAGCCGCGCGGGGGCCCGGCGGGTGGCGGCCGGTTCGCGCAGGGGCCGCGCCGGGGGTGACCATGGCACGAGGAAGCCGTCAGCGGTACCGGGCCTCGCCCTGTGCCCCATGGCCCGCCGGAGGTCCTTGTGCGCCCGACACTCGCCGACGGGCAGAGGTGACCGTGGTGCGCGCCTTCGTGCCGGTGCTGTTCGCCCTCGGTGCGGCGCTGTGCAACGCCGTCGCCACGGTGCTGCAGCGCCGGGCCGCTCTCGGCGTCCCCCGCAGCGACCACTTCCGGTTGGGCCTGCTGCTTGATCTGATGCGGACGCCGATCTGGCTCGGCGGGATCCTCGCCGTCATCGCGGCGGCCGTCTGCCAGGCCTTCGCCCTGGCGACCGGGCCGCTGACCGTCGTTCAGCCGCTGTTCGTGCTGGAACTGCCGCTTGCCCTCGTCGTCGCCTCCTTCGTGCTGCACCGCAGAATGCCCCTGTCGGGCTGGATCGCCGTCGCCTGTGTGGTGGTCGGTCTCGGTGTGGCGCTCGCCGCGGCCTCCCCGAGCGGCAATCGCACACACGTCCCCATCGATCGCTGGCTGCCCGCGCTCGTCGCCTGCTGCGGCGTGATCGTCCTCCTGTCGGCGGTGGCCCTGAAACGTCCCGAGGGCCGGGCCCGCGCCGCCTGTCTCGCGACCGCGAGCGCCATCGCCTACGCACTCACCGCCGCCCTGATGAAGACGTCCACGCACATCCTGGACGTCGACGGGCTGCCCGGGTTCCTGACGGCCTGGCAGACGTACGGATTCGCCGTGGCCGGGGTGGGCGCGCTCCTCCTGCTTCAGCACGCCCTGCAAGCGGGGCCCCTCGTCGCCTCGCAGCCCGCACTCACCCTCGGCGACGCGCTCGTCAGCCTCGCCCTCGGTGTCACGCTCTACGACGAGCAGGTCCACACCGGGTGGCGGCTGGCCCCCCAGCTGCTCGGTGTCGCCCTCATCGCCGTGGGCGCCGTCGGGCTCGCCCGTACCCCGCTCACCCGGACCCTGGTGGCCGATGACGCCGAGCCCGTGTCCGGCACCGGCACGTCGACCTCGCGAAGCTCCCGGTAGACCCGCAGACCGCGAACCGCCGGAGGCGCTCGACGGACGATCCTGCCCGCACGGGTGCGTCACGGAAGGCGAGCCGGCCGCCTGTGCCGCCCCCTTTCGTCGTCATCCCGTGCTGCCCTCTTCCGTGCGGCCCTGTTCCCGGGCCGCCGTGCGCGTCGCCTGGACGACCGACCAGACGACGGAGACCAGGGGGACGGCGACGACCGCCCCGATCACGCCCGCGACGATGCTGCCCGCGATGACCGAGATCGCCACGACGACGGGATGCAGGCGCACCGCCCAGCTCATCACCAGCGGGTGGAGGACATGGCCCTCGATCTGTCCGATGACGACGATGAGCAGCACCACGGCGAGGGCGACGACCGGTCCGCGGCCCGCGAGGGCGACCACCGTGGCCACGCCCAGCGCGATCGGCGAGCCGATGAGCGGGATGAACGCGGCGAAGAACTCCAGCAGCGTCAGGGGCAGGGCGAGCGGCACGCCCAGGGCGAACAGCGCGATGCCCACCAGGGTGGCGTTGGTCGCGGCCACGATGATGATGCCCCGGGTGTAGCCGGCGAAGGTGGTCCAGGCCGCACGACCTCCGCGGCTCCACAGCGGTCGTGCGCCTTCGGGGATCTGTCCGAGAAACCAGGACCACAGTCGTTCACCCGAATGGATGAAAAAGATCGAGGCGAAGACGGCGAGCACGATTCCCGTGACCAGTTCGACGACGCGGCCGAAGCCGCTGACCGCCGTGCTGATGAGGGTGGCACGGTGGGCGGTGAGGAAATGGACGACTTCCGTCTGGAGCCCCGACAGGGTGGCTCTGTTCACCCGGAACGGCGGCCCTTCCAGCCAGCGCTGGATCCTGGCGAATCCGCCGCGGAACTCGGCGGCCAGCTGGTCCGACTCCCCCGCGACGGCGTTGCCGACCAGGGCGAGCAGTCCGAAGAAGAGCACGATGCTGCCCACCAGCGCGACGACCACCGCGAGTGACCTGGGCAGCCGGCGGTCCAGCAGATCGGTCAGGGGCCGCAGTACGGACGTGATGACCAGGGCGAGGAACACGGCGACGGCAACCAGCTGGAAGCGGCCCAGGATGGTGAAGATCTCGTAGATGGCCACGCCGACGACCAGCAGCCGCCAGGCATACGCAGCCGCGATGCGCAGCGCCGGATGGACCCGCACCGCACGGTCCGGCCGGACCGCCGACCGCAGGGCCGCCGCGGGCCGGGCCCGCCCCTCCCGGCCCGTCAACCGTGTGCGCCGCCCGCCCGAGGCGCCCCGGCGCCTCCGGCGTCCTGACCCGGGCTCCGCCCCGCCCCGTCCCGACGGCCTGTCGGGCGGCACCGAACCGTTGCCCACGCGCCACCACACCTCCTGCGTTCCGGTCCGCCCGGCCGGGCGGTCACCGGTCCGCGACCAGCAGCACCCTAGGTGCCGAGCCCGGACCACGCCCGCAACCCGGCCCTGCGTCCGGCCGAAAGGCCGCTGGTGGCGGACACCGCCGAGCCCCCGGTGGCGGAGACCGCCGCCGGGGGCGCACTCGGTGTCGTGGTGCGCCGCCGGGCGTCCCTGCACAACGGTCGCGGGCGGGCGGCGACTTGTGCGCGTCCGGCCGGGGGTCCGTCCCGCCGGTCCGGAAGTGTCCACGGCGGCGGGCCGCTTGGCGCGTGTCGCGCGTGGCCGGCGGACCGGGGGCCGATTCGTGTGCGGGGTCGTCCGCGCCCTACACTCAGCCACCGCCGCCGGCCCCCCGGAATGCGGTGAACAGCCCTCTCGGAAGGATCAGTTCGACGTGAGTACGACACAGGCCGATGCCCCGATCTACGCCCAGCTCATACGCGAGCGCGGGGATGTTCCGGCCGATGTGCGGCATGCCGCCGAGCGGACGCTGCGGGACCTGGAGCGGGCGATGAGCGGAGTACCCATCGGCGGCTTCCAGACGGCGCCGCCCTCCATGTTCACGCCCCGGGGCTGATCCCCGCCCCGTGCACGCCCCCGGGGCCGGTCCGCTGCCCCGGGCCCGAGGAACACCGCAGGTGAAGGCGGACCGGAAAAGGTAGACTCTCCGTGACTGCGCCCCTTTTGCCATGAAGTGCCCGTTACCGCGGGGTGCGGGATGCATGGTGACTGCTTCATTCCGGAGGCGGCATGCCCATCCAAGACGAATACGAGCTGGTTTTCAGCTACGGACCTGCCACGACGCCGACGCAGGGCAAGAACGCCGGCGAGGACGTCGTGGTGGTGCACCGTACGGAGCGTTCCGGCCCCGGCGGGCATCCGGTCTACGCCGACGACTCCGGCATCGTCCGGGCGGAGATCAGCGACCGGGGCGAGGTCCGGATCCTCGCCAGCGGAGGGCACCAGAGCAGCGACTCCAAGGTCCAGGCGCGTCCCGTGTGAGGAGCGTGCCGGGCCGGTGCGGCACGATGCCGGGCCGCACCCCGCCCCCCGCCCGTCACGGCGACCCCACGGCTCAATCCCGTTCCCCCACCTCCTCCATGGCGGCGCGGCACCGCACGACCTGCTCCGCCACGTGGTCCATGAACCAGCGCATGATGTCGTACGGGATCACATGCTCGTCATAGCTGTGGATATGCACGGTCGGCTCCGCCCAGGGATCCTCGTCGGGTATCACCGCCACCAGGAAGGCATCACCCGGAAGGTGCTGCTGCGCCCCGGGGATGGCGGCCCAGGCCTCGGGGGCCGGCAGCGCCTCGCTGAGTTCGACGCACCATGCTTCGTCCGGCAGGGAGTACGTGAACTGCACCGCGTAGGGGCGACCCTCGTGCTCGCGCTCTTCGATAGGCATGCGGGGGAGGCTGCCACGCACCGGCGTCGACGTCGCGCCAATAAGCCGCTCCTCGCGAAAATCCGCCGCCCCCGGGGTCCATGACGGCTCAAACCCTTCGCTGTGCACACCCGTCACGGGTCCCATCGCCGATCACACCCGTCACGGGGCGCCCGGTTCGCCGCGGGGACGCGGCACCGTGTCATGCGCCCCCTCCCCGTGCGTGCCTGTGCCGCCCGCGCCTTTCCCGCGCGCGTCCTCCCCGTCCGAGACTTCCCCGTACGCACCTTTGCCGCCCACGTCTTCGCCGTTCGCGCCATTGCCGTTCGCGCCATTGCCACCCCCGGCCTCCCGACCGCGGCGCGTCGCGCCCCTCGGCAGGCGCACGGCCATCAGGACTCCGGTCGCTGCGACGGCGGCCAGCACCAGGAGCGCGGGACCCATGGCCGCGACGAAAGCCGCGCCTCCCCACCGCGGACCGTGGCCGTGGCCCGGGTCCCCCGACGCCACGCCGGGAGACCCGGCGAGGGTCATCAGCGAGGTCGCCACGGCGACGCCCAGGGTCGGGCCGAGGTTCATCGCGGTCTGCTGGAGCCCGCCGGCGACTCCCGCGCTGTCGGCGGGTGCCTGGCGCACGACGACCGCCGTGGCGGTGACCATCACGATGCCGAAACCGGCGCCGAGCACGAGGAAGCAGCCACCGATCACCACGGCGGGGGACGCCTGGTCGAGGCGGGACATCGCCAGGATGCCCAGGGCCACGAGCGACGTCCCCAGGAGCGCGGTGCGGCGGGCTCCGTACCGGCGCATCAGCACGGCCGCCGCAGGTGCGCCGAGCACCATCAGCACGGCGAGCGGCAGCGCCCGCAGACTGCTGCGCAGCGCATCGAGACCCAGAACGCCCTGCAGGTAGTAGGTGCCGAGGAACAGCGCTCCGAAGAGCGCGGCCGACGCCGCGACGAGGATGCCGAGCGCCGGGGCGATGCCCGGGGACCGCAGGACGCGCCCCGGGACGAGCGGGCTCGCCGCGCGTCGCTCGTGCCGGACGAAGGCGCCGCCGGCCACGGCCACGGCGACGAGTCCGAGCGCGGTCCGCGTCGTCCACCCGCCGTCCGGCAGCTCGACGAGGGTCTTCACCAGACACACCAGGGCGACCCCGAGGAGGCACGCGCCGGGCAGGTCGAGCCGGGTCCCCGACCCGTCCCCGGGCTCCGGAACACGGACCGCGAGGGCCAGCAGACCGACCGCCAGTGCGGGCAGGACGCCGAGCCAGAACACCGAACGCCAGCCGAGATGGGCGGCGAGCGCGCCGCCGACGAGCGGGCCGAATGCGGCCGCCACACCGATGGCACCGGTACGTATCGCGATGGGCGTTCCCACCCGGTCACGGGGGTACACGGCGCGCAGCACCCCCAGGGTGGCCGGTTGCAGCAGCGCCCCGAACACCCCCTGGGCGATACGGAGGCCGATGACCCAGCGGACGCCGGGCGCCAGACCCACCCCGGCCGATGCGACCGCGAAACCCAGCGCTCCGGCGGCGAACACGCGTCGATGTCCGAACCGGTCACCGAGACGGCCGGCGAAGACGAGCAGACTCGCCACGGCGATCAGATAGCCGGTACTGGTCCACTGGACCTGCACGAACGAGGCGTGCAGATCCCGCTGCATGGCCGGCTGCGCGACCGAGAGCACGGTGCCGTCCAGGGCGACGACCACCGCACCGGTGATGCTGCCGATCAGCGTGAAGCGCCGGTCGCGCCGCGAACTCTTCGCCGGCGGTTCCGCACCGGAGTCCGGCCCCATGGACGCCGTCCGCCCCGCCCTGTTCACGACCGCGCTCATGACGCCGCCGGTCCGAGATGGGCGTCCAGCGCGGCACGCAGCACGGGTTCGACGGCATCGGCCCCCGTCGCGAGCTGGAGGCTCCCCCAGCCCCACAGCTGGGCCATGCCGTGCAGATTGGCCCAGAGCGCACCCGCCACGACCCGGGGCCCGGCGGCGGGCCCCGGTCCCACCTGCCCGACGAGTTCGACCAGCACCTGGAAGAGCGGCAGTGTGGTCTCGCGCAGGCCGAGGTGATTGCTCTCCAGCAGGTCATGGCGGAACATCAGTTCGTACATGCCCCGCCGGGACAGGGCGAAGTCCAGATACGTCCGCGCGAGCGCCATGAGCCGCTCCCGGGGGTCCGTCGCTCCCCCGTCACCGGTCACCTCGGCGACCCTGGCGCCCAGGTCGTCGAATCCGCGGCGCGCGATGGCGGACAGCAGCTCGACATGGGTCGGGAAGTGACGCCGCGGCGCCCCGTGCGAGACACCTGCCCGCCGGGCGATCTCCCGCAGGGTCAGCGCCTGCACGCCCTCCTGCCCCACCAGGTCGACTCCGACGTCCACCAGCCGCGAACGCAGTCCTGTGTCGTTTTCGATCATGAGGACTGTCTACCAGGACGAGTAGACAGTGTCTACTCGTTCTGGCCGATCCTGCTCCATGCGCCCGGCATCGGCCCGATCTCCCGGCGGGCACGGGAACATCGGACCCACCGGCGTCGTTGTCACCACCGATCGTCGATGCAATACCGAACGACTCGGTTCGGATGGCCGGACCGAGGGTCCCCGACGCCGAGAGGCGTCCACCAGAGTGGAGATCCCGTGACGACGACTGTGGAGCTCAACGACGGGCGCAGGCTGCCCGCGCTCGGCTTCGGCACCTTCCGCCTGACCCCCGGACAGCAGACCACGCATGCCGTCCTGACGGCCCTCGCGGCGGGCTACCGCCACATCGACACCGCCGCGGTGTACGGCAACGAGGAGTCGGTGGGCGAGGCGATCCGCGAATCCGGCATCCCCCGCGAGGAGATCTGGGTCACCACCAAGCTCTGGAACAGCGACCACGCCCGGCCCCTGGCCGCCCTGGAGGCGAGTCTGAAGCGGCTCGGGCTCGACCAGGTGGATCTGTGGCTGATGCACTGGCCCACCGAGCAGCGCCTGCGCACCTGGGAGTT
Organism: Streptomyces sp. NPDC002004; assembly: GCF_053593975.1. Taxonomy (NCBI): domain Bacteria; kingdom Bacillati; phylum Actinomycetota; class Actinomycetes; order Kitasatosporales; family Streptomycetaceae; genus Streptomyces; species Streptomyces sp. NPDC002004. The sequence goes on from NZ_JBSFDP010000062.1 coordinate 12,067, forward strand.
CATGGTCCGGGCCCGCGACGAGGGGCTCACCGCCTCGATCGGTGTGAGCAACTTCCTGACCCCGCACCTGGACGAGCTGGCGCACAGCAGCGACGTCGTGCCGGCCGTCGACCAGATCGAGCTGAGCCCGTTCCTGTACGGGACACGGGCGGACACCGTGCGGCGCTGCCGGGAGGCGGGCATCGCCGTCGAGGCGTACAGCCCGCTCACCAAGGGCGCCCGGCTCCAGCATCCCGTGCTGGCCGAGATCGCCGGGCGCCTGGGCGTGACGCCCGCTCAGGTGCTGCTGCGCTGGTGCCTCCAGCACGGTTTCGTGGCCCTGCCCCGCTCGTCCGACGCCGGGCGGATCAAGGCCAACCTCGACCTGGACGGCTTCGCCCTCACCGACGACGACATGAAGCGCCTCGACGCGCTCGACGAGGGCCTGACCACCGGCTGGGACCCGGGCACCACCGTCTGACCCACGGGGACCCGGCCCGACGCGGCCGTCCGGTCGGGTTCCCGCACGACCGCACCCCACCGCCACCCGAATCCCGACACCCGGAGAGGCCCTCGCATGTCCGGTGCCCCGCGCACCCTCGTCGTCCTCGCCCACCCGGACCTGGACGAGTCCCGTATCAACGCCCACCTCGTCGACGCGATAGCGGACCTCGACCACGTCACGGTCCACGACATCGCGGCCGCCTACACCCACCGGCCGATCGACGTGCCCCACGAGCAGCGGCTGCTGCGCCAACACGACATGATCGTCTGGCAGTTCCCCTGGCACTGGTACTCGGTCCCGGGCGTGCTGAAGTCATGGATGGACGAGGTGCTCACCTACGGCTTCGCCTACGGCAGCGGGGGCACCGCACTGCGGGGCAGGACGCTCCAGGTGGTCACCTCCACCGGCGGGCCCGAGACCGCGTACGCCCCGGACGGCTTCCACGGCTTCACGATGCGTCAGCTGCTGAGCCCGATCGAGGCCACCGCCGGGCTCACCGGGATGCGGCTGGCCGAGCCGCTGGTCGTGCACAGCGCGCGTCGCATCTCCGACGAGGACCTGGCGCTGTACGCGAAGCGCTACCGCAAACTGCTCGGGGCCTGAGGAGCCGCACCACGGGCCCGGGCAGCGGCACGGGCCCGCAACGGGCGCGCCCCGCGAGCCCCTTCGCCCGGGACTCCGGGCCGCGTGCGGGGAGCCTCCGCGCCCGGCCCCCGGTCACGCACCGGAGTGGTCGGGCCGGCTCCCGCGGTCGCCACCGGGGCAAGCCCGGTGCACGGCCCGGACCCCGACACCCCGACTGCGGTTCACGGTTCACCTATTCTTCGACCATGCGTTCTCCGACCACGCGCGATGCGAAGACCGTCAAGGGCACCGGCCGGCCCCGGTCGGCGGAGAAGGACGAGGCCATCCTGCGGGCGGCCCTGGAGCTGCTGGCCTCGCAGGGATACGTCCGGATGACCCTGGACCAGGTGGCGGCCACGGCGGGTGTCAGCAAGTCCACCATCCATCTGCGGTGGAGGACCAAGGCCGATCTGCTGACGGCCGCGCTCGCGGGCCTCCGGATGGCCGACGCCCCGTCCCCGAGCGGCGATCTGCGGACCGATCTCCTGGGCGTCCTGCACGACTTCGCCGCCACGGTCGAGCGGGTGAACGGCATGGCGCTGATCGGCACCTGTCTGGCCGAGGAGGCCCACACTCCGGAGCTCCTGGCGCTGCTGCGCGCACGGCTCGTGCTGCCGCGCCGCGACCTGCTGCTCACCGCCCTCGACCGGGCGCAGCGGGCCGGGGAGCTCCGCGCGGACGCCGACCTGGAGGCCGCCGTTTCGGCCCTGCTCGGCCCGTTCTACGCCGACCACCTGGCCGGGCGCGGCGGCCGGCCCGGCTGGGCGGAAGAAGCGGTGGACCTGGTCCTCGCGGGGCTGCACGCACCGGCCGCCGCCTGAGCGGAGCGGCCCCGGGGCCACCGCACCGGTTGTCCGCCGCTCGCCCCACGGGGATCAGTCGGCCTCGTTCTCCTCGGCCTGCTCCTGGCCCCGCCCCTGCCGTCTGCCCAGGTCAGGCAGGGGCCAGTTCTGGGCGGTCTCGCCGGGGGCCAGGTGGTCCACGACCTCGACCAGTTCGAGGCAGATCTCCTCGATCTTCCGGCGGGTGTTGCGCTGCTCGGTGACGAGGGCCGAGAGCAGCAGCGCGGAGAGGGCGACGGAGCCGTTGAAGGCCTGGAGGTTGATCAGGACCTCGATCTGCGGGTGGTGGGCGAACGGCCCGATGCCGTCCACGGCCGCCTTGGTCGCGAGCACGGACACCAGCAGGCAGCTCAGTGCGCCGCCCACGAGCTGGAAGCGCAGGGCCGCCCAGATGATCACCGGATAGATCAGGAACAGCAGGCTGATGCCGCTGTGGGTGACGAGCGGGGCCACGACGCAGACGCTGACCGCCAGCACCAGGGCCTCGGGCCACCGGGACAGGTCCGTAGGCCGGCGCAGGCGGCGCAGCGCGAGCAGGGCCGGGGTGACGATCAGAACCCCCATGGCGTCGCCCACCCACCAGGCGGCCCAGACGGGCCAGAAGCTGCCCCAGCCGAACTTGCCGTAGAGCACGAGCGTGATGGCCCCGATCGTGGCACTGATGAGCATGGTGCCGAGGGCACCGAGGAACACCAGGGCCACCCCGTCCTTGAACCTGTCGAGCTCGATGCGGAAGCCGACACGGCGCAGCATCAACCAGGCGCAGACGGGGGCGAGCGTGTTGCCGACGGTGACGCCGACGACGGTCCAGTCCAGGGGGCCGAGCGACATCACGACGAGGAACGAGCCGAGGGCGATCCCCGGCCAGATCCGCAGCCCGAGGAAGAGCAGGGCGCTCACGGCGATACCGGTGGGCGGCCACAGCGGCGTCACGCGTGCGCCGCCGACCACCAGCTGCTCCAGGAGTCCCAGGCGTCCGGCCGCGACGTAGCAGGCCGCCACGGCGAGGATCTCCACGCCGGTCACGGACAGACGCCGCACGTCCCAGGTATGCGCCACATCAGCCATCAGACACCGCCCGTTCCCGGTGGGCCAGACAGGACACGCACCATCGGGGCCCGCCGGCCCTCCGCGCGGGGCGTGCCGCGTCGTGCCCGGCCCGGGCCGCACGGGGCGTGCGTCCCGTCGGCCGACGGCCGTCACCACGCCTCACCCGTCCGCCCGCATGCCGGCAGCAACCGGTGCCCCCGCACGGTCGTCCGTCACCCGCGCCGGGTGTGCGCGCCGTGGGCCGGCGCCCCGTCGTGCCTGCCTGCCGCGTGTGCGATCGGCCTGTCGTGCCTCCCCGCGGTGCGCCCGAGCGCCTCCGCCGGGCCGGCCGGCGCACCCGGCCGTCCGGGCGCGTCGTGACACAGGACGAGCACGGCGGCGTCGTCGTCGTGCCCGACCGACTCGGACACCCTGATGACGGTGGAGGCGAGCGGACCGGCCTCCATACCGGCGGCGGTCGCGGCGGCGGCGAGCCGGGCGACCTCGCGCAGCCCCTCGTCGACGGGGAGCGACGGCCCCTCCACGACCCCGTCCGTGAGCATGATGTGGGTCCCCGCCGCGCAGAGCCTGCGCCGGGTCACGGGGTACGTCACGCCCGGCTCTATGCCGAGCGGGGGCCCGCACTCGTCGTACGCGACGCCGGACCGCCCGTCGGCGGTGGCCCAGACGGAGGGCACATGCCCTGCCCGGGCGCTTGCCAGCTCCCAGGTGGCGGGGTCGAAGCGGATGAGCGTGCAGGTCGCGAAGAGTCCGGCCCCCATCGACAGCAGCACGTCATTGGTGCGGGCGAGCAGTTCGCCGGGGTCGGAGATGACCGACGCAAGCGAGCGCATGCCCACACGGACCTGGCCCATGAACGCGGTCGCCTCGATGTTGTGGCCCTGCACGTCCCCCATGGAGAAGCCGATGCAGCCGTCGGGCATCGGGAAACCGTCGTACCAGTCGCCCCCGACGTTCAGGCCGTTGTGCGCGGGAAGGTAGCGGGCGGCGACGCGCAGTCCGGGTACGACGGGCAGGGCGCCCGGCAGCATGCCGCGCTGCAGCGCCATGGCCAGTTCCACCCGGGCCCGGTGCCATTCGGCGCGCTCCCTGGCCTGGGCGGTCAACGAGCCGAGCCTGGCCAGCAGCTCATCGCCGTCGTCCGCGGGGCGATTGGTGGCCATGGATCTTCTCCGCCGCACGTCGGTCCCAGGCACTGCACACCGGCTGCGCCTCTCACCCTCCACCTCTGCGCACCCGCGAGGCTTGGCCCATTTTATCCATTCATTCCCTGCATGTCATGAAGTGATCAGCCGTCGGGGTCCCGGCGCGGGTGCGCGGCAGGTGCCCGGCGATTGCCTCCGGCCGCATTCCGCGGGCATTCCGTGAGCACGGTGCGCGCCCGGGGGGAGAGACCAGGCTCCCGTCCCCCGTCTCCCGTCTCCCGTCCCCCGTCTCCCGTCTCCCGTCTCCCGTCTCCGCAGAAGCGACCCGGCGGGCTGCACCACGTCAACTCCGGGCACGGCGGCCGAGTTCACGGACCACCACGTGCGCCCGCACCTTCCCCAATGGTGTGCTCCTCCACCGGTATGAGCAGGCACGGGCGGCCTGGTGAGCTATGTTTCCTACTGTGGGACGAGAAGGACGCACACCGGTGTCATCGCCGCAGCATGCACGTGCTCAGGCGTCCGCGATCAGCGCGGGCAAGGCGGCCCCGGAGACCGAGGCGTCGCCCACCTCGCAGCTCAGGACCCTGTTCGACGGCCCCCGACTCTCTCCCGGACAACGCCGGATCGCCCAGTACCTGATCGAGCACATCACCGAAGCGGCCTTCCTCTCGATCACCGATCTGGCGGAGCGGGTGGGCGTGAGCCAGCCATCGGTGACCCGGTTCGCGGCCGCCGTCGGCTTCAGCGGCTATCCGGCACTGCGGGAGAGGCTCCAGTCGATCGCGCTGAGCACGCTCGCGGGCAGCCCCGACGCCCCCACGGAGATCCACGGCAACGAGCTGCAGGCGGCCGTCGACGCCGAGATCGAGAACCTGGAGAACCTGCGGCGCGACCTCGCCGACCCCGACAAGGTCATCGAGGTCGGGCGCGAGCTGTCGCGGTCGGTCCCCCTGACCGTGCTGGGGCTGCGCATCTCGGTGTCGCTGGCGGAGTACTTCGCGTACGCGGCACGGCGCATCCATCCGGACGTGCGAGTCGTGACACGCGGCGGCAGCGTCGCCTACGACGCGCTGCTCCAGTCCCGCGAGGCAGGCGGCTCCTGGGTGCTGGCCTTCGCGATGCCGCGGCATGCCCACGAGACGCTGACGGCACTGCAGGTGGCCCGCCGGGCGGGCCTGCGCGTGGCCCTGATCACCGATCTCGCACTCGGCCCACTGGCCGACGAGGCCGACGTCACCTTCGCCACGGGCACCGGATCGCGGCTGGTCTTCGACTCGTACGCGGCCCCCGGTGTGATGTCCTCCGCACTACTTCAAGCCATGACCGACGCGGACCCGGAGCGCACCCAGGCCCGCCTCGAGGCCTACGAACACATCGCTGACCAGCACACTTTCTTCCTCAAGGACTGACGTCCCGGCCTCGCTGGACTGGATCGATTCAGCCATCGCCGCACATGAAATTTTTCATACCCTTGCGTACTCGACGGTATATATAAATACTTCTCCCAGCCCTCCCCACTCAGGGCAACCTCGGTCACTCGGGAACGATGCTCCTTCTCACGTCGCAACCCGGGTGCTCGGACGGAGATCGACCACACGATCTCCCGTGGTGGCCCCGGTCATCCCCTAGGCCGGGGCCGCCAAACCCCCTGAACCGCACATTCGGGCCCTTCGGAAGCGACGACGATGTCCCTGATTCACTCCCCGATCACCTCGGACTGGCCTTGTCAGGTCAAGGAACCCGGCACCCGTGACTGGGAGCGTTCGGCGTCCAAGTGGCTGCGAGGCCTGCTGCCCGACCGCTACGGCAGCTACCCCCTGCTGGTCCGCCAGCCCCTGCTGCTCGCGCGCCATGCGCAGATCCAGGTCCAGCACGAGATCCGTGTCGCCCGCACCGCGCTGCAGACCGCGCGGGCCGAGCTGCCCTCCTTCGGGATGCCCGAGCAGGTCATCGAACAGACCATCAAGCTGTACGCCGCCGAAGTGATGCAGCTGAACCACATCGCCCGCAGCGTCCGGGCCGTGACCCAGGCCCTGATGGACGGCGGCGGAGCGCGCGGATCCCACTGAGACCACGCGCCGGCCCGGCTCCCGTAGGGAGTCCTGCCGATCCCCCCTCGTGTCGGCGCGGCGTGATGGACCGTCGGGTTTGGTGAAGCCCGCCCGGCCCGGGCGTCGTGACCCTGGCCGATTCCTGTGCCCCGTGACACGCTCCGGGGCTCAGGAAGGGGCGCGCACCGGTCCCTCCTCGTTCTCCGGGAGGGACACGCATGGCCGTGCTGGGCGGTGCTCCGCGGGATTCGGATCCGGTGCGGGACCTCGAGGCGGACGGCCCCGACGGTCCCGGGCGGCGACGGGTTCTGGCCTATCTGCTCGCCGCGCCGACACTGGCGGTGGGGGTGCGCTGGGGTCTGGACGCGGTCGGCGCACAGCCGGCCGAGGCGTCGGTGCCGTCGGTCCCGCAGCCGGAGGAGATCTTCGACCTCGGCGACATGCAGAACCTCGCGGCCGCGCCGACCTCCGGCCTGATCTCGGTGCGGGTCGGCACCGACGGAATCGCCGAGTTCGCCGTGCCCCGGGCCGAGGTGGGCCAGGGGATGACGACCGCGGTGGCGATGATGGTGGCCGAGGAGATGGACCTGCCGCTGGACAAGGTCCGCGTCACCCTGGCCGACGCGCGGCCGGAGCTGATGATGAACCAGCTCACCGGCGGCTCCAACTCGATGCGCAGCATGTACCTGCCCGTCCGTACGGCGGCCGCCGTCGCACGGCAGCGGCTCCTCGACACCGCCGCCGGCCAGTGGGACGTACCGGTGTCCGAACTCACCACCGAGGACGGCGTGATCCGCCACTTCTCCGGCAGGAGCGCCACCTACGGCTCGCTCGCGTCCGCGGCGGCCGGCACACGGACCACGACGGCCTCGGCCCGGCTCAAGCACCCGTCGGAGTTCACCGTCCTCGGCACCCCGCGCGGCCGGGTCGACGCCCTCGACATCGTCACAGGACGCAAGACGTTCGGCATGGACCTGCGGGTACCGGGCGCCCTGCCGGCGATGGTGCGCAGACCCCCGACCCTCAACGGCTCGGTCGTGGCCGTGCACAACGCCGACGAGGTCCGCAGCATGCCGGGCATCACCGACGTCGCGGCGATCCGGTACGGGGTGGCGGTGCGCGGCGAGACCTTCGGGCAGTGCATCGACGCGCTCCGGGCACTGGAGGTGACCTGGGGCCCCGGCACCGTGGACGACGAGTCGGACGACACCGTGCTGGCGAAGCTCAGAGCGGCCGCGCTCCCCCTGGCCGTGCCGGCGCTGCCGGCGAAGAGCATCGACGCCGAGTTCACCTTCGCCTTCGCCAGCAACGCGCCTCTGGAGCCGGACAACGCGATCGCCGACGTCCGGGCCGACCGGGCGGAGATCTGGGCGAGCCTGAAGGTGCCGATCGTGGCGCAGCGCGAGATCGCCACCCTGCTCGGGCTGCCCCAGGAGGCCGTCACGGTGCATGTGGTGGAGGGCGGCGGCTCCTTCGGGCGGCACCTGTTCCACGACGTGGCACTCGAAGCCGCCGAGATCTCACGGGAGATGGGCAAGCCGGTCAAGCTCTCATGGTCCAGGACGGACACCTTCCGCCAGGGGCGGACCCATCCCATGTGCGTCTCCCGGGTCCGTGCGACCCATGCGCTCGGCAACGTCCTGAGCTTCGAGCAGCGGCACACAAGTGTGCGGACCGACTTCGGCCACGGGCTCGGCGAGATGGTCACGGCGACGGCGGCCAAGCTGCCGGTGGCCGGCAACCCGAGCCTCGCCGAGACCATCTTCGAGCTGACCCAGTCGTCGCCGTACGACTTCGGGGTGACCACGCAGCTCCTCCAGGAGGTCCCGCTGCGGTTCAACACCGGCAGTATGCGCAACATCTACTCTCCGAACGTGGTGTGCGCCCAGGAGCTGGTGGTCGACCGGCTCGCCGCGGCGCTGGGACGGGATCCGGTGGCGTTCCGCCGCTCGTTCCTCAGGGACGACCGGCTGCGCGCGGTCCTGGACAAGGCGGTCGAGGTCGGCGAGTGGGGCAGGTCCCTGCCGTCCGGCGTCGCTCAGGGCATCGGGCTGCACGCGGAGTACCGCGGGGCGGTCGCCACGCTCGTCGAGGTCGACTGCCGCCCGGAGACGGTGAACCGGAAGGTGCGCGACGGCGTGACCGGACCCCGGGTGACCAGGGCGCTGATGGTGGTGGACGCCGGGTTCGCGATCAATCCGCGCGGGCTGGAGGCCCAGATGCTCGGCGGGCTCAACGACGCGATCGCCCTGGCGTTCACCTCCAGCCTGCACATCAGGGACGGCATCCCGCTCGAGGGCAGCTGGGACAACTACTTCTACACACGGGAGTGGAACACCCCGCTCGAGACGAAGGTCGTCGTGATGCCGACGAGCACCGGGGAACCCGCCGGAGCCGGGGAGCTCGGGGTGGCTCCGGCCTTCGCGGCGATCGCCTGCGGCTATGCGCGCGCCACCGGCACGATGCCGACCCGTTTCCCCGTGAACCACGGCACCCTCGGCTTCGAACCGCTGCCGCTCGAACCGTCCACACCCCAGTCCCCCACCGACGGACTCGACCGCGCCTACTGAGAGTCCGCGATGTCCCGGCCCGTCGAGGAGGCCCCTGTGTCACGCCACACCTTCACGCTCAACGGCCGGCAGGTCACGGTCGAGGCCGACGACGACGTGCGGCTGCTGTGGGTCCTGCGCGACCTGCTCGGTGTCACCGGGCCGAAGTACGGCTGCGGTCTGGGGGTGTGCCAGGCCTGTACGTCGCACATCAACGGCCTGGCCTTCAACCCCTGTTCGGTGCCGGTGTCGCAGGTGCGGCCCACCGACGAGATCACCACGATCGAGGGCCTCCCGGCGACCGTCGGCAGGGATCTGCACCCGATGCAGGAGGCCTGGCTGGACCAGGACGTCGCCCAGTGCGGCTACTGCCAGCCCGGTCAGATCATGGCGGCCGTCGCCAAGGTGCGGCAGGCGAGGGCCGCGGGCCGCGAGATCGGCGACGCCGACCTCGACGAGATCCGCAACATCTGCCGCTGCGGCACGTACACCCGGATCCGGCAGGCCGTCAGGAAGGGCGCCGAGAACATGTGACCGGCGTGTGGCGCCGCGGACCGTGCGGTCCCCCGGACGGCGCGGGATTGCCCACGAGTGGCGGAACTCCCCGCGCCGACACGGCTGCCCTGCTGTCGGATGGTGCGGGCAAGCCCCTGCCACCCATCGATGGGAGACCACCGTGCGGATCCGTACCGCAGCAACCGCGGCCGTCCTGGCCCTCGGCGCCGTCCTCAGCAGCGCGGGCGCCGCCCTCGCCGACCCCGACCCGAACGTCTCGGTCATGGGCACCGCGACCAACTCGCCCGGCGTTCTGTCCGGCAACGTCATCCAGATGCCGGTCGGCATGCCGGTCAACGTCTGCGGCAATTCGGTCGGCATCCTCGACCTGCTCGGCCCGGCGGCGTACTACCTCGATCCGGCGGCGTACTACTACGCCTGTCAGTGACACCTGGGCGCAGGAAAACCGGGGTGCCGCGCCGTCCGGCGCGGCCCCCCCCC
>NZ_JBSFDP010000063.1:0-21676 GCF_053593975.1 Streptomyces sp. NPDC002004
GCAGGCGGGGACGGCGGTCCTGGTCGATTCCCGGGGCGTGCCCCGCGTGCGCTGTGCCTGCGGCAACCCGCTGACACCGCCGGTCGCCCAGAAGGGCACTCCCAAGCGCGTGGGCAACGCCTGGCCCCACTACCGGCCCTCCGACGTCGTCGTGGTCGCACCCGTACACCGGGAGGTCAAGAGGTTCGTCATGGTCGACCCGCACAGCGGTGACTGGTTCGTACGGCGGCGCGGCGACGACAAGGGCGTGCACGACGAGAAGACCGCACCACCGGTGATCAAGCCGTCCCGGACACCCGGGGAAACGACGTCGCCGAACGGGACCTCCCCGTCCCCCTCGGGCAAGCCGTCCTCGTCCTCCTCCGAACCGTCATCCCCGGGATCGTCGCAGTCGTCGAAGGAGTCGAAGAAGCCCGGCGAGTCGAAGAAGCCGGGCGAGTCGAAGAAACCGAGTGAGTCCAAAAAGTCGGGCGAGTCGAAGAAGCCGAGTGAGTCGAAGAAGCCGAGTGAGTCGAAGAAGCCGGGCGAGTCGAAGAAGCCGAGTGAGTCGAAGAAGCCGAAGGAATCGAAGGCATCGAAGGAGAGCACGAAGCCGCCGGAGTCGTCGTCCCCGTCCTCCCCGTCGTCCTCGCCTTCCTCGTCGGGCAAGGAGTCCAGCCCGTCGAAGGAGAGCCCCTCGACGAGCAAGCCGTCCGCGCCGTCCTCGTCGCAGCCTCCGCCCCCCGTCCCGTCGCAGTCATCGGCGCCGTCGTCCCCGTCTCAGTCACCGGCGCCGTCAACGCCTTCGGGCGGCTCGTCGCCAGGTCCGTCCTCGCCCCCCGGCGGGTCGTCGGCCGCTCCGTCGAAGCCCCCCGCGTCACCCGTGCCACCTTCGTCCGCACCGGCGTCGAGGTCAGGAGGCGGGCCGTCGTCGGAGCAGCGGCAGCCCGAGCAGTCAGGTGGGCAACAGTCCCAAGGCGGGAACCCCGAGCAGTCGGGTGGGCAACAGTCCCAAGGCGGGAACCCCGAGCCACAGAAGTCCTGACGCTCAGATCGTGTCCTCCATGCGGATCACGTCCTTGAGGTCCTGATGCGCCCTGCCCAGCTTGCCCTCCTGGCCTTCGAGGAGCGCCGCGGCGATGGCGTCCAGCTTGCGCTGGATCGCGCGCTCGGCCCGCAGCTCCGAGTTCTTCAGAAGGGCGAGGAGCAGCAGGGTCACGGCCGTCATCACTTCGCCGGCGAGGAGCAGCCACCGTACCTCCAGGTCCGCGATGTGCACGGCGACGGTGAACGCGACCAGGGCGAGGCAGCACACGAAGAAGGCCGGTGAGCTGGTGAATTTCGACGCTGCCTCCGCCAGCCGTTCGAAGCGCCCACGGGTGTCACCACCGCGGTCGGCGGGATGTTGCAGAGTCATGGGTCGTTGCCACCTCCAACGCGCGGCTGAGGTCCGCGAGGACGCGGCCGCACAGACGCCCCGAGGGGGTGCGGCGGGCTCATGGGCACCTCGTACGCACCGGCCACCACGAGGTCGCCAGGTTCCCGGCAGCGGAGGCGGCAGCGAACGGGACACCATCGGTGCGCCGTGCCGCACGGACGGGGCGGGACGGCGTCCACACGTCGAGGGGCGGGGGCGTCGACGGGCGGGGCATCCCGAAGGCCGGGGCGGTGGCGGCCCTGGAACTGCGTCGTGATCTTCTTCTGCGTGTGTCTCCGCGGCAGCGGCCCGAGGTCACTCGCACGCGCGCCGGTGCCTGACGTGGACTCGCCGTCCGACTCGGCGACGGGTCGGATCACGCGCCTCCCGGATCCCCCGAGGTCAGTGTCCGGTCCTCTTGCGGACCTGATCAGCAGCCTTCCCGGCCATCTCCTGCGCCTTGCCGCGCAGCTGCTCGCCGCGCCCCGCCCGCTGCATGGACTTGTCGTGCAAGGCCTTTCCGAGGGTCTCCCTCAGCTTGCCCTTGATCTGCATTGCCTTGGCGTTGCCCTTGGTCATCACCGTTGCTGTCCTCTCGCCGGGGGTGCGGGCCGGGACGATCCGTCCGAGAAGGCCGGGCGCACCCTTGTTCACCGTGCGCCCGCTCGGGTGGCGCCGCAACCGGCCTGTGCGACTGGCAGCCGCGGGCGCCGCCCAACGCGGGCCGTCGGCGGCGTACCTCGGTCCAGCGGGTGCGCTCCTGGTCGGCCGGTGCCGGATGAGCCGTCCGGATGAAAGGAACTCCGGCGCGGCAAGAGGCGCTTGAAGCCCGGAAGCCGAACGGAGCCCGGGGAGGGGACGGGGCCGACAGTGATTCCCGGGGTGTCAAGTCCCGACTCCTCGGAGCGTGACCGTGTCGGTGGCCGCCCGGCCTACTGGTGGTGCGGGCCTCACCGGCAAGGGAGTGGGGCGGAGTGGTGAGGAGAGTGCCACGTCTTGTTTCGGCTGTCTGCGGGCCGGTGTACGGCTGTCGCGGGTCTGCGCGCCGGGCGGTGCCGGTGCCGGTGCCGGTGCCGGCGTCGGGTGCGGGCGCGGTGCCGTCGCCCGGCGCGAGGGTCACGGGGCCGCGTGCCGACGGCGGCGGCGAGGGCGGTGACGGCGGTGCCCGGACTTCGCCGCCCGTGGCGACGGCCCGATGACGACCCTGCGGAGAGACTCGTGTCCGGCCGCTTCCCACGGCGTCCGCTGGCCCTGGCAGTCGTCTCGCTGACCCTGGCGGCCGGCACCGCGTGTGCCGTGCACGTCTCGCCCGGTTCCCCCACCGGTACCGGCCATGTGGCCGCGGTCGGTCACGACACCCATTGCGGCAGGCAAGGGGACGGCGGCGCAGGCGGCCGCGGTGGTGAGCCCGGCCGGCCCGGTGACCCGGGCGAGCCCGGTGGGCCCCGCTGTCCACGCTACGGCGCTCTGCCGGACGGGACCAAGGACGACCTCACAGCTAAGGACAGGGTCCGTATTGTGCTCGCGGTGATGTCCGGGCACGTGACCAGGGCCGAAGTGGCCGACAGATACAAGATCCCCGCGGCCGAGGTCGACGACTGGAGGCAGGAGTTCCTCGACGGCGACTGGTACGGACTGATGGGGGATGACACCACCACGTCCGCCCACGACCTCGACGCCCTCAAACAGAAGCTCGTCGACGGTGACGGGACGGGAGCGATGGACGACAGCCCGTTCACCCCGTGACGCCCCGGTTCGCCGAGCGATCGGTCGGCCGTGGTCCGCGGATCCGTCCGGGTCGACCCCTCGCGGCGTGCAGGCGCCAACGGCCGGGCCCTCGTGGGCTCCGCGGGCTCGGCGGTCCGGGCCGCCCGGGCGGCGGCGGAGGACGACGACGCCGCCCACCGCGCCGGTGGGCTCAGGCCTTGGCGATGGACTGCTCGGCCCAGACGGTCTTCCCGGTGGGCATGTGGCGCGTACCCCAGCGGTCGGCGAGCTGGGCGACCAGGAGCAGGCCGCGACCGCCCTCGTCGAAGGTCCGGGCCCGTCGCATGTGCGGCGCGGTGCTGCTGGAGTCGAAGACCTCGCAGGTCAGCGTGGTGGGGTCGTGGATGAGGCGGAGTTGGATGGGCGGCCGTCCGTAGCGGATCGCGTTGGTGACCATCTCACTGACCATCAGCTCGGTGACGAAGGCGGCGTCGTCGAGTCCCCAGGCGGTGAGCTGCTCGGTGGCGTGGCGCCGGGCACGGGACACGATGGCGGGGTCGACGGGCAGATCCCAGGAGGCGACCTGGTCGGCGTCGAGAGCACGGGTCCGTGCGAGGAGCAGCGCGACATCGTCGTCCGGGCGGTGCGTCAGCAGGGTCGTGAGCACCCGGTCGCAGACCGCTTCGAGCGTCCGGGCGGGGCGCGCGAGGGCGGCGCACATCCGGTCGAGGGCCTCGTCGATGTCATGGTCGCGGAGTGCGAGGAGGCCGTCGGTGTACAGGGCGAGCATGCTGCCCTCGGACAGTTCGATCTCCATGGTCTCGAACGGCAGCCCGCCCAGACCCAGCGGCGGCCCGGCCGGCATGTCGAGGACGTGGACCGCGCCGTCCGGGGTCGCCACGGCAGGTGAGGGGTGTCCGGCCCTGGCCATGGTGCAGCGGCGCGTGACCGGGTCGTAGACGGCGTACAGGCAGGTGGTGCCGATTCCGGCGCCCTCGGCGGCGGACGGGTCGGTGCCGGCCTCGTCGGTGGACAGATGGATGACGAGGTCGTCGAGGTGGGTGAGCAGTTCGTCGGGCGGCAGGTCGACGTCCGCCAGGGTGCGCACCGCCGTCCGCAGCCGGCCCATGGTCGCCGAGGCCCGGATGCCGTGGCCGACGACGTCGCCGACGACCAGGGCAACGCGCGCGCCGGACAGCGCGATGACGTCGAACCAGTCGCCGCCGACTCCGGCGCCGCTGCCGGCCGGCAGATAGCGCGAGGCGATCTCGAGGGCGGCCTGCTCGGGCAGGCTGTGGGGGAGCAGGCTGCGCTGCAGGGCCATGGTGGTGGTGCGCTGGCGGGTGTAGCGGCGGGCGTTGTGGATGGCCAGCGCCGCACGGGCGGTGAGCTGCTCGGCGAGCCACAGGTCGTCCTGCTCGAAGGGGTCCTGACGCGCGTCGCGGCCGAAGAGGGCCACGCCGAGCGTGGTGCCCCCGGCGCGCACGGGGACCACCATCAGTGAGGTGATGCCCGCGGTGCGGATCCAGGCGGCGCCCGGATCCCTGTCCGCCCACCGGGCCAGCGCCGGATCGGCCGACTGGTAGTGGGCACCGTGACCCCGGGCCAGACAGTCGGCCACCGGCGAGTGCGCCGGGTGGACGATCGTCTCTCCCGCGGCCAGGGTGGCGGAGCCCTCGAGGACCGAGTGGAGCGCGCTGCGGTACACCGTGACAGGGCCGCCCGACGGTGCGGCGGACGGATCCTCGCCGCGCCCGGGGGCCTCCAGCAGGTCGACGGCGACGAACCCCGCGAGCTGCGGCACCGCGACGTCGGCCAGTTCCTGGGTGGTGCGGGCGATGTCCAGCGTGGTGCCGATACGGGCGACGGCGTCGCCGAGCAGACCCAGCCGGCGGTCCGCCGGACCCCCGCCGGCACCTTCGTGCACCGTCAGGCACACCGCACGCACGTGGCCGGCCCCGTCCTTGAGCGGGGTCATCGAGGCCGGCCTGCTGCCGCGCTCCCCGTTCGCCCCGGCGGGTGCGATCGGCACGTCCGTGTCCTGGGGCTCACCGCTCTGCAGGACGGAGCGCATCGCCTGCTCGGCGGCGTCGCTCTCGGGGCAGGGCGCGATCTCCGGCAGCCGCAGCCCGCGCATCCCGGCCTCGCCGAGCGACAGCGCCTGCTCCGTACGGGTGTTGGCCCGCACCAGCCGCAGCTCCGCGTCGAAGACCGCCGAGGCGTAAGGGGCCTGGGTGAACGCCCACGCCTCCCACGCCTCGTCCCCGCTCGTCCGCGGCCCGCCCGGCACGGCGCACAGCACGAGCCATTCGGTGATCCCACCGCCGGGGGTACGGCGGTGGGCCAGCAGGTCCAGCCGGAGCCGGCGCCCGTCGCGGTGCCACAGCACCGCGGAACCGCTCCACCTCTGTCGCCCGGACACCTCCGGCCGGGCCGGCTCCTCGGTGTCGTCGGCGAGCAGACGGGCCGCGGGCAGACCGACGACCTCCGACGGCAGATAGCCCAGGAGTCGCCGTGCGCCGCCGCTCCAGCCCGTGACGATGCCCTGCTCGTTGATCGTGGCCGTGGCCGTGTAGGCGGGCTCCCCGACGGCCTCCGTAGGGGCCGCCCCCTGCTCGTGAGGCTCGCCGGGCCGCTCACCGGACGGGGTGGGAAGTCGCTCCATCGCCGCTCATCTCGTCCTCGCTCGGTCCTCTTCGCCCGTCGCTCCCCCACCGGAAGCAGCACGGCCGGGGGCTCCCCTCGACCAGCATGATCCCCGGCGGCAGGGAGCACCAACGCAGCGCACGCCCCGGGGACCCCTGCCCCCGCGGACCGAAGGACCGGGACCTGCCGCGCGTACGCCCGGCCCTCCCTCACCGCTTCCGCGGCCACCCCGGGCACGCGGCCTGCGTCCGGCCCGCGCGGTCCCGTTGCTTCGCATCATGTCTTCGCAGCGTGACGGTGATGTCCCGAGTCGGCGACACGGGGTCGTCGGCCGGTGCGCGGCGGGTGCTCGCATTGCTACGTTCCCTGCGTCCAAAGGGACCGCGGCCGGGGGGCCGCGGAGAACGGGGGGAAGATCCACCATGAGAACGACTCGTCGGAGATCCGGTGCCGGTGTGTTCGTCGCCGTTGCGCTGGCCGCTTCGCTCACGGGGTGCGCGGAGCACGGCGCGGACGCGGGTGACAGGGCCGCCGCGGAGCCCGGTGCCCACGCATCGGCTTCGGCGTCCACCGGGACGTCCGGCGCCGCCGGCGGCTCCGCGTCGTCGAAGGGCTCGGCGGGTACGGGGAGCTCCGGAGCGACAGGCGGCTCGGGCGGCTCGGGCGGCTCCGGCGGTTCCGGCGGCTCCACGGCGACGAGTGGCACCGGTGCGGCGGGGACCACCGGCGGCGTGCACGCGGCGCAGAAGTCCGGGGGCGTGTCCGGCGGGGCCTCGGCAGCGAAGAAGGCGGGCTGTGCGAGCAAGCCGCCGACCCCGGACGAGGCCGACCCGGACGAGATCGCCCTCTACCGCATCGAGAAGATCAAGGGCGACACCGGACATGTGAACCTGGTCTTCCAGCACGGCGCCTGGGGGTGCGCGGGCAAGGACACGGACGGGGCGCCGTTCATCGTGTCCGGCGAGGAAGCACGCTGGGCGCTCGACCAGGCGGCGTACGTGACGGCCACCAACCCGATCACGGACACCTCGACGAACCAGCGGATCGGCGTGCAGGAACTCATCGACTGGGTCGACGCGCACCCCGACTCCGGTCTGGTGTTCAAGTACGAAACAGGCGACGACGGTGCCATCCACCGCCTGGAGCAGGTCTTCACCCCCTGAGCGCCTCCCTCGGATACGAACGAGCCCGCGGACCGCGGCACGGGGGACACCCCGGGCCGCGGACCACGGGACTCGACGGTGCGTTCAGCCGGGGCTCACGCCCTGGCACCGGCCATCGCGCGGCACATCGCGGCGCACCGGCGACAGGACTCCGCGCAGCGCATCATCTGCGCGTCGTCCGGCATGCTCATACACGCCTCCGCGCACATCTCGCAGGCCCGTGCGCACATGGCGCACATCTCGGCGGCCATCGGCGACCTGCGCATCATCATGTCCGCGCACATGCGGGTCATTTCGGAACAGTCCATCAGCGCCCGCATGATCTGCATCTGGGCCTGGCCGCCCATCTGCATGCACGAGCTCATGGTCTCCTCGCAGACGGTGTGGCACGCCATGCACGCCTCGACGCAGTCCTGCATCTCCTTGCTCATGGGGGTCGCGGTTCCGGGCTGCTGCATGATTCCTCCTCCGGGTGGAGGGGCCCTGGCCGGGCCCCTTTGCCCTCCGTCGTACGCCCCCCGGCCGCCGCGCGCCATCCGGCGGACGCGGCGCCGGAGCCGTGCGCCTGCCACTCGAGGCGACGGTGCTCCGCCCGGCGCAGGGGGGCGGGACACCCGGTACGGAGCGCGACCCGGAACACTGCGCGCCGGGCGACGCGGGCGACGGCCGGCCGGACGCCCCGCCGCAGCGCGTCGACGTCGGCGCTGCACCTGGCCTGCGATGCCGACGGCCCCCGTCAGAGCGCGGGCGGAGTGTCGCGCGGGGCCGCTGCCCGCCGCAGGTCCTCGTGCCGAACTCGCTCACCATGCGGGACACCATGTCGACGACCTGTTCCTCCTGGGAGACGTCCGCATGGTGGGCGCAGCAGCGCACCCCGAAGTCCTCGATCTCCCGTACCACCTCTTGCACGGAGCCGGAGTCGGCGACGTAGTTGACCACGGCGTCGGCGCCCATGCGCCCCGGCACGACCGCGGTGGCCCTGCCGGTCCCGGAGTTGGCGCCGGTCACCAGCGCCCGTTGCCCTTTCAGCAGCGGAAGGGTCGTGATGTTGTGCAGTGCGCTCACGCTGGTGCCCACTGGTGCCTATCGGCCGGTGCTGTCGAGGAACGCGGTCCCGTCCCGTCCGGGGCTGCTCGGGCCGGTCATCCTCGACCACATCACCCCCGTGGGCCGTTCGGCCCGCAGTGAAACCCGCTGCCAGCCCGACCGGGAACGGGGAGTCGGACCGAATGGACCAGCGGCCGCCACGGCGTCCGTGCCGTCACGCCGCACGGACCTGTTCACGTCCCTCGCCGTGCCCCCAGCCGTCGCCACACGGCCCGTTGCCCCTTGAGGGTGGCCGTCCCGACCAGGATCAGGACCACGATGTTCAGCAGCAGCTGGACCAGGGAGCCCCGCGCCTGCCGCCACTGTCCGAAGGCGAGGGAGACCCCCATGTCCGCGGCGGCGGGGATCGTGGTGACCGAGATGAAGACGCCCAGCAGCGCGCTCGCCCTGGCCTCGGTCAGCGAGACGATGCCGACGACTCCCGCCAGCGCCGCCACCACGAGCGAGTAGAAGTCGGGGTTGTCGATGAGGTGGGACACCGGTCTGATCCCCCGGGCGAAGGCCGGTGGCTCGATGTGCAGCGCCCGCACCAGCAGGGAGAACAGACAGGTGACCGCGACGGCGGCCGAGAAGCCGGTCAGCAGGGCGCGCAGGCCCTGGCGGACGCGGCCGTACGCGCCGCGGTCGATGCCGAGGGCGACGCTCGTGACGGCCCCGTACTCGGGTCCGACGACCATGGCCGCGACGATCAGGATCTGGGAGTTGGTGAGGATGCCCACCGAGCCGATCAGTCCGGCGACGACCAGGAGGAGGTAGAAGCTCGGCGGATACCGGCCCTCGGCGCGGATGCGCGCCTCGACCTGTTCCCACAGCGGTGCGTCCGCCATCACCCCCAGTTCCCGGGCGCTGGTCCGGCTCGCCAGGTCGCAGAACGCCACGCCCACGGGCTCGATCACGATGGAGCCGAGCCGGTCGAGCTCCAGCTCCCGCAGACCGCGCAGCACGTCGTTCGCGGCACCGGTGAGCACATCGCACTCGATGGCGCTGCCGTCCGGGTTGTGGACCCGCCCGGGGCGCAGCGTCAGGTTCAGCACGCACGGGTTGCCGCCGAGGAACGCCATCGCCCGATCGGTCACGTCCGGCGGGCTCACCGCCCGCAGATGGACCAGGTCCACCCCTACCACATCCCGTCAGTTCCGTCTCGTCCGGCGATGCCGGGCAATTCTCGACGGTGAAGGCGGACGTGGGTGGGTTCGACGCGCACGAAGGGCCCGCATAGCGGACATTGGAGGGATGGATCGCTATCCGCCGATCGCCGACCACGGTCTGGTGGGAGATCTGCAGACGGCAGCGCTGGTCTCCTCGCAGGGCGTGGTGGACTGGTTCGCGGCCCCGCGCTTCGACTCGCCGAGCATCTTCGCCGCCCTCCTCGACCACGAACGGGGTGGCCACTTCACCCTGGCCCCGGACGGCGGACACGAGGAGGGCGCCTGGCGGCAGCTCTACTATCCGGACACCGCCGTGCTGGTCACCCGGTTCATGTCGCCCGACGGGGTGGGCGAGGTGATCGACTGCATGATCCCCAACGCGTCCCGGCAGGCGTCCGACCGCCACACCCTGATCCGAGGCATCCGGACCGTACGAGGCACCGTGCGCTTCACCCTGGAGTGCAGGCCCCGCTTCGACTACGGGCGCGCCCGTCACACGCTCGACCTGGGCTCGCAGGACGCCGCCTTCCACGCCTCCGGCATCACGGCCCACCTGCAGAGCACCTTCCCTCTGCGGCGCGACGGCGACGACGTCACGGGCGAGGTGACTCTCGGTGAGGGGCAGGTCGCCGCCGCGATCCTCACCACCTGTGATCCCGGCGGAGCGGCACCTGCGAGGCCCGACGAGGGAGAGGTAGAGCGGGAGATCTGGGGGGTGATCGACCACTGGCAGCGCTGGGTGCGCACCAGCCACTACCGGGGCCGCTGGCCCGACATGGTGCACCGCTCGGCCATCACGCTGAAGCTCCTCACGTACGCCCCGACCGGGGCTCCCATCGCCGCCGCCACGATGGGCCTGCCCGAGCAGGTGGGCGGCGAACGCAACTGGGACTACCGGTACACCTGGATCCGCGACGGCTCGCTGTCCGTCCGCGCTCTGCTCGACATCGGGTTCGTCGACGAGGCCACAGCATTCGTCCGCTGGCTGGGGGACCGGCTGCACGACCAGGCGGGACCGGACGGGGAACCGCTCCAGATCATGTACCGGGTGGACGGGGACCCGCAGTTGAGCGAGGAGATCCTCGAACACTTCGAGGGCTACCGGGGCTCGGCCCCGGTGCGCGCCGGGAACGCCGCCGCCGACCAGCTGCAACTCGACGTCTACGGAGAGGCGTTGTACGCGCTGTCCGAGAGCCGCGACATCGCCATGCACGTGGGCTATCACGGCTGGAAGGGACTCAGCCGGACCCTCGACTGGCTCGTCGATTCCTGGGACCGCCCCGACGAGGGCATCTGGGAGACCCGCGGCGGGCGCAAGGACTTCACCTACAGCCGCATCATGTGCTGGGCCGCCTTCGACTGCGGGCTGCGGCTGGCGCAGGAGTGGAGCCGTCCCGCGCACATCATTCGCTGGACCACAGCCCGCGACGCCATCCTCGAACAGGTCATGCAGCGTGGCTGGAGCCAGGAGGAGGAGGCCCTGGTCCAGTACTACGAAGGGAACGTCCTGGACGCCTCCCTATTGCTGGCCCCACGCGTCCGCTTCATGGCACCCCTCAGCCCGGGCTGGCTGTCCACCCTGGACGCCATCGAGCGGAAGCTGGTCTCCGACAGTCTCGTCTACCGGTACGACCCGGCCGCGTCCCCCGACGGACTGCGCGGTTCCGAAGGCACCTTCAGCCTGTGCACCTTCCTGTACGTCGACGCCCTGGCCCGCTCCGGCCAACTGGACAAGGCGCGTTACACGTTCGAGAAGATGCACACCTACGCCAACCACGTCGGCCTGTTCGCCGAGGAGATCGGCCCCGGCGGCGAGCAGTTGGGCAATTTCCCGCAGGCCTTCACGCACCTGTCGCTCATCATGGCCGCGGCCTCGCTGGACGACGCGCTCGACGAGGCCGTGGACCGGGTGCGCGACCGGGCCGCGGACAGGCCCACCCCCTGGCACATCCGGCCGGAGTGAACGTCCCACGTGCGCGGGCCCGGCCGGTGCCCCTTCCGCGCACCCCGGCTCGGAGCGCGACGGCCCTGTGCGGGGCGTCGCGTGCCCGGACCGCCACGCCGGACGGCCGACGCACCGGGTGGACAGTAAGTCTGCGCACAGATAGTCTGTGCGCGGATTAACCGTCCGTCACCGGGGAGGCCACTCATGTGGGTGTACGAGCACAGCGTCGAGACCAACGCCACGACCGAGGCGATCTGGAACCTGTGGGCCGATGTGGAGAACTGGGGAACCTGGAACGCCGACATCGAGAGCATCGAGATCAGCGGTCCGTTCGCGACCGGCACCGAGATCGTGATGACCCCGGCGGGCCAGGACCCCGTGCGGCTGCGCATCGGCCGGCTGACCGCAGGTGAACTGTTCGTGGACGAGGCCGAGTTCGACGGCCTGCTCCTGCGCACCATCCACCGGGTCGAGGCGGGCACCTCGCACCGCACCAGGGTCGTGTACCGGATGGAGATCACCGGTGACGCGGCCGACGAACTCGGCCCCGGGATCGGCCCGGCCATCACGGCCGACTGGCCCGACACCATGGAGGCCCTGGTCGAGCGGGCGCGCGGCTGATGGCACTCGGTCCCGGCGACAGCCCCGGCTTCCTGCTCTGGCACACCACGCTGCGCTGGCAACGGGACATCGCCACGGCGCTGGGCCCGCTGGGCCTGACACATGTCCAGTTCGTCCTGCTGGCCTGTACATGGTGGTTCAACGCGCGGGGCGAGCAACCCAACCAGCAGGCCCTCGCGCGTCAGGCCGGTACCGACGTCAAGATGACCTCGCAGGTCCTGCGTGCCCTGGAGGGCAAGGGGCTGCTCGAGCGTGAGGTCGACCCGGCCGACACACGCGCACGACGGCTGCGGGTCACCGCCGCCGGCGCCGAACTCGCGCCGCGCGCGGTCGCCGCCGTCGAGGAGGTCGACGCCTGCTTCTTCGAGCCGGTCGCCCTCCAGGACGCACTGGACCTGCTCGGCGGTCTGGCCCGGCGGGACGAGCCCTGAGGCGCGCCCGCGCCGGTCGTCGGACTCCTGCCGTCCGACCACAGGGTCCACAAGGGCGGACGGAGGTCCGGCGGCCGTCCTAGAGCGGACGGAGGCCGGTGCGCTCCTTCGACGGGGCACGGTGGACGCGGGCCAGGACGAGGACGGTGTCGTCCGCCGGGGGCGCGGGCAGCAGGCCGGCGAGGATGCTGTCCGCCGCCGCCTCCAACGAGGCGGCCGGCCTGCGCAGTTCGGCACGCAGCGCGTCCAGGCCCTCGTCGATGTCGTGGCCCCGCGTCTCGATGAGACCGTCCGTGTACAGGGCCAGGACGGCGTTCTCGGGCACGTGGATGTCCGTCGTCAGGTAACGGAACCCGCCGACCCCGAGGGGGACCCCCCGCGGCTCGGAGACGGTGTCGACCGAGCCGTCGGGACGCAGCACGAGCAGCGGAGGATGGCCGGCGTCGGCGACGGAGGCCTGCCCGGTGGCGGGGTCGTAGACGACGTAGAGACAGGTCGCCAGCTCGATGCCCGCCTCCCTGGCGCAGGAGTCCAGCTCGGTGAGCAGGGTGCCGGGGTCGCCGATGTGCCGGGCGAGGGCCTCTGCCGTGATGCGCAGCCGTCCCATGGCCGCGGCCGCCGGCACACCGTGGCCCATGACGTCACCGACGACGAGCGCCACCCGGTCGCCTGCCAGCGCGACCACGTCGTACCAGTCCCCGCCGACCTCGGTCAGCCGCCCCGCGGGCACGTACCGGTGGGCGACCTCCACATGCGGACCGGCATTCGGTTCCTTCGGCAGCAGTGCGCGCTGGAAGGTGAGGGCGATGTGCCGCACCTTGCTGTACAGACGGGCGTTGTCCAGGCACAGCGCGGCGCGCGAGGCCAGCTCGGAGGCCAGGCTGAGGTCCTGTTCGTCGAAGCCGGGCCGTGCATCCGAGCGGCCGAAGATGATGATCCCCTGCACGGTCCCGCGCGCGATCAGCGGAGCCACCAGCAGGCAGGTCAGGCCGCTCTCGGCCAGCAGCCGGGCCCTGTCCCCGTGCAGAACCGTGCGCCGGGTGAACTCCTCGTCCACGACCGCGGTGACCGGGCGCCCCGTACTGAGCACCTCGTGGATCGTGGAGCCCGGTGGGTAGGTCACCCCCTGCACTCCGCCGACGACGTCGGTGGCGGGTGGCGGCAGCGACGTACCGGCCGCGATCCGTCGGGTGACCAGCGGCTGCGCCGGGTCGAAGACCTCGGCGCCGTCCATCCCGTCCGCCACCTCCACGACGGCCGCGTCGCAGAAGTCGGGAACCGCGGCCTCGACCAGTTCCCCGGCGGTGACGTTCAGGTCCAGGGTGGTTCCGATATGGGCCGCTGCCCGGTCCAGCAGGGCAAGGCGCTGACGGGCCGCGGTCGCTTCGAGGATGGCCTGTTCCCGGGCGGTGACGTCCACCAGCAGACCGCCGAGACCCGCCCGGGTACCGACCGCCCGGCTCAGCGGGAAGAAGCTCACCGACCGCACCTGGTCGCGGTCCGGGTGACCCGCCGTGCGCATGCCCACCAGCATGCCGACCACGGGCGGGCCGCCCGCGGCCACCTCGTGCAGGAGCCGCAGGGACTCACCGTCGTCGGACATGCGCATCACCTCGGACACATGCCGCCCCAGGTGGTCCTCGATGGGTATCCCGTCCATGTCCGCGAGCGCCTGATTGAGGTGGACGTAGCGCATGCCCTCGTCCAGCATCACCAGACCGATCGGGCACGTCTCGAAGAGCGCGTCGAGGAATGCCAGATTCGTCTTGACCCGGTCGAGGTGGTCACTGCGGCTGGCCAGCGCCATCACCACCGTGTGCCCGCGCTCGCCGAGGACCGGGAAGACACGGAACCCGCAGCTGAAGACCGAGCCGTCCCGGTTGAGCACCGGCGCGGGACCCCGCCAGTAGCCCCGGGTCCGCCCCAGCTCCACCATCTTCTCGAAGGCGCCGGGCGAACCGTCGTCGGTGGCCGGGAACAGGCAGGCGGTGGGTTTGGAGAGCACCGCCGCCGCGTCGTACCCGAACAACTGCTCCGCCCCCGGACCCCAGTAGCAGATCCGGTCGCCGTCGATGCCGAAGACGGCGATGGCCACGCGCTCCAGCAGCGTCCCGAGCTCGGACCGGAGACGAGCCCGAGCCACAGCGCCCCCCGTCGGATCCGATGACACCAGTGGTTCCTTCCGTCCGGCAGGGAAGCGAGCCCGGCGGCCGGAGCGCGGGCGCACCGCCAGGACACCGCCCTTCCCCCTATGGTGCAGGTTTCACCCGAATGCAGACACCGGATGCACCATCCACCGAGCGGGTGCACGCACCGGGGGCACGCTCCGTGCGCGGCCGGATCGGCTGCGTCATCATGTGCCCCGGGCCGTCCGCGGCAGGCATCGGCGGGCCCGTGCCCTGTGCCTTCGCACCCGGCACGGGCGTTCGGAGGTCAGGACCCGCTGATGGGGTCCTCCGGCATGCGCCGCCGGATCCCGGGCGCCGTGCCGGACGGCGGGTGGTCGCCGGGGGAGTCCGGTGGCCGTTCGACCAGCGCGGCGAGGTTCGCCAGTGCCAGGCGGGTGCCCAGTTCGTTGTCACGGGCGGGTACCGCGTCGGGGATCCCCTCGTGCACGATGCGGACCTCGGTGCCGTCGCCCGCGTCCACGAGCGTCGTGGTCATCGTCATGATCCCCCGGAACGCCGGGTCCGCCGTCTCGAACTCGATGGCCTCCACGACCCGTTCGTCCGGTACGAGACGGACGAAACGGCCGTGGTAGGTGTCGGTGCGGGCGGCCGACTTGCCGGTGCCGGTCGGTGCGTCGTAGCGCAGAGAGACACGGAAGGCCCCGCCCACCCGTGGGTCGAACTCGTGGACGTGGCCGGTCATGCCCGCGGGCGCCCGCCACCGTGCGACGGCCTCCGGGTCGAGCAGTGCGCGGTAGACGTCGGCCCGCGGGGCCTCGATGTACTGCGAGACCTGCGTGGAGTACATGGCCCCCACGGTACTGCGACGGGCGCAGGGAACATCGGCGGCGGCCGTCCCGGGGGCGCCGCGCCCGGCGCACGGCCGGGCCGCCGGCACCGGGACGGCGCGGGCGCCGAGCGCTACTTCACGACCGACGACCAGTCCGGGGACTGCGCCGGGTCGAGGCTGCGCAACCGCTGGAGGACTTCCGGCTTCTGTGCGTCCATCCAGTCCGCGACCTCGCGGAAGGACACGCAGCGGACCTCCTTGCGCACGCACACGTCCTTGATGACGTCGTCGACGGCCTTCATGTAGATGCCGCCGTTCCAGTCCTCGAAGTGGTTGCCGATGAACAGCGGCGCCCGGCTGCCGTAGTACACCCGGTTGAAGCCCGCGAGGTAGGACTTGCGGGTTTCCTCGCGCCACTGCGCGTACTGGGACGGGTCGCCGTCGGTCTCGCCCTTGGACTGGTTGTAGAGGAAGTTGAAGTCCATCGACAGGCCCTGGTACTTGCCGCCCTCGTAGGGCAGCATCTCCAGCGGGAAGTCCCAGACACCGTCCTTCTTGGTGGGCCATATCTGGAAGTCGCCAGCCGAGCTGGCGTCGTAGCGCCAGCCGAGCTTCTTGATGGCCGGAAGCAGGGTCTTCTGGCCCTCGAGGCAGGGCGCGCGGCCGCCGATGACCTCGCGCTTGGCGTCGAACGGCAGGGGCGGCAGGTCCTTGTAGCCGGTGTTGGTCTTCCACTTCTGCACGAAGCCGTAGAACTGGTTGATCTCGCTCGTCCACTCCGCGGTGCTCCAGTGACCGCCGCCCTTCGCCCCGCAGAAGTGGCCGTTGAAGTGCGAGCCGATCTCGTTGCCCTCCTTCCACGCCTGGCCGAGCTGGCCCAGCGTGGTGCGTATGTGCTCGTCGGTGGGGTAGCTGATCGCCGCGGCCCCCGGGCCGTGCTGGGGCGGGTGGTAGAGCGTCCTGTGGTCCTTCGGCAGCAGGTAGATGCCGGTGAGGAAGAACGTCATATGGGCGTTGTACTGCTTGGCCAGCTCCCGGTAGTGCGAGAAGAGATGGTCGTCCCCCTCGAGGGCGCCGTCCCAGGAGAACACGACGAACTGGGGCGGCTTCTCACCGGGCTTGAGCCGCTTGGGCTTGGCCAGGCCGGGCTGGGGCCCGGTGTACGACGTGGAGCCGTCCCCCAGCACCTTGGTCCTGCCGTCCCAGGCGGCATCGTCGCCCGCCTTGCCCTGTGCGGAGGAACCGCTACGGCCGGCGGACCGGGCGTGGCCGTCGGAGGCCCCGGCGTCGTCCGTGCCGCCCAGTAGCAGAGGGACGACGATGCATGCGGCGATGAGCGCGAGCACCACGACAACGATTTCCGGGCGTATGGCGGGCGAGGTGCGCGCGGCGCGGCGTCGGCGGTCGGTCTTCAATGTCATTCCTGGCGCATTCTGCTAGGAGGGAGAGCGGAATGTGGCGCTGTGCCATGAGGGCGCCCGCGTCAGTCGAGCGGGCTCATGACGCTCGACCAGATGCCGTACGGGGCGGTGGTGGCGGGTGAGCCGGCCACGCCCTTCAGCGGCAAGGCGTCGAGGCTCTTCGACAGGTCCATGCGGTAGACGACGACCGCGGTCGACACCGAGCCGTAGGTGCCGGTGTACCAGGCAGCGGTGTCGTCCTCGGTGGTGCCGCCCTTGCCCGCCGTCTCCGCCTGGGTGCTGCCGGTGGCGGGGTGGTGGGCACGGTAGGAAGCGGTGAGCGCGTCGGTGACCTCACGGGCGACCTCGGCGCGGACCGCGCGGCGGGGACGGGGTGTCCGCAGGGGGACACGCGAGCCGTTGCGGGTGATGCGGCGCACCGAGTACGGCTCCGAGTGCATCCCCTGGGCGGCGAACGTGGCGTAGGCGCTGGCCATCCGGATCGCGCTGGGCGTGGAGCTGCCCAGGGAGAGCGCCGGCACCTGCGGCCCCATGCTGGACGGCAGCATGCCCGCCGCCTGGGCCGTCCGCCGGACGTTGTCCAGGCCGGTGTCCATGCCCAGCTGCATGAACGGCGAGTTGACCGAGTCGGCGAGGGCGTCGTGCAGGCTGATCCGCCCGAAGGACTTGTCGTCGTCGTTGTGGGCGGTGACCTTCTTGCCGCTGCGGTCCCAGTAGGGGCCCTCGGGCGTGGTGATGGTGACGTCGTCGTCGCCGTTGTAGAGGGTCTGCGGGGTGACGGGGGTCGCCGCCGCGCCGCGCTCGGTGCGGACGCCGTTCTCGAGGGCGGCCGCGTAGACGAAGGGGAGGAACGCCGAGCCGGCCGGAACGGTGGCGGCGTTGGACTCGTTGAACCCCTGCTTGCGGTGGTCCGGGCCGCCGTAGACGGCGAGGATGCTGCCGTTGGCGGCCACCGACGCGGCGCCGAAGCGGGCGACCTTCGCCGCACTGGCGTCGCGGCCCTTCGCGTCCTTGCGGGCGAGGGCCACGGCCCGGGTGAGGGTGCTCTCCCGGCGCTTGTCGAAGGTGGTGTAGATCTGGTAGCCGCCGAGGTCGAACTGCTTGTCCGAGATGTGCCCGGACTTCTTGGCGTACTGACCGGCGAGCTGCACCAGGTAGTCGGTCTGGTGACCGGTGTCCTGGGACAGGGACTGCTTCACCGGCTCGGGGAAGTGGGTGTACTTCGCCCGCTCGGACCGCGACAGCTTGCCGATCTTGACCATGCGGTCGAGGATCCAGGACCACCGCTCCACGGCTCGCTCGTGATTGGCGTGGCTCAGCGTGGGGTCGTAGAGGCCGGCCCCCTTCAGCAGGGAGGCCAGGAACGCGGCCTCGCTGGCGTTGAGCTGGCCGACCTCCTTGCCGTAGTACGCCTGCGCCGCCCGCTGGATGCCATAGGTGCCGCGCCCGAACCAGCTGGTGTTGAGGTAGCCCTCGAGGATCTGGTCCTTGCTCATGTGCTGGTCCAGCTTGATGGCGATCATGGCCTCGGTCAGCTTGCGGCTCACCGACCGGTTCTGGTTCAGATACACGTTCTTGACGTACTGCTGGGTGATGGTGGAGCCCCCCTGGGTGTCCCCCTCGCCCACGGTGCGCCACAGTGCGCGGGTGATGCCGCTGACGGATATGCCGGGGTCGGAGTAGAAGCTCTCGTTCTCCGCGGCCAGGACCGCCCAGCGCACGTCCTCCGGTATGTCCTTGAGCGGCATCTCCTGGCGTCGCACCCATCCGGTGCGCGCCATGGGCGTCCCGTCGGACCAGAAGTAGACGTTGTCCTGCTGCGTGGCGTACGTATTGAGGTTTTCCGGTATGTCCGTCGTGGCGTAGGTGATGACCAGCAGCGTGCCGATGACCCCCAGACACGTCAGGACGCTGCCCACCCACTGGCGCCAGGACGGCACCCAGCGCCGCCAGTCACTGCGGCCCGGACGCGGGTACTGGGGCCTGAGCCGGCGGGCGTACGGTGCCATCCGGCGGACGAGCGGGGCCACCCGGTCGTCGACCGGTGCCAGCCATCCCGCGACGCTCCGCTGACGGGGCTTGCGGCGGGTGCCGCCGCGGCGCGTGCCGGACGTGCCGCCGGCCTGCCGGTGTTCGGATCCGGCCGTGGCGGACTCGGCTGTGCCGGACTCGGCTATTCCGGATTCAGCTATTCCGGATTCGGATGCGCCGGACTCGCCGCCGTCGGTCCCGTCGTGGCCCGCACCGTCGTCCATGCCCTCGGCCCGGGGGCCGGACGCGGTCCTTGCACCTGCAAGGCCGCCGACGCCGTTGGTGACCCGCCGGAGCCAGGGCTCCTTCGGGGCGGCCCTGCGGCGCGACCTGCTTCCCCCGTCAGACCCGGCCATGGTGGGCCCCCGGAACCGGCCGCCGACCCAGGTGCGTGTAGCCCCTCGGATGCCACGGTGTGGTCATCTCTGCATCTCCCTTTGCCCTGACACTTGCTCGCGCGGGTAGATGCAGCGGCCGTGGTCGACGGCCGCGAGCCCCCCTCCCCGACCTTCCGGTACGTCGCGGGCACTCATAAATTATCAGCGGTTTCCGTGAAGTCTTTGGTCGGGAATGGTGAAGACTCAAACAAGAGGGATCGGTGCCGATACGGGGCCATTGCCGTGCTCTGCGGAGAACGCCCGATTGTGGCGGGGCTCCGAGAGGGTGACCGCGGCCGTGTTGCGCCTCCGTGTCGTGGTGGTTGCGAGGGTATCTCCGACCGGGAACGGAGCCGACGGGAGCCACCCCTGTCCGGCCATTTCGTCCGCGTCCCGGACTGCCCCCGGAATGGGTGAGGGCAGCAGGATCTGCCGCCGGCGGGTGGGTGGCCCGAATTCGTCCCTGTCCGTGCCGAGTCGGGGGCCGGGGCGGGCGAGCGGTGCACCACTCCTGCCGGCGCGGGGGTGCGGCGGCATGGCGCCGGTGTGCGCGGAGCTTCTGACGGGCTGTGACGCGCGCAACGCCGAGAGAATTGAACACGTTCAGAAACTGGGCGTACGCTGCTCCCGTGAGCGAGAGCGCAGCCCTTCTGCGGGGCATACGTGTCTGGTTGGCCGTCTTCGTCGTCTGTCTGGTTCTCAGCGGCGCCACGGCCTTTCCCCTGGTGACCGAACTGCACTGGGCCGATGGCCTGTTGACGTCCGCCCTGTCGCCCGTGAGCGACCGCCTGCCCGGACTGGCGGACTGGATCCACCGGGTGCGTGTCGGCCTCGACCAGGTCGATGCCCATCAGCCCTTCGTGCTGTACGGCACCGACTGGCTGGCCTTCGCGCACCTGGTGATCGCGGTCGCCTTCTACGGGCCGTACCGCGATCCGGTGCGCAACATCTGGGTGGTCGAGTTCGGCATGATCGCGTGTGCCGGGATCATCCCGCTGGCCCTCGTCTGCGGGCCGGTCCGCGGCATCCCCTTCTGGTGGTCGGTCATCGACATGTCCTTCGGGGTCCTCGGAGTGATCCCCCTCCATGTCGTCCGCCGGAGGATCAAGCGCCTGGAGGCGCTGAGCGGGGCGGTCGGCACGGCAACCGCGGCCGTCCCGGCATGAGGAGGTCCGTGCCGTCCCGTCGTGTCCGGTCCCGGTATGCCACATCGGACCGGTCCCCGTCACCCGGCGTTCCGGGAGCCACGGACCGCGGTGAGGGCCCGGCACGTTCCGGGACCCGGCCGGGCGACGGGAACGCGCTCCTCGGCGCTGTCGTCGGACACCCCTCCGGCCTTCGGGCGGACGACGGGAGCGCGATGACAGCCCCGGTCAGCCACCGATCGCGTCGAGTTCGGCGATCGCGCCGGCCGGCAGCGTGAGCTCGGCCGCGACGACGTTCTCGCGGAGATGGGCCACGGAGGAGGTGCCCGGGATCAGCAGGGTCGTGGCGGAACGACGGAGCAGCCAGGCCAGCGCGACTTGTTGCGGCGAGGCGCCGAGCCGGACGGCCACCGTCGTCAGGGCCTCGGCCTGCAACGGCGTGAAACCGCCGAGGGGGAAGAACGACGCATAGCCGATGTGCTCCGCCGCGCACCGTTCCACGAGGGCGTCGTCCTCCCGGCGGACGAGGTTGTACAGGTTCTGCACCATGACCACGGGCGCGATGCCCTGTGCCTCGGTGAGCTGTGTGCCGGAGACCCCGCTCAGCCCGAGGTGACGGATGAGGCCCTGCTCCCGCAGGTCGGCCAGCGTGCCCAACTGCTCGGCGACGGAGTCGTCGGAGGGTCCCTCGTACGAAGCCAGGCGCAGATGGACCACGTCGAGGGTGTCCAGCCCGAGGTGACGGAGATTCTCGTGGACCTGGGCCGTGAGGTCCGCGGGCTCCAGCGAGGGCCGCCAGCTCCCGTCCTCGCCGCGCCGTGCGCCGACCTTGGTGACGATGTGCAGATCCTCGGGGTAGGGGTGCAGAGCCTCCTTGATCAGCTCGTTGACCACGACGGGACCGTAGAAGTCGCTGGTGTCGATGTGGGTGATGCCCAGCTCCACGGCCTCGCGCAGCACCGCACGTGCCTGGTCGCGGTCCCGCGGTGGGCCGAAGACGCCCGGGCCGGCCAGCTGCATCGCGCCGTATCCCATGCGCGTGAGGGTGAGTCCGTCGGCGAGGGTGAGGGTCCCGCCGGAAAGGCTGTGGGTCATGTCAGGCCTTTCGCGGCTCGTCTCGCGGTGCGTCGTCCGGGACGGCGGGCAGCGAGCGCTTCCGCCACCCGTGGGCCCGCCACGACGTCCGGCCGCGACAGGGCCGGATCAGCCGTCTCGCGCATCCGCAGGCCGGCGACATCGACCTCCACTCGGACAAGTGCCCCGTCGTCGACACCGACGGCCCCCAGCTCGTGGTCTTCCACGCCGGGCCCGGAAGCCTCAACGCGGAGCTGCTGGGCGTCCTGGGAAGCCTCAACGCCCCTGCGCCGCCGGCACCGCGCGAGGATCCCGCCACCCGCTCCACCGACCAGCCGTAGGCCGTCGAGGGGCCCCGGCCGGAGCGGGCGCGGGGGGGGCCCCCGGCGGGGGGCGCGGGGGGATTGCCGCGCCCGGGGGGGGGGGCGGGCCGGGGCGGGGGGGGGGCGGCGGGCCGCTCGGTTACGACAGTGCAGGCGTCAGCGCGTGCCGGCCGCACCGCGCTT
>NZ_JBSFDP010000064.1:0-21603 GCF_053593975.1 Streptomyces sp. NPDC002004
GAGCGGGACCTCGAGGTAGTGGCCCTTGTTGCCGAAGCCCGCGTTGTTGACGAGCAGGTCCACGGGGCGCCGCCGTCGTCCGGCCGCCCACGTGCGTGGACGGGACGTCAGGTCACCAGGCCGCCCAGCTTGCGCAGTGACTCGTTGAGCGCGGCCGTCGCCGAGTCCTTCAGCTTGCCCGCCATCAGCGTCACCGCTGCGCCCGTGAACTCGCCGTCGATGCGCAGCGTCGTCGCGTCGCCGTCGGGGGTGAGTGTGTAGCGCGTGCCGACGATGACGCCCATGGGACCCTTGCCCCTGATCGCGAGGAGGCGGCCGGCGTCCAGCTCCTCGATGGTCCAGGTGACCTCGGCCGGGAAGCCCATCAGCTTCATGTTCTCCTCGAAGGTGCCGCCCACTTCGAGTGACGAGGGGCCGCCCTTGGGGAAGCTCGTGTGCGTCGCGTTCCACTCGCCGTACGCGGAGAAGTCGGTGAGCTGCGTCCAGACCTTCCCGGCGGGCGCTCCGATCCGTGCTTCCGCGCTGACTTCGGCCATGCGACCACCCCTTCTCGTCAATGGTGTCGCGGAACGTAGCCGCACGGTCTCGAACATTCAATACTGATGAACCGTCAGGAATTTCGCGAGGCGGGGTCGCGCCCCGGCAGCCGCACACGGAACGCAGGGCATGGCGGCGCAGCGTCCTCGGGGGAATGTGGCCCGATCTCATCCTCAAGGAGGAGAAGCGGCGCATCCGTGCACAACCTGTGCTGGACGCGGAAATGCTTCCCGCCGCCGATGTTCCGTCCCTTCGGGACTGATGGGGTGGGAGCCGTGCAACCCCGTATACCGCCCCGGGCCGTGGACAGCGGCCCCCCGACCCGCGCCGAACCGGACGTCAGGCTCACTGCCGAGCTGGCCTCGGCGCTGGCCGGTGCGCGACGCCGGGCGGTGCGCGACGGGGACCGGCTGATCGACACGGCGCATCTGCTGCACTCGCTCCTCGAGTCCGACCCGGCGGTGCGCGCCTCGCTGGCCGACGGCTCGCAGATCGCACGGGTGCTGGGCTACCTGGTGCAGCGCAGCATCGGATACGGGCTGCGGTGGCAGGTCACCGTCGAGGACTCGGGCTCCGTGCCCGTCGCGTGCGAGGCGGGCCTTTCGCCGGCCGCGGCCACGGCGATGGCGGCCGCCTGCGAGCGCGCCGCGCGCCGCGGTGAGCTCCTCGCCGAGGGCGTCGACCTGTTCGCGGCGATGGTCGCGGACCCCGAGTGCCGGGCCGTCGAGGTATTGCGGCGCGCCGGCGTCGACGAGACCGAGCTGCTGCGCCGGCTCGATGAACGCCCCGCGGAGATGTGCGAAGGGCCGGGCCGGGGGCGCTGAAGCGGGTCGCGTGTCCACGCCGTAGTGCGTTCCGAGGCGCGCCGCTGTTCCGCCGCTTCGGACTGGTACCGCGCCTGGGCGGTCAGCCACGCCTGACAGCGGCGGATTCCATGGCTGCTCGGTCGGCGGCCGGCCAGGGCCGGCCGAGGTGGAGGAACATTCCGAGGCGGTCGCTGACGGCGCGGATCTCCGAGACCTTGCCGTCGATGACGGTGAACCACCAGATCTGCTCGCCCTCGCAGGAGCGGTTGGCGGGCCCCGGAAGGCGGTGAGCCCCACGACTTCGACCGAAGACCGGTCCACGACTCCCCGATTGGCCTTGGCCTGCGGCTCCGCCCGCCGCCTAGCGTCTGGTCATGCGCATTCGAATCGTGGACGCCTTCGCCGACCGCCCGTTCACCGGGAACCCCGCCGGGGTCCTGCTCCTCGACGACTTCCCCGACGACGCACGGCTTCAGCACGTGGCGCGCGAGGTGAACCATGCGGAGACGGCCTTCGCGCACCCGCTGCCCGCGGGCGGGGACGCGGACTGGGCGCTGCGGTGGTTCACCCCGGTCACGGAGGTCGACATGTGCGGTCACGCCACACTGGCGACGGCACACGTCCTGCACACCACCGGGGCCGCATCGGGCACGGTCCGCTTCATCACCCGCAGCGGGATCCTGACGGCGACCGCGCACGACGACGGCACCATCGCCATGGACTTCCCCACGGCGCCTCTCAGCCGCATCGAGCCGCCGGCGGCCCTCGCCGACGCACTCGGCGCAGAGCCGTTGTCCGTGCACGACGCCGGGGCCCACATCGACGCCCTGCTCGTCGAACTCGCCGACGAGAAGACCGTGCTGGACCTGGCCCCGGACCTCGGGGCGCTCACCGCGCACTGCGAGCGCGGCGTCCTCGCCACCGCACCGGCAGCGGACCCCGCCCGGGGCTACGACTTCGTGTCGCGCTGCTTCTTCCCACGCGTCGGCATCGACGAGGACCCGGTCACGGGCAGCGCGCACACCGCCCTCGCACCCTTCTGGTCCGCGCGCACGGGCCGCACCGCCCTCACCGGTCGCCAGGCGTCGGCGCGCGGCGGCCTCGTCCGCACCGAGGTCCACGGCGACCGCACGCTGCTGAGGGGCCGCGCGATCACCACGATCGAGGGCGACCTGCTGGTGTAGCCGACCGGGCGGGGCGGCCGGGTGGGGACGAGGCGACGGCCGGCGAGCCGTACGCCTCGGTCCGGCGGCCGGGTCGCCGCGCACGGTACGCGGCGGTCGGGCGAGGCGGCCGGGACGCCTCGTACCGTACGCGCGGTCAGGCGCGAGGTTCCGTCGCCCGCACCCGGGCCTCGGTCACTCGCGTGACAGCCCCGTTCACGGCGTCGGCAGCCACCCCACCTTGCCCGCGAGCAGGGCGTATCCCACGAACGCCCCGATGTCGAGCAGGGAGTGGGCCACGACCAGCGGGCCGACGCGTCCCCAGCGCCGGTAGAGGAGGACGAACACCCCGCCCATCACCATGTTGCCGACGAAGCCGCCGATGCCCTGGTAGAGGTGGTACGAGCCGCGCAGTACGGAGCTCGCGACGAGGGCCGTGCCCGGGGTCCAGCCCAACTGCCGCAGCCGGCGCAGCAGATAGCCCACCACGATGACTTCCTCCAGGACGGCGTTCTGCACCGCCGACAGGACGAGCACGGGGTACTTCCACCACACGGACGGCAGCGCCTCGGGAACGACGGTGAGGTTGAAGCCGAGTCCGCGGGCGGCGAGGTAGAAGGCGATGCCGGTGCTGCCGATGACCGCCGCGATCGCGGCT
The DNA here is from genome assembly GCF_053593975.1 of Streptomyces sp. NPDC002004. Lineage (NCBI taxonomy): Bacteria > Bacillati > Actinomycetota > Actinomycetes > Kitasatosporales > Streptomycetaceae > Streptomyces > Streptomyces sp. NPDC002004. The sequence goes on from NZ_JBSFDP010000064.1 coordinate 3,165, forward strand.
CCGCGGCCCAGGTCGGGCCAGGGCCTGGTCCGGTCGAAGCCGATGGCCCGCAGCCCGGAGCCCTCACGCAGCAGGAGGTGTGCGACGAGCGCCACCGGCACCAGCGCGCTCGCGATGCCGAACAGCTGCCAGGCGAGATCGAGCCAGGGCCGTCCCGGCGCCGCCGATGGGTTCATCGTCGCGGCCTGGTCCTTGAGGCCGCCCGGTTTCGTGACCGATCCGACGAAGCTGATCAGCGCGGAGACTCCGCTGGCCCCCAGGGACAGCCCGAGCACGAGCAGCGTCTCGTCCCTGAAGATCCTCCGCGAGAGCCGCTCCACCGGAAATGATTCGGCCACTGGTTCCGCCTCCGCCTGCACTCCTGCCTCCCGTTGAGTAGGCCCGCCTGGATCCCATCCTCGCCCAGCATGCCGACGAGTATGGAACAGACGCGGTCGAGCCGTGCGCTCGGCCGCCGTGGGGCGGTCTCCGGGAACGGCGAGGACGGCCGGACCCCGCAGGGTCCGGCCGTCCTTCGCGCTCGTCTGCTCAGCCCACGGGCAGCGCTTCGGGCAGCCCCACGGGCCAGGTGTGGACGGGCTCGCCCAGGTGCATCAGCTCGGTGTAGCGGCGTGTCGTGGCGGCCAGTGCCGCGTCCCGGTCCAGGCCGCTCTCCAGCGCCTCGTGGAAGGTGGCCGCCTGCCATGTGGCGCCGTTGACCCGACGTCGGCAGCGCTCCTCGATGACGCCCAGATAGAGGTCCCGGTCGGCCGGCTCGACGCCCCATGCGTCCAGGCCGGCCGCGGCCAGCGGCAGCAGCTCGTCCTGGATCAGCGAGACGGCGGGGATCCGTTCCGTGCCGCCGTAGCGCCCGCCCCGCGGCCACTCCAGAGTTGCCTCGATGCCGTACCGGCAGGCCGCGTCGAAGTTCGCGGCCGCGGCCTCGAAGGGCAGCCGGGTCCACACCGGCCGCGCGTCCTCGGCGAGCGCGCGCACGGCCCCGTAGTAGAAGGCCGCATTGGCGATCACGTCGGTCACGGTCGGCCCGGCGGGCAGCACCCGGTTCTCCACCCGTAGATGCGGCACGCCGTCGGCGATGCCGTAGACGGGGCGGTTCCAGCGGTACACGGTGCCGTTGTGCAGCACCAGCTCGCCGAGCCGCGGCACCCCGCCCGCGTCGAGGACCCGCTGGGGATCCTCGTCGTCGCACAGCGGCAGCAGCGCGGGGAAGTACCGCAGATTCTCCTCGAAGAGCTCGTACGGCGATTCGATCCACCGCTCCCCGAACCAGGTGCGCGGCCGGACTCCCTGCGCCTGAAGCTCCGGCGGCCGGGTGTCCGTCGACTGAAGGAACAGCGGGGGCCGCGACTCGCGCCACAGCTCGCGCCCGAACAGGAAGGGCGAGTTGGCACCCACCGCGATCTGCGCGGCCGCCACCGCCTGGGCGGCGTTCCACACGTCGGGGAAGCGCGCGGGCGTGACCTGAAGGTGCAACTGCACCGAGGTGCACGCCGATTCGGGCGCGATCGACGTCGCGGTGCAGGTCAGACGCTCCACGCCCTCGATGTCCAGCACGAAGTCCTCGCCCCGGGAGGCGACGATCTGGTCGTTGAGGAGGGTGTAGCGGTCACCGGCCGACAGGTTCGCGGAGGTCAGGTCGTGGTGGCCGAGGGTCGGCAGAATGCCGATCATCAGGATCCCGGCGCCGGCTTCGTTCGCTTTCCGGTGCGCATATGCCAGTCCGGTGCGCAGCTCTTCGGAGAGCCGGTCGAGAACACGGTCGCCCAATCGGTGGGGCGCGATGTTCACCTCCAGGTTGAACATTCCTAGTTCCGTCTGAAAATCAGCACTGGCGATGCGCTCGAGCACCTGCGCATTCATCATCCGCGGCATGCCGTCGGAACCGGCGAGATTCAACTCGATCTCGAGCCCCATGAGATTCTTGGGCCGATCGAATCGCTCCTCCTCCAACAGTCGCGCCAGCCCCTCCAGACACTTCTGGAGCTTCTTTCGATAGCGCTGACGATCGGACAGGTCGAACACGCCTGCCTCGACCTTCTCCCCCATCGGAGCGTCCCCTCCTCGGTGGGCGGCCCGGCCAACCGGCCGCTACGTCAGGGGGGATGATGCCCCGCCGATGGGATCTGTAACTACGTCCGGGAGATCGAAAACCGCGGCGAAGGGCACCGGAACCGCACGCGCGAACCCACGAACGAGTACGCTCGATGCAGCGTTCCTGAGGCACATTCACGAGGCATGGACCACTGCGCGGTTTCCCTGCGTCCGGCTCTGGTAAAAATGCCGACTAGTATCGGCCGACCCCTCGTAGGAAGGCATACGAGGTCACGGAGCCGGGCATCCTCTGAAATCGGGAGGAATTACCGCAGCCCGGCGTCCGGATATCGCCTTGTTCCGCGTGTCGGGACGGGCTAGAGGAAACACTGCGAGAACACGCGTCGTATAAACTTCGCGCACGAGGCAGAGAGTTGGCGCTCGCGGTCACCACCACCCCGCCCCCTCTGACCCCGAGAGCTGACAGCGCCGTCCGCACACCTGCCCTCGCTCCACTGTGCCTGTCGAATGAGAGGCGACCCACCATGCCGCTGCATGTTCCCCCTGCCCCCGCGCCCGCCCTGCGCAGCGTTGTCGCGGCACTGGCTTCCCCCACGGCCGTCCGTGAGGCGCGCACTCCGTCGTTGCGCACTGCCACGGGACCGGTCAGTGCCGAACTGCCGCTGCCCGTGCATGTGCTGGACGGCGTCAGCCCGGCCGGCGCACCGACCACCCACCTCGCCGGGTGGCGCTTCCTCATCCGCTCCGGGGACCGCGCCGTCGCCGCCGCCGACACGATGCTCACCCCGGACGGCTGGGCCTTCTCGCACTTCTTCGAAGGCCCGTACATCACCGCGACGGAGCTCGCCCTCCATCAGGCCGAGAACCTGCCGACGCCCTACCAGGCGCGCCTGCTGTCGGTCCCCAAGCTGTACATGCTCACGTTGTGGCTGCACGGAGACCCCGCCGCGGACGCCGCAACGGGACAGCCAGAGCCGACGGACCTGCTGGTGCCGATCGCCCCGGCTCCGCCCGGCATCGCGGCGCACCGTCCGCACCTCGTGGCGGATCTGCTGCCGGTCCTCACACTGCGTGTATCACCGCTGCCTCCGCCGCTACTGGGCTCGCCCGCCTGACCGCACAGGGTGACCACGATGGCCGGACTAGCCCGGTCCGGCCATCCCGAACCATCCGAACTGACGAGGCACATGGATTGAACCGCCCGGCAGAGTGATGCGTCATGAACCAGTGAGGAGAGCTGCCGCGAAATCCCTGCGGAGCGACGCCCGCGGGGCAACACTGGGGACAGGACACCACAGATACGGGGGGCGGCCATGAACAGTGCATCGAGCCGCAGGACAGACACCACTCCACAGCGAAAGATCCCTTCCATGTGCCAGCACCAGCCACCTTGCCCATCAGCCGACTCCGCGGACCGGGAGGCCGCGCGCCCCATGGCGCACCACCCGGAGCAGGGGTGGAGCCTTCTGTGCAATGGGGTCCTGCTCTTCGAGGACACCGGTGAGCTGCTGCCGGACGGACAGGTCATCGCGCCCCACCGGCCACTGGACACGGCCCAGGTGGTGACCGCCGCGTAACGGCGGTCCGCGGACGGCGAAGGGGCCGGCCCCGGGGGATTCCCCGGGACCGGCCCCTTTCAGTACGTCCTCAGTCCTCGTACGCGTCCATGGGCGGGCAGGAGCAGACGAGGTTCCGGTCGCCGAAGGCCTGGTCGATCCGGCGCACCGGCGGCCAGTACTTGTCCGCGGCCGAGACGCCCGCCGGGAAGACCGCCGTCTCCCGCGAGTAGGCGTGCTCCCAGTCGCCGCCCAGCGCACGGGCGGTGTGCGGGGCGTTGCACAGCGGGTTGTCCTCCGCGGGCCACTCGCCGGAGCCGACCTTCTCGATCTCCGCGCGGATGGCGATCATCGCCTCGCAGAACCGGTCCAGCTCACCGAGGTCCTCGGACTCGGTGGGCTCGATCATCAGCGTGCCGGCCACCGGGAAGGACATCGTCGGCGCGTGGAAGCCGTAGTCGATGAGGCGCTTGGCGATGTCGTCCACGGTCACACCGGTCGCCTTGGTCAGCGGACGCAGGTCGATGATGCACTCGTGCGCGACGAGACCGCCGGGGCCCGTGTACAGCACCGGGTAGTGCGGCTCCAGGCGCTTGGCGATGTAGTTCGCCGAGAGCACGGCCACCTGCGTGGCGCGCTTGAGGCCCTCGCCGCCCATGAGCCGGACGTACGCCCACGAGATCGGCAGGATTCCCGCCGAGCCCCACGGGGCGGCGGAGATGGGGCCGACACCGGTCTCGGGGCCCGCGGCGGGCTGGAGCGGGTGGTTCGGCAGGTAGGGGGCGAGGTGGGCGCGGACGCCGACCGGGCCGACGCCGGGGCCACCGCCGCCGTGCGGGATGCAGAACGTCTTGTGCAGGTTGAGGTGCGAGACGTCGCCGCCGAAGTGGCCCGGCTTGGCGAGACCGACGAGGGCGTTGAGGTTGGCGCCGTCGACGTACACCTGGCCGCCGGCGTCGTGCACCGCGGCGCAGATGTCGGCGACGTGCTCCTCGAAGACGCCGTGCGTCGACGGGTAGGTGATCATCAGGACGGAGAGTTCGTCGCGGTACTGCTCGATCTTGGCGTGCAGGTCCTCGATGTCGATCTCGCCGTCCTCCGCGGTCTTCACGACGACGACCTTCATGCCGGCCATGACCGCGCTCGCGGCGTTCGTGCCGTGCGCGGAGGACGGGATGAGGCAGACGGTGCGCTGGTCGTCCCCGTTGGCGCGGTGGTAGCCGCGCACAGCGAGCAGACCGGCCAGTTCGCCCTGCGATCCGGCGTTGGGCTGCAGGGACACCTTGTCGTACCCGGTGACCTCGGCCAGCCGCTCCTCCAGCTCGCGGATGAGCGTCAGGTAGCCCTGGGCCTGGTCGGCGGGCGCGAAGGGGTGCAGCTGCCCGAACTCGGGCCAGGTGACCGGCTCCATCTCGGTGGTCGCGTTGAGCTTCATGGTGCAGGAGCCCAGCGGGATCATGCCGCGGTCGAGCGCGTAGTCGCGGTCGGACAGCTTGCGCAGGTAGCGCAGCATCGCGGTCTCGGAGCGGTGGCTGTGGAAGACCGGGTGGTTCAGGAAGTCGTCGGTGCGCAGCAGCGCGCCGGGCAGGGTGTCGGCGACCGACGCGTCCAGCACGTCGATGTCGGCCTCCACGGCGAAGGCGGTCCACACGGCGCCGATCTGGGTGCGCGTGGTGGTCTCGTCGCAGGCGATGCTCACGTGGTCCGCGTCCACCTGGCGGAGGTTGACCCCGCCCTCGCGGGCGGCGGCGACGACCTCGGCGGCCCTGCCGGGCACGCGCACGGTCAGGGTGTCGAAGTAGGAGCCGTGCACGACCTCGACGCCGCCGGCCTTGAGGCCCTCGGCGAGGACGGTGGCGTAGCGGTGGGTCCGCCGCGCGATCGCCTTCAGGCCGTCGGGGCCGTGGTAGACGGCGTACATGCCGGCCATGACGGCGAGCAGCACCTGCGCGGTGCAGATGTTGCTGGTGGCCTTCTCACGGCGGATGTGCTGCTCGCGGGTCTGCAGGGCGAGCCGGTAGGCCTTGTGGCCGTCGGCGTCGACGGAGACACCCACGAGACGGCCGGGCAGGCTGCGGGCGAACTTCTCGCGGACGGCCATGTAGCCGGCGTGCGGGCCGCCGAAGCCCATGGGAACGCCGAAGCGCTGCGTGGTGCCGACGGCGATGTCGGCGCCGAGCTCACCGGGCGAGGCGAGCAGGGTCAGCGCGAGCAGGTCCGCAGCGACGGTGACGACCGCACCCAGCTCGTGCGCCTGCTCGATGACCGGCTTGAGGTCGCGGACGGCTCCGGAGGCGCCCGGGTACTGCAGCAGCACGCCGACCACGCCGCGCTCCGCGACCTCGGTCGGAATGCCGCTGCTCAGGTCGGCGACGACGACCTCGACACCGGTCGGCTCCGCGCGGGTCTCTATGACGGCGACGGTCTGCGGAAGGGTGTCGGCGTCGACCAGGAACACGCCGTTCTTGACCTTGCCCATGCGTCGGGACAGCGCCATGGCCTCGGCGGCCGCGGTGCCCTCGTCGAGCAGGGAGGCGCCGGAGGTGGGCAGTCCGGTCAGCTCGGCGACCATCGTCTGGAAGTTCAGCAGCGCCTCCAGGCGGCCCTGCGAGATCTCCGGCTGGTACGGCGTGTAGGCGGTGTACCAGGCCGGGCTCTCCATGACGTTGCGCAGGATCACCGGAGGTGTGAACGTGCCGTAGTAGCCCAGGCCGATCATGGAGTCCAGGACCTGGTTGCGGTCCGCGAGGGAACGCAGTTCGGCGAGGACCTCGGCCTCGGAGCGGCCACCGGGCAGGTCGAGCGCATCGGCGCTCTTGATCACATCCGGCACCGCGGTCGCCGTGAGCTCGTCGAGTGAGCCGTACCCGACGTGCGCGAGCATCTTGGCCCGGGCCTCGGTATCGGGACCGATGTGACGCTGCTCGAAGGGGATGCCCTGTTCGAGCTGGGAGAGCGGAATGCGGTTGGCGGTCATGCGGAGGCCTCCTGGTCTGGCGCGACCTGCGAGGGGCACCACGGCGCGGGTGCCCGGACGGCCTCCCCCTCTGTCATCTCAACCTGAGAGCTTCGCCGGTCCGCCCGTCATGGGCGCACCGGCTTTCACCGTCGGTGAGAGCGGATGCCGTCCGCTCTGCTTTCCAGAGTGACCTCGTCCGTGCGGTACTGGTGCCTGAGAGATTCCGGGGAGGATTTGCTCCTTCGGCGCCCCCGGTGGCAACCAGGGGACTCTCCCGCACGGGGTCAGCGGCCGCTGCCAGCCTACCAGCGAGGACCAGCACGGGGACCTCGAGTGGCCGCCCGCCCCAATGTGCTCTTTCGTAGTGCTTACGGATGAGTTGCGAGCAGCTGGAGGGCACGTGCAGACCGACATCGATCCGCGCAACCTGATCGGCCGCAAGGCGTTCGACCGCAACGGAACCAAGCTCGGCACCGTGGACGAGGTCTACCTCGACGACGCGACCGGTATTCCGGAGTGGGCGGCCATACGGACCGGTCTGTTCAGCCGCGACGCCTTTGTTCCCCTGGAGCCCAGCGAACTGGTCGAAGGCACGCTCCGCGTCCCGTTCGAACGCGCCCTGATCAAGGACGCGCCCGACTTCGGCGTCGGCCGGCACCTGTCGCCCGAGCAGGAGCTCCAGCTCTACCACCACTACGGACTCGACATCGCGGCGCCGGACTCGCCCCCGCTGCCCGACCACGACTTCGGCCGGCTGTCGAACGACGACGGCGAGTCCTGAAACAGGAGCCCGCAGCCCCGGGGCCTGCAGCGGCGAACCGCCGCCCGCGCGGCCCGGGCAGCCCGGACCGGGCCGCCGCTCGATGGCCGGAGACGGCGGGCTCGCCGCCCTGTACCCGGGGCCGACACATCACGCGGACGGCGCGGTTCCCGGTGCTCCGGGCGACGCCTCCGGCGGAGCCACCGCGTGCTCCGGCTCGCCGCCGTCCGCTCCCCCGCCCGATGGCCCCAGCCCCCGCTCGGCGGCCGCCACCAGGGGCAGCGGATGGGCGGGCTCCAGGTCCGGGTCGTCCGTCCGGAAGGTGCGCACCCGGCCGGGAGGCGAGTCCGGCGTCTCGAACCGTACGGTCACCCTCCCAAGGCCGCTGCCCTGCACCCATCCCGGCCCGTACACCGCGTGCCGCACGTCGTGCCCCGCCGACCAGCGCCGCTCGGACGGCGCAGCGGGCTCCTCCGATGCCGGCACCGGAGCCGGCTCGTGGTGCGCCGACTTCTCCGCGGACGCCTCGGCGGCCTGGGCGAACAGGTCCTCCTGCGTGTAGTCGGCCAGCCCGCTGACGCCGACCCCGAGCAGCCGGACCCCGCCCGTGGTGTCCACGGCCTCCAGGAGGCGCGCGGCGGCTTCCCGTACGACCGTCGGGTCGTCCGTCGGCCCCCGGAGCGTCTCGGACCGGGTGAGCGTCGAGAAGTCGTACCGCCGCACCTTGAGCACCACGGTGCGGCCCGAGCGGCCGGCGGCCCGCAGACGGTGCACGCACCGGTCGGCGAGCCGCTGCACCTCCGTACGGACCCGTACCCGGTCGTGGATGTCCACGTCGTACGTGTCCTCGACCGACACCGACTTCGCGTCCCGCTCGGCCACCACCGGTCGGTCGTCGTGCGCGAGCGCCATCGCGTACAGCGACTGCCCGTGGGCCTTGCCCAGCAGGCGTACGAGCTCTTCCTCACCGGCCTCCGCGATCTCCTCGACCGTGAGGATCCCGGCCCGCCGCAGATGGTCCCCGGTGGCGGGCCCCACGCCGGGCAGCGTCCGCACCGACATGGGCCCGAGCAGCGCCCGCTCGGTGCCCGGCGCTATCAGCACCAGGCCGTCCGGCTTGGCCTGCTCGGAGGCGATCTTCGCGAGCATCTTCGAGGCCGCGAGCCCGACCGAGCCGGTCAGCCCGGTCACCGCCTTGATGTCGGTGCGCAGCCGCACCCCGACCGCCTGCGCGGACGCCGCGTCCCAGGCCGCTTCCCCGGCCTCCAGGTCCACGAACGCCTCGTCCAGGCTCAAGGGCTCCACGAGCGGCGACAGCTCCCGCAGCAGCCCCATGACCTGCTCGCTGATGTCGCGGTAGAGACCGAAGCGGGGCACGAGGTAGGCGGCGTGGGGAGCGAGCCGCCGTGCCTGCGCCATCGGCATCGCGGAGTGCACCCCGAACTTCCGTGCTTCGTACGACGCCGTGGCCACCACACCGCGCGGTCCGAGCCCGCCCACCACCACGGCCTTTCCGCGCAGACTCGGCTTGGCCGCCTGCTCCGCGGAGGCGTAGAAGGCATCCATGTCGAGATGCAGGATGGTGGGCGCGGTTCTCACACGGTCGATGCTGCCCTACACCACTGACAACGCCCGGAGGCGGCGCCGCTCGGTGCCCGGCACGCGCCGGCACGTGCCGGCCCCTGGAAGCCCGCCTGGCGGGACAGGGCGCGTATCGCACGGGCAGGCCCTTGCGATCCCCGTCGGCGCGCCCGACGAAGGCGGACGCGCCGGGACGGAGTGTCAGACCGCGCGGTTGCGGCGTCGCGCCAGCTCGTCGGCCGGGCTGTGCCCGATGAGCGTCTCGCCGGTGTCGATCCGCTCGCCGTGCAGCTGCGAGAGCGCGCTCTCCACGTCCCGCCAGACCACACCGACGGCGATCCCGAAGACCCCCTGGCCGCCCTGGAGCAGATCGTGCACCTCGTCCGGTGACGAGCATTCGTAGACCGTCGCACCGTCGCACATCAGCGTCATGCGCTCCAGGTCCTGGAAGCCGCGCTCCCGCAGATGCTGGACGGCGGCCCGGATGTTCTGCAGGGACACACCCGTGTCCAGGAACCGCTTGACGATCTTCAGGACGACGACGTCCCGAAAGCTGTAGAGGCGCTGTGTCCCCGACCCGTACGCGGGCCGCACGCTCGGTTCGACGAGGCCCGTGCGCGCCCAGTAGTCGAGCTGCCGGTAGGTGATTCCCGCGGCCGCGCACGCGGTCGGACCGCGATAACCGATCTGTTCGGACGTCGCGTCCTGGTGGTCCTGGGCCGCCGCCGGCCGCTGCGCGGAATGACCGGCCATGCCGCCGTGGACCGAATCCACGCTGCTGTGAAGCGAGTACAGACCAGCCTCCCCCAGACCCCGTCCGGGGGCACCCCCGGGCGTACCGTCGCCGCTGCTTCTCACGCCGACCTCCGTCCTCGACCTGCCCTCTCGACGGTAGGCAGTCACCTGGGGTGCGTCAACGATCGCCACACTCGGCACGCCGAGTGATAATCACCCTACGAGTGGTTTGCCGTGCCCGACCGGGGGGAAAGGCTAGCGGAATGCCCTGGGCCCGGCGTCGGTCGTGGTCTCACTGGCCGCTGCTGCTGCCGAAGTCCTCGGGCGAGATCTGGTCGAGGAACTCGCGGAACTTCTCCACCTCGTCCTCCTGCTCGTCCGGGATGGCGATGCCCGCATCGTCCAGGACCCCGTCGCTTCCGTAGATCGGGGTCCCGGTGCGCAGCGCCAGCGCTATGGCGTCGGATGGCCGCGCACTGACCTCGACCCCGCTGGCGAACACGAGCTCCGCGTAGAACACGCCCTCACGCAGGTCCGTGATGCGCACCTCGGTGAGTTCCTGGCCCACGGCCTCGAGAACGTCCTTGAACAGATCGTGCGTGAGCGGTCGGGCCGGAGCCATGCCCTGCTGCGCGAAAGCGATCGCTGTCGCCTCCCCGGGCCCGATCCAGATGGGGAGGTAGCGGTCGCCTCCCACTTCGCGCAGGAGCACGATCGGCTGGTTGGAGGGCATTTCGACCCGGACACCTACGACGTCGAGCTCGTTCACACAGCAACCCTAGGCCGTGCCCGGCACCTTTGGGTAGTCGGGCACCCGATACAGGCCGATCAGCCGGTATTGCCGCCCATCGGAACAGGCCTCCCGTCAGGGCAGACGCACCCCGAGCTCCATCTGCACGAGTGCCGCGTGCAGCCTCGTCGTGAGCCCCGCGAGCTCCCTGGTGCGCACCTCGGCGTGCGCCCTGGTCTGCGGATTGCGGTGCCTGCGCAGCGGCGCCACCACCTGGTCCACCAGGCCCGCCTCACGGTCTGCGGACGCCTTCATGGCTCGCAGATGGCGCGGTTCGATCCCGAAGCGCCCCAGCTCGACCACGAGCGCAGCAACGGTGACCGCCTCGGCGTCGTACCCCCCGTCCGGCAGCTCGCCGACGAGGCCGTACGACTCCCATTCCACAAGCTGCTGCTCGTCGATCCCGGCGGCCGCCAGCAGCTCGGCGCGCCCCACACGGGCCGCCGTGGGCGTGTCCCCACTCCGGGAGGGTTCCCCATCGCCACCGGGGCCGTGGGCTCCCGCGGACGACGACGGGACCGGCTCGCCCCGCTCCAGGGCATCCAGGTGTTCCCGGATGACCCGGAGCGGCAGGTAGTGGTCCCGCTGCATGCGCAGCACATGCGCCAGCCGCTCGACGTCCTCGGGGCTGAACTTCCGGTACCCCGACGGAGTGCGCTGCGGCTCGATCAGTCCCTCGGACTCCAGGAACCGGATCTTGGAGATCGTGACCTCGGGGAATTCGTCCCGCAGGGCGTTCAGCACGGTGCCGATGCTCATCAGCCGGCCGTCCGGGGCGGCGGTGCCGCGCCCGGCACCGCCGCTCGGTGTATGCAGCATGAACCTTCCCCGATGGACGTGCCCGAAGGGTCAGAGGCCCCGCTGGCTGGCGTAGAAGACCAGGCGGTACTTGCCGATCTGCACCTCGTCACCGTTCGACAGCGCAACCGAGTCGATCCGCTCCCGGTTGACGTAGGTACCGTTCAGGCTGCCTACGTCCGCGACGGTGAAGACGCCGTCCGCGCCACGACGGAACTCCACATGACGGCGCGACACGGTCACGTCGTCGAGGAAGATGTCGCTCTGCGGATGACGTCCGGCCGTCGTCAGCTCGCCGTCCAGCAGGAAGCGGCTGCCCGAGTTCGGACCGCGGCGGACCACCAGGAGCGCCGAACCGGCCGGCAGAGCGTCGACGGCGGCCTGCGCCTCGGGCGACAGCGCCGGGGACGCGGTCTGGCCGGTGACCTCGGAGTCGTACGCCTCGATACCCGAGATCGAGATGGTCGAGGTCGTCTCCGACGGACGCTCGGCCGTTCCGCGCAGCGGCGCACCGCAGTTGGAGCAGAAGCGGCTCGCCTCCGCATTGCGGTTCCCGCACCTCGTACAAACCAGGACCGACATGGACGGGGCCTCCTGCCGCGGCTGCCCGCTGGGGGCTTGGGACGCGTACGGGTCGGAGGCAAACCCTCCACCCGTACTTGAGGTTGACGGTTCCCCGAAACCTATGCGGGCGGATGCGGCAGGGTCAACAGAAGACGCACCCTGTCCGCCCGAAATGTCACCGCCCGGAGCAGCGACCTCATCGCGGAACAGCGGGCGCTCGACCCCCTGCTCCTCCGCATCTCCGTGGCGCGGAGCACGATGCCGGGCAGCGGTATCGCCGCTGTCCTCGCGTGCACTCTTGCCGAACAACTTCGCAAACAACTTCACGGGCGATTCCCCTTGACTGAAACAGACCCGCCCGTGGGGCAGGACGAACCCTGACAGCACACGCCTGCCAACCCGGACACCTGCACAACGTCCGTAACCACCAGACAGTTTCCACCACGCACCACCCATCCGGTGCGCCGACCCCCCGCAACCTCATGCCCTTGCCGGGCGGGCCCCATGCAACCCTGCCTCACTGGGAGGACGACCGAGCGTAGTCAGGCCGCTTCGCAGCTCGCAAGGCGTCCACAATGATCTTCTCGGAGCGGTCCACGGCGACGGTGGCCTGCTCCTTCTCCAGAGTCTGCACCACTCCGCCGGGGATGTTGAGCGCCGGCTCGAGGTCCTGCGGCTTGCCGATCACCTTGAAGCGGTACGGCTGGCCGATCTTGTGGCCGTCCACGCTCACGCCGCCCCCGGCCGCGTCGGTGAGGTAGGTGTTCGCGACGACGCGCACGTCGTTGACCTGGATCGCCTCCGCTCCGGCGGCGCGCAGCTCCTGGATCGTGTCGAGCAGCATGTCGGCCTGGACCGATCCCTTCCTGTCGTGGACGGTGAGCGTGATCCCGGGGCCCTGCGCGGCCACCGTGCCCGCCAGGATGCCGAGTTGACGTTCCTTCTCGGCGGTCTGCTTGCGGGCCTCCGCGGCCTGGTTCGAGCTGTTCTCCAGCTCCTTGCGCTGGTTGTCGAGACCTTGCTTCTCATCCTCCAGACGCTGCGTACGGTCATCCAGTTCATCGAGGATGCGTACGAGATCCTCCTGGCGCGCACCGCGCAGTGCGCTGCTCTGGCTGTTCGACGCCACCTGGACCGCCAGCCCGAAGCCGAGTCCGGCCAGCAGCAGCGCCACGATGAACTGGGCGCGGCTGAACCGCGGCGGCCACAGGCCCTTCGCGAGGCGCTGCCGCCCGGTCAGCTGCGGCTCCTCCGCCCCCGGCGTCGCGGGGGTGGGCCGGGCGGTCACCTCGTCGGGCAGTTCCCTGCGCAGGTGGTGGGTGTGCGGCTCTCCCGACGGGATCGGCCGCTGGTCACGCGGGCGCTCGGCGCGGTGCTCCTGCGGGCGCTCGGGACGGTCCTCGTGAGGGCGCTCGACGCGGCGCACGTCAGCGCGTTCGGCTCGGCGCACGTCGCCGTGCGGGCGCTCCGCGCGATGCTCGTGAGGGCGTTCGAGCCGGCGCACATCCTGCTGCGGGTGCTCCACGCGGCCCTCGGACGGACGCTCCGCGGGACGTCGGTCATCGAGCGGGCGCTCCGCACGGCGCTCGTGCGGACGCTCGGCGGGGCGGTCTCCGTCGCCCTGCGGGCGCTCGGTTCGGCGCTCGTCCTGGCGCGGGCCCTCCACGCGGGGCCCGGGCTCACGCGGGTACTCCCCGCGGCGCTCGGTGTCCCTCGGCTGCGCTCCGCCGCGCTCGGGCTCGTCCGGCCGGTCCGCGTGCCGGTCCGCGTGCCGGTCGCGCGGCTCATCGGTGTGCCGACCGCGCGGCTCGTCGCCGTGTGCGGCGCTGTCGTCCGTACTCATCGGCCTCACGCCCGGAACACATGCCGCCGGATCGCGGCCGCGTTGGAGAAGATACGGATGCCGAGGACGACCACCACACCGGTGGACAACTGGGCGCCGACGCCCAGTTTGTCGCCGAGGAACACGATCAGGGCGGCGACGACGACATTGGACAGGAACGACACGACGAAGACCTTGTCGTCGAAGATGCCGTCGAGCATGGCCCGCAGACCGCCGAAAACGGCGTCGAGCGCCGCGACGACGGCGATCGGGAGGTAAGGCTCCACAACCGCCGGAACCTCGGGCCGGACCAAGATTCCGACCACGACTCCCACGACGAGGCCCAGTACGGCGATCACGATGTGCCCTTCCCTGCTCTCGGCTCTGCTGTACGTACGATGACGCTCGGCGCTGCGGGCAGCCGGACGTCGTGCTGGACGGAAATGCCGGTCCTGATCCCGAAGTTCTCCTGCAGAGCGTGCAGGTAGAGACCGTCCGCACCGTTCTGGAACCGCGTGCTCAGACGCTGCCCGTCCCCCACCGCGAGCACCGTGTACGGCGGCACCAGCGGCCTGTTGTCGACCAGTATCGCGTCACCCGCCGCCCGGATGGCCGACAGGGCGGTGAGCCGCTGCCCGTTGATCGCGATGGCTTCGGCACCCGACGCCCAGAGCCCGTTCACGACGCGCTGCATGTCCCGGTCCCGCACCCGCCCGGTGTCGGAGAACCCGGGGCTCTCGCGAGGACCGCCCCCGCCGCCTTCGTCGGCCTCCTTGGCGTCGTTCACGACGAGCTTCACGCCAGGACCGTGGACGGCGGTCGCGCCGGACAGCAGCCCGACCAGCTCGCCCTGCTCCCCGCCCTGCTTCTTGAGGGCGTCACGCTGTTTCTTGCCCACGTCGCCGCGGAGCCCGTCGACGGTGCTCTCGAGCTTGTCGGCGGTCGCTGTCTCGCGCCCGATCCGGTCGATCAGCTCCTGGCGCTCCTTGGCCATCACCGGAGCCGCGACCCGGGCCTGTGCGGCCCCCACGGTCACCACCAGCGCGGCGAGGACCAGACCGGCCGCGAGCCCGAGTCTGGCCCGCAGGGTGCGGGGCAGACCCGCCTGGCCCGCCGCCCGCTTCCTGGCAGCCGCCTCGGCGTATCCGTCGTCGAGGCTGTGGTCCATGACGTTGGTGAGCAGCGACATGGAGGCGTCCGGGCGCGCGGGGCGCGGCGGTGTGCTCCGAACGGGGGGCTGCTGCGGCATGCCGCACATCGTCGCACGTCGTGCGGCCTACCTCCGAATGGCCCCACCGAAGTGCCGGACAGCCCCCGGCTCGAGGGCTGTCCGGCACTGGTTCCCGCAGCGGGGAACGGTCAGTGACCTGCGCTGTCGACGACGGCCGACCACTCGTCGAGCAGGGCCTGGGCGGACGCGTCGTCGGGACCCTCGGCCCACAGATGGGTGACGGCCTCGGCGGGGTCCGGGAGGACCAGTACCCAGCGACCGTCGGCCTCCACGACCCGCACACCGTCCGTGGTGTCCACGGAACGGTCGCCGGCCGCCTCGACGACCCGCCGCATGACGAGCCCCTTGACGGCCCACGGGGTCGCCAGGTCCCGCCGCAGCACGTGCGCCCGCGGAATCCGCGCGTCGATCTGGCTCAGCGTGAGCTGTGTCCGGGCCACCAGTCCGATGAGCCGTACGAAGGCGGCCGTCCCGTCGAAGACGCTGCTGAACTCGGGCACGATGAACCCGCCCATGCCGTCCCCGCCGAAGATCGTCCCTTCCTGCCGCACCACGCGCGTGAGGTCGTCGGGCGAGGTGGTGGTCCACTCCACCTGCGTGCCGTGGTACGCGGCGACCTGTTCGGCGATACGGGTCGTGGTGACCGGAAGAGCGACGCGCCCGCTGCGGCGTTCGGCCGCGACCAGGTCGAGCAGCACCAGCAGGGCACGGTCGTCCTCGACGATGCGCCCCTTCTCGTCGACGAGGGACACCCGCTCGCCCACCGGGTCGAAGCGCACCCCGAAAGCAGCCCGCGCGGACGCCACGATCTCGCCCAGCCGCACCAGCCCCGACCTGCGGGTATCGGCGGTCTCGGTGGGCCGGGACTCGTCCAGGCCCGGGTTGATCGTCAGCGAGTCGACGCCCAGCTTGCCGAGCAGGCTCGGCAGGACCAGACCCGCACTGCCGTTGGACGCGTCGACGACGACCTTCAGACCGGACTCTGCGATGCCGGTCGTGTCGACGTTCCGCAACAGCGAGCCCGTGTACGAGTCGTACACGCTGGACGGGAAGTAGAGGTCGCCGATCTCGCCGGGGAAGGCACGCCGGTACTCCTGGCGGGCGAACACCCGGTCCAGCTTCCGCTGGCCGCCCTGCGACAGATCCGCGCCCTGTTCGTCGAAGAACATGATGTCGACGGAGTCCGGCACCCCGGGTGAGGTCCGGATCATGATCCCGCCCGCGCTGCCACGCGCGGTCTGCTGGCGCGCCACCGGCAGCGGTACGTTCTCCAGGTCCCGTACGTCGATCGCACTGGCCTGCAGCGCGGAGATCACCGCTCGCTTCAGGGCACGCGCGCCTCGTGAGTGGTCACGGGCCGTTGTGACGGTGGAGCCCTTCTTGAGCGTGGTGGCGTAGGCGCCGGCCAGCCGTACGGCCAGTTCGGGTGTGATCTCCACGTTCAGGATGCCCGAGACGCCTCGCGCGCCGAACAGATGCGCCTGGCCGCGGGACTCCCAGATGACCGACGTGTTGACGAAGGCGCCGGCCTCGATCGTCTTGAACGGGTAGACCCGTACATTGCCCTGGACAATCGATTCCTCACCGATGAGGCACTCGTCGCCGATGACGGCGCCGTCCTCGATGCGGGCCGCGCGCATGATGTCGGTGTTCTTGCCGACGACGCAGCCGCGGAGGTTGCTGTGTTCGCCGATGTAGACGTTGTCGTGCACAACGGCCCTGTGCAGAAAGGCGCCGCTCTTGACGACCACGTTCGACCCGACGACCGTGTGTTCGCGGATTTCCGCATCGGCTTCGATCTTGGCGTAGTCGCCGATGTAGAGGGGGCCGCGCAGTACCGCGTCGGAGTGCACTTCGGCGCCTTCGGCGACCCATACTCCGGGCGAGATCTCGAAGCCGTCGATGTCCACGTCGACCTTGCCCTCGAGCACGTCGGCCTGGGCCTTGACGTAGCTCTCGTGGGTGCCGACGTCCTCCCAGTAGCCCTCGGCGACATAGCCGAAGATCGGCTTGCCTTCCTTCATCAACTGCGGGAAGACGTCGCCGGACCAGTCGACGGGCACGTCGGGCTCGACGTAGTTGAATACCTCGGGCTCCATCACATAGATGCCCGTATTCACGGTGTCGGAGAAGACCTGGCCCCAGGTCGGCTTCTCCAGGAAGCGCTCGACCTTGCCCTCCTCGTCGACGATCGTGATCCCGAATTCCAGAGGATTGGGCACCCGTGTGAGGCACACGGTGACCATTGCGCCCTTCTCCTTGTGGAAATTGATCAGGTCGGTCAGATCGAAGTCTGTGAGAGCGTCACCGGAGATCACGAGGAACGCGTCGTCCTTGAGAGCTGCCTCGGCGTTTTTCACGCTGCCGGCAGTACCGAGTGGCTTCTCCTCATTGGCATAGGTGAGCTCCATGCCGAGCTCTTCGCCGTCGCCGAAGTAGTTCTTGACCAACGAGGCCAGGAACTGGACTGTTACGACGGTCTCTGTGAGCCCATGCCGCTTGAGCAGCCGTAGCACATGCTCCATGATCGGCCGGTTGACGACCGGCAGGAGCGGCTTGGGCATGCTTGAGGTCATGGGACGAAGGCGTGTGCCTTCGCCTCCGGCCATCACGACGGCCTTCATGTCGGAAGCGTCCTCCTCGAGAAGAGACGACGGTTGGCCGACTTCACCCGTCCAGATTGTCCCGCAATTATCGGGTGCGGGCCATCCGAGGCCTCCAGGGGGCGCCCGATCGGCGAGTTCAATCGGCCATGGCGTCCGCCCGGACAAGTCGGCGGACCTGAACCACGTAGAGGATTCCTGCCCACCAGTACAGGGTTGTACCCCATCCGGCGAACGCCCATCCGAAAACCGTGGCCAGCGGCGCGAGCCATCCGCTTCCGTCGCTCAGCAGCAGCAACGGAAACGCGTACATCAGGTTGAACGTCGCCGCCTTGCCGAGGAAGTTCACCTGAGGCGGCGGATAGCCGTGCCGTCTGAGGATGCCGACCATCACCAGCAGAACCAGTTCGCGGGCCAGCAGTACACAGGTCAGCCACAGCGGAAGAATCTCGCGCCAGGTGAGTCCTACGAGAGTCGACAGAATGTAGAGCCGGTCGGCCGCAGGGTCGAGGAGCCGGCCGAGGCTGCTGATCTGATTCCAGCGCCGGGCGAGCTTGCCGTCGAGATAGTCGCTGATGCCGCTGAACGCGAGGATGAGCAGTGCCCAGCCATCACTGTTGGGGCCGCCGAACTCCGGCCTGAGGATCAGCCACAGGAAGACCGGCACGCCGACGAGACGCGCCATGCTGAGGATGTTCGGGATGGTGAGGACCCGGTCCGTCTGGACACGGGTCTCCTGGACCTCCACCCGGGGGCCTCCTGTGGGGGGGGAACGAACCTACAATGCCCCCTGACCTTACCGTCAGCCCTTGGCCTTGGATGCGGAGGGGTGGACGCGAGGGCATACAGCGATGGTGCGGGCACAGGACGGGCCTGCCGTGAAAGCAGCAGGCGAGAATGGCCCCGTAAACGCAGAAGAGCCCCAACTCCCGGACCGGATCCAGAAGTTGGGGCTCTTCTCAAAATTTGTTCGGCGGCGTCCTACTCT
>NZ_JBSFDP010000065.1:0-21318 GCF_053593975.1 Streptomyces sp. NPDC002004
CAAGAAGGTCAAGCGGCTGTCGCTGCTGTCGGGCGGTGAGAGGTCGCTGACCGCCGTGGCCATGCTGGTGTCGATCTTCAAGGCCCGCCCCAACCAGGCCGTCCACCGGCGATCCGCCCTTGGTGGCCGAACCCGCGGCACCGCCGGCGACGTCCCCGGCGCCGCCGGCCAGGCTTCCGGCCGCCTTCTGCGCCACCGGCGTCACCGTCTTCGCGGCCTTGCCCGCGGCCTTGCCCGCCGCGGGCACCGCCTTCTTGACGGTCTTCGCCCCGGTGTCACCCGCGGTGCTGGTGACGCTCCGGGCCGCGCCGTCGACGGTGCTGCCCACGTGCGCGCCGTCCACGGCGGACAGTCCGCCCAGGTCGGGCGTGGCCGGGAGCTCGGCGGCGCTCGCGGAGCCGGCCGCACCGACCACGGGCGCCGCTCCCGCTGCGAGCAGCAGCGCGACACGGGCGATCCGGCGGGTCAGGGGGAGGGACATGATGCTCCTTTGACGGATTCGACGGTAGAGATCGTGTGTGACCGGACGCTGTCGGGCGGCCGATCGCGGTGACTACCGCTCGAACTCCGCGAAGGTTGCGGTGACCCGACGTAAAGAGTCGGCAATGCATCGCATAATCATCTACGGATAAAAACGGGCAAACGGCATCGCTGGAAAATGTCTGCCGAATCCTTCCGCCCCTGTGTTTCCAAGGGTTGTGGACGTCATTCGAGTCCTTGCGAAAAAGAGGCCCCGGCGTCGACGCCGCGCCCGTGCGCGTCCCTCTGTCGGGTGAATCCCCGCGTCAGGGCGCCGTGACGATGCGGACCTCGTCCGCGGCGGCGCCGCCGTCCGCACCGGACCACTCGCCGGAGTCCACGCTCCACTGCCGCCCCGCGTAGGAGACCCGGTCGATGTGCAGCGCCGTGGAGTGGGCCACCGCCCAGTGCGCGAGCTCCCAGCCGCGCTGCCGCGCCCCGCCCTGGGCCGAGCCGGAGCCGGCCGGGACCGGGACCGTCACGGTACGCGCGGTGTCGCCCGACCCCGCGGCGGCCTTTCCGGAGTCCTTCCCGGCGCCGGGGTGCACCGCGGCGCCGTGCCCCGCCGTCCCCGGGGAGACCGTGGTGCCGTCCGCAGGGAGCACGTTCCTGCCGAAGTCCCGTACCAGCGCGGCCCGCACCTGCACGGGGTCGCCCGGCTTGGCGGAGGAACGGCCCTCACAGGTCAGCGTCCCCGCCACGCGACCGGTGAGCGCGGCCGACAGCAGCGTGGCATCCGGCTCGTGCTTCGCGTACGCCTGGGGGAAACCGCTGTGCTGCACCCGCTGCGCCGCGACCGTCAGCGGCAGCCGTGAATAGCCGGGCACCTGCGCCAGGTGCTCGTAGAACCGCCCCGCCGCGTACGCCGGGTCCATGATCTCCTGCGCCGTGCCCCAGCCCTGCGACGGGCGCTGCTGGAACAGGCCGAGCGAGTCCCGGTCGCCGTGGTTGATGTTCCGCATCGCGGATTCCTGGAGCGCGGTCGCCAGCGCGATGGTCACCGCACGCTCCGGCATACCGCGCGAGGTGCCGACCGCGGAGATCGTCGCGGCGTTCGCCGCCTGCTCGGCCGTGAACTCGTACGAGGCGCCGTCGCCGGCGCCCGAGACGACCTTGCACCGCGGCGCCGCGCGACCCCCCGACACGTACTGCGCCACCACGTAGCCCGCGAGCGCGAGCAGCACCGCGGCGGCCGCCCCGATGCGCAGGAGGCGGCCGCGACGGAGAAGTGCACGGGGCTCAGACACGCCTAACAAGGTACTGGAGGCCGCTGTGGGCCCCGCGGGGACCGGGGGCCCGGCGGCGTACGCCCCGGTCCGGGAGGGTCTCCGGGGTGTCCGCCCCTTTGTCCGGTCCGGTGCCGGTGGCGTCCCCCTTCTCGTCCGCGCCGGGGTGCCGGTGGCGTCCGCGTCCTCGTCCGGGTCCGGCCCGAAAAGGGGGCCGCCGCCGTCCGGGCGGGGGGCGTTAGGGTCGTCGCCATGGACGGAACCCCGCTTGACCTCACGTCGGACGCGGCGAAGCTCACCGCACAGCTCGTCGACTTCCCCTCCGAGAGCGGCAGCGAGAAGCCCCTCGCCGACGCGATCGAGGCCGCGCTGCGCGCCCTGCCGCACCTGACGGTGGACCGGTACGGCAACAACGTCGTGGCGCGCACGGACCTCGGGCGCGCCGAGCGCGTCATCCTCGCCGGGCACATCGACACCGTCCCGATCGCGGACAACGTCCCGTCCCGGCTCGACGAGGACGGCGTGCTGTGGGGCTGCGGCACCTGCGACATGAAGTCCGGCGTCGCGGTGCAGCTGCGCATCGCGGCGACCGTCCCCGAGCCCAACCGCGACCTGACCTTCGTGTTCTACGACAACGAAGAGGTCGCCGCACATTTGAACGGGCTGAAGCATGTGGCCGAGGCTCACCCGGACTGGCTGAAGGGCGACTTCGCGGTCCTGCTGGAGCCCTCCGACGGCCAGGTCGAGGGCGGCTGCCAGGGCACCCTGCGCGTCCTGCTGCGCACGAAGGGTGAACGTGCCCACTCCGCGCGCAGCTGGATGGGCTCCAACGCGATCCACGCCGCCGCCCCGATCCTCGCCCGCCTCGCCGCGTACGAACCGCGTTACCCGGTGATCGACGGTCTGGAGTACCGCGAGGGCCTCAACGCGGTCGCGATCGAGGGCGGAGTCGCCGGGAACGTCATCCCGGACGCCTGCACGGTCACCGTCAACTTCCGCTACGCGCCCGACCGCAGCGAGGAGGAGGCACTCGCGCACGTCCACGAGGTGTTCGCGGACTGCGGGGTCGAGGAGTTCGTCGTCGACGACCACAGCGGCGCCGCGCTGCCCGGCCTCTCGCACCCGGCGGCCGCCGCGTTCATCGAGGCCGTCGGCGGCACACCGATGCCCAAGTACGGCTGGACGGACGTCTCCCGCTTCAGCGCGCTCGGCGTTCCCGCCGTGAACTACGGCCCAGGAAACCCCCACTTGGCGCACAAGCGGGACGAACGAGTCGAGACCGCGAAGGTCCTGGCGGGCGAGGAACGGCTGCGCGCCTGGCTGACCGCCTGAGCCCCGGAGCCGTCCGGACACCCCGAATTCCGTCGCGCTTAACGCCCGTAGACCTACGCTGAAGTGGCACGACCGTCAGTGGAAGGGGATGTCCATGGCCAGTCCGGAAATGCAGGGCCCGCCGGAGGAGCAGCACCTCGGGCCGGTGGTGAGGCGCCGTGAGCAGGTCCAGCCCGGCACCGCGGACCAGCGGCTGCTCGACGTCAAGGGCGACTCGGACTGGGTGCACACGGACCCCTGGCGGGTGCTGCGCATCCAGTCCGAGTTCGTCGAGGGCTTCGGAGCCCTCGCCGAACTCAACAGCGCAATCAGCGTCTTCGGCTCCTCGCGCACCCGCCCCGGCACGCCCGAGTACGAGATCGGCGTACAGCTCGGCAGAGCGCTCGCCGAGGCCGGCTTCGCGGTGATCACCGGCGGCGGTCCCGGCACCATGGAGGCGGCGAACAAGGGCGCGCGGGACGCGCACGGCGTCTCCGTCGGACTCGGCATCGAGCTGCCCTTCGAGCAGGGGCTCAACGCGCACGTCGACATCGGCGTGAACTTCCGCTACTTCTTCGTCCGCAAGACGATGTTCGTGAAGTACGCACAGGGGTTCGTGGTCCTGCCGGGCGGCCTCGGCACGCTGGACGAGCTCTTCGAGGCCCTCACACTCGTCCAGACCCGGAAGGTGACCCGCTTCCCGATCGTCCTCTTCGGCTCGGCGTACTGGGGCGGCCTCGTCGACTGGCTCCGCAACACCGTCGTCGCCGGCGGCAAGGCCTCTCCGCACGACCTGCTCCTCTTCCACGTCACCGACGACGTGGAGGAAGCGGTCGCCCTGGTCAGCAAGGAGGTCGCGGGCTAGCGCCCACCCGGCCGGCGGCGGCCGGCCCGGCCGTCAGGGGGTCCGGCGGAATCGGCGACACCACGTCGCACGGCCGCCGGACCTCGGTGCCTTACGGAGCACCTGGGCGGGGCGGGGCGGTCGGTCAGGCCAGGCCGCGGCGGGTCGCCGCCGGAGGGCGGTGGCCGGCGATGGAGGCCACCATGTCGAGGACCTGACGGGTCTCGGCGACCTCGTGCACCCGGTAGACCTGGGCGCCGAGCCAGGCCGAGACGGCGGTCGTCGCGAGCGTGCCCAGGACGCGCTCCTTGACCGGCCGGTCCAGGGTCTCGCCGACGAAGTCCTTGTTGGACAGGGACACCAGCACCGGCCAGCCCTTCTCCACCATCTCGCCGAGCCGGCGCGTGGCCTCCAGACTGTGCCGGGTGTTCTTGCCGAAGTCGTGCCCCGGGTCGATCAGCACCGACTCGCGCGGCACGCCGAGGGCCACGGCCCGCTCGGCCAGGCCGAGCGTCACGCGCAGGATGTCGGCCATCACGTCGTCGTACGCGACCCGGTGCGGTCGCGTCCGCGGCTCCGCGCCGCCCGCGTGCGTGCACACCAGACCCACGCCGTACCGCGCCGCGACCTCGGCAAGCTTCGGGTCGACACCGCCCCAGGCGTCGTTGAGCAGGTCCGCGCCGGCCTCGCAGACCGCCTCGCCGACCTCGTGCCGCCAGGTGTCCACGCTGATCACCACGTCGGGGAAGCGGCGGCGCACCTCGGCGACGAAGCCGACCGTGCGGCGTGCCTCCTCCTCGGCCGTCACCTCCTCGCCGGGACCGGCCTTGACCCCGCCGATGTCGATGATGGCGGCGCCCTCCGCCACCGCCTGCTCCACGCGGGCCAGCGCGGGCTCGTCGCGGAAGGTGGCGCCCTGGTCGTAGAACGAGTCCGGGGTCCGGTTCACGATCGCCATGATCACCGGCTCGTGCGCGCCGAACTCGCGCTTGCCCAGCCTGAGCATCCCCTGTGACTCTCCTTGTCGATCTCGCCGATCGGGTCGCCTGCGACCCTAACTGTCACAGGCACATGGCACGATCGGTGTTCAGCATTCAGTGTCCAGTACGAGCAATGTCCGGGCCGAGCGGTGTTCGGCACGAGCAGCGCGCGGCACGGGCAAACCGAGCGTGGGGACCTCAGAGATGGTCTTGTTCTTGTTCCTGGTCGTCGCGCTCGTCGTGGTGGTCGCCGCGGTGACACTCGCCGTGGTGGGCGGCGGCGAGAGCGGCGCACTTCCGGAAGCGGCACCCGAGCGGTACGAGGAGCCGCTGCCGCGGCACAGGCCGGTGGAGCGCGACGACGTCGACGCGCTGCGCTTTCCGATGGTCTTCCGCGGCTACCGGATGGACGACGTGGACGACGCCCTCGGCCGCCTCGGCGCCGAGCTCGCCGAGCGCGACGCGCGCATCTCCGACCTGGAGTCGGCGCTCGCGGGTGCCCGCGCGCGGGAGTCCCACCGGGACCAGGGTCCGCCCCGGGACCTGCCCGGCGGGACGGAGAACGGTCTATGACCGGCGAGGCGGTGCCGGGCCCCGACGGAGGTCTGCGCTGTCCTTGGGCCCTGTCGACCGAGGACTATGTGGCGTACCACGACGAGGAGTGGGGCAGACCGGTCCACGGCGACGACGCCCTGTTCGAACGCCTGGCCCTGGAGGCGTTCCAGTCCGGCCTGTCCTGGATCACGATCCTGCGCCGCCGCGAGACGTTCCGTGCGGCCTTCGCCGGTTTCGAGATCGCGAAGGTGGCGGCGTTCACCGATGCCGACAGGGAGCGGCTGCTCGCCGATCCGGGGATCATCCGCAACCGAGCCAAGGTGGACGCGGCCATCGCCAACGCGCGCGAGCTCGCCGAGTGGTCACCGGGTGAGCTCGACGCCCTGATCTGGTCCTACGCCCCCGACCCGGCGTCCCGGCCGGCCCCGCGCACGCTCGCGGACGTCCCGGCGGTCGCCGACGAGTCGACGGCCCTCTCCAAGGCCCTCAAGAAGCGCGGCCTCCGCTTCATCGGCCCCACCACGGCCTACGCCCTGATGCAGGCGTGCGGCCTGGTCGACGACCACCTGTCCACCTGCGTGGCCCGCGGCACCTCCTAGCCCAGCGCTTGCGCTGGGCCGGCGGCACCATCTGTCCGTGGTGTGCCGGGGGCGCGGTGCGCGCGTGCGCTGCCTGGGGTGCGCCGCCGGTGGGGGGTGTGCCGGGGTCGTCGTACGTGCGTGCGCTGCTTGGGGTGCGCTGCCGGTGGGTGGTGGGTTGGGTGCGCGCCGGGACCTCCGTCCTCGGACCGGCGCGCTTCCGTCGCCCGCCGGGTCGCTCGGTACTTGCGCGCCGGCCGCTGCGGGCGGAGGTCCCGCCACGCCCCCTGCGGCCGGTTCGGCGGCTTTCCCGCCGCGGGGGCTGCGCCGGCTGTGCGGCAGGGGGCGCGACTGCGGCTCCCGCTCCCGCTCCTGCTGTGGGCAGTCGTTCCGCTGGGGCGGAACGGGTGGGCACAGCCCCCGGTGCCGGGCAACCCTGCGGGAGAGGTGCATGTGGTGCCGGGTAGGCGGGGCGCCCCCGGCGCCGGGGCAGGAGAGGGGACGCCACCCCCGGTGCCGGGGGACCGGAAGTGGCGTCGCCCCCCGGACGGGGGTGCGCCTAGCGGCCCAGATACTTCGGCTTGGCCTTGTCGATGAAGGCCTGGACCGCGATCGTGTGGTCCTCGGAGGCTCCCGCACGGGCCTGGAGCTCGTCCTCCTTCTCCAGGGTCTCGTCGAGCGAGTGGGAGGAGGCGTAGGAGAGGGACTCCTTCAGCGCGGCATAGGCGAGGGTCGGCCCCTCGGCCAGCGCCCGGGCGACCCGCTCCGCCTCGGCGGCCAGCTCCGCCGCCGGCACGACGCGATTGGCGATCCCCAGCTCGTACGCCTCCTGCGCCTTGATGCTGTGCGGGAACAGCAGCAGATCGGCGGCCCGCCCGGGACCGACGACCCGCGGCAGCGTCCACGAGACGCCGGAGTCGGCGGTCAGCGCGACCCCGGCGAACGACGTGTTGAAGGACGCCGTGTCCGCGACCACGCGATAGTCCGCGGCGAGCGCGAACCCGAAGCCCGCACCGGCGGCGACACCGTTCACGCCGGCCACGACCGGCTTCGCCATGCCGGTCAGGGCGCGGACGATCGGGTTGTAGTGCTCACTCACCGTGTTCATGACCTGCCCGGTGCCCGCCGCACGGGCGGCCACCAGCGCCCCGATGTGCTCCTTGAGGTCCTGGCCCACGCAGAACGCCCGGTCGCCCGCCGCGGTCAGCAGCACCGCCCGCACCGAGTCGTCCGCGGCGGCCGCCCGTGCGGCCTCCCGCAGGGCGACCTTGGCCTCGGTGTTCATCGCGTTCATCGCCTCGGGGCGGTTCAGCGTGATCGTCGCGAGTCCGTCGCTCACTTCGTAGAGCACGGTGTCGGCCATGTGGGTTCCCCTCGGGCTGGATGCGGCTCGGTCGTCTTCCGAGGACAGCATGGCGGAGATCACCTTCACGGGACATGTGACCTGCGTCAAAGAATTCCCGGGCGGCGAAAGGTGGCGAGCCGAGCAGTATCGCAGCCACATCGCCGAATTGAGTGGTTTTGCGGGAGCGAGTTGCGCAAGCGTTGCCGCCTCATGTTGGTCATCGGGTCCTGCGATGCGGGATAATGGCTGGGAAGCAATGTGTTCGATGCCGGACGCGTGCCCTTGGCAGGTCCTTCGGCGACGTTGAGCTGGTTTCAGGAAGGGGAACGAGCATGGCGGCCATGAAGCCGCGGACGGGTGACGGCCCGCTCGAGGTGACCAAGGAGGGGCGGGGCATCGTCATGCGCGTTCCGCTCGAAGGCGGCGGTCGACTTGTCGTCGAGCTGACCCCGGACGAGGCCGACGCCCTCGGCGATGCGCTCAAGAAGGTCGTCGGCTGACGCGGAAGCGACCATACCTTTCAGCTGCCCCGGCATCGTACGCGCTGCCGGGGCACCGCTGTATCAGGGGGGCGACGGGGCCCCTGAGCGCGCCGGACCCCCGGTCAGCGCTTGACGGCGCAGAGCAGACCGTCGCCCACCGGCAGCACCGACGGCACCAGGTCCTGGCTCTCCCGCACGGCTCGCACCAGCTCGCGCAGCCGCAGCACCTCCACCGGCTGCGGCCCGGAGTCCATCGTGCGGCCGTCGGCGAAGACGCCCTCGAAGCACACCAGCCCGCCCGGTCGCAGCAGGCGCAACGATTCTCCGAGGTAGTCCAGGCACTCCATCCGGTCCCCGTCGCAGAACACGAGGTCGTATCCGCTGTCCGCCAGCCGCGGCAGCACGTCGAGGGCCCGGCCGGGGATGAAGCGCGCCCGGTTGCTGGCGAAGCCGGCAGCCCGGAAGGCATGCCGGGCGAACTGCTGGCGCTCGGGCTCCGGGTCCACGGTCGTCAGTACACCGTCCGGCCGCATGCCGTGCAGCAGGTGGATTCCGGACACCCCGGTCCCCGTGCCGATCTCGGCGACCGCCTTGGCGTCCACGGCGGCGGCGAGCATCCGCAACGCGGCGCCCGTGCCGGGCGACACCGAGCGCAGCCCTGCTTCCCGGGCCCGGTCGCGGGCCCAGAGCAGCGCATCGTCCTCGGCGACAAAGGCGTCGGCGAACGCCCAGCTCGTCTGCCGGTTGCCGGTAATGACCCTCTCCTGTCCCCGTAGGTGCCTGGCCGTGACTGTATCCGTTGGGGGCGGGAACCCGCAGATGGGACCGGGCGTTTAGAAGGGTGGGAACGGACGCGGGGGGCTGTCGATGGACCAGGGCACCGAGCAAGTGGCTACGCAAGCACCGAAGCCTGCATCAAATTCACGTAAAACCGCTTATCCGGAGCTAACGGGCGAGGTGGCTATGGTAGGGGCTCCACTGGACACCACCAGAGCCGACAGGGGAGGTGCGGCTGCGCCTGTGGATCGGGGAGGAGTGCTGAGGCGCTTTCTCAGGTCGTCGGGTGAGCCGAAATCCGTGACCGAGACCGCTGCCAAGTCCGACGCTGCTGGCGCCGCACAGACCGCGACCTTCGCCGCCGACGCGGACTCGCAGTCCTGGACCCCGCCGAGCTGGGAAGAAATCGTCAGCACCCACAGTGGCCGGGTGTATCGCCTCGCCTACCGGCTGACCGGCAACCAGCACGACGCGGAGGACCTCACGCAGGAGGTCTTCGTCCGGGTCTTCCGCTCCCTGTCCACGTATTCGCCGGGTACGTTCGAGGGCTGGCTGCACCGGATCACCACGAACCTCTTCCTGGACATGGTCCGCCGCAAGCAGCGCATCCGCTTCGACGCGCTGGGTGACGACGCCGCCGAGCGGCTGCCCAGCCGCGAGCCGTCCCCGCAGCAGGTGTTCAACGACGCGCATTTCGACGCCGACGTCCAGCAGGCGCTCGACACCCTCGCGCCGGAGTTCCGCGCCGCGGTCGTCCTGTGCGACATCGAAGGACTGTCGTACGAGGAGATCGCCGCGACGCTCGGCGTGAAGCTGGGCACCGTCCGCAGCCGGATCCACCGCGGCCGCTCGCAGCTGCGCAAGGCGCTGCAGCACCGCTCGCCGGAGGCCCGTGCCGAGCGCCGTTCGCACGCGGGCACGTCCCGCGCCCTGCAGGCCGTGGCGGGGATTCCCGCTCTGGGAGGAGGGGGCGCGACCGCGTGAGTGGATCACGAGTGAACCCCGCCGAGCGACAGCTCGCCGAGCAGCATCTGGGAGACCGCCTCGCCGCCCTGGTGGACGGCGAGCTCGGTCATGATTCGCGCGAGCGTGTGCTCGCCCATCTGGCCACGTGCCCGAAGTGCAAGGCCGAGGCGGACGCCCAGCGGCGTCTGAAGAGCGTCTTCGCTGAGACGGCGCCGCCGCCCCCGTCCGAGAGCTTCCTCGCCCGTCTCCAGGGGCTGCCCGGGGGCGGTGGAGATGAAGGGGACGACCCGTTCCGCGGGGAAAGACTCGGCGGTACGGGCGTCTTCGGGATGAACCCGGAGGCGACGTTCCGGTATGTCCCGGGCCCGCACGACGGACCGTCGGCCGCGATGGGGGTCCCCCCGTTCGAGCGAAGCCGGGAGCGGGGCATCGGCTTCCGTATCCATGACGTCGGCCGGGCCGAGGCCGAGCGCTCGGCCTCGCGCGGCCGCCGCTTCGCCTTCGTCGCGGCGGGAGCGGTGTCGGTGGCGGCGATAGCGCTGGGCGGGGTCTCCGCGAGCGGCCCGGTCGTCTCCGGCGACTCCAGGGGCGGCGGCTCCGGCAACAACGTGATCCCGCTGCGTCCGCAGAGCGCGGGCACCACGACCTCGGATCCCGCGCGACGCCGGAACACCGGGCCGGCCGCCCCGTCGGGGCGGCGTCCCAGCGGCGTCCTGTCCGCGCCGGTCGGCACCGCACAGGCCGATGCGCCCCTGCTCCCCGGAGTGTCCGCACTGTCGGCCGCCGAGGAGCGGGTCTATCCGCTGACGGTTCCGATGGTGGCGGGGGCCGCCGCGATGTCTCCCCTCATACGCTCCGTGCCGGGCCCCGTTCCGACCCGGTACGCCCCCGACGCGTCCCCGGCCCCGACGCCCGGCATCGGGAGCCGCGGCACACGGCTGCGCTGACACCCGGCGTCAAGGCCCAGCCGTCCCGGTGCACGTCCCCGGGGCGGCCCCGGACGGGGAGCGGACCCCGCTCGCGCCCGGGCCGGCCGTTTCCGGTGTGCCCGGACTCTGCGCGACGGCCCGCGAACCTGGTTGAATTCCCTCGGCCGCGTGCCCGGCCGGGACCGGTGCGCGGAGTCGACGTTCGATGTGCGGTGATCGCCGCGCGGCCGGGCCACACGGTGGGCCGTGCCGCAGGCCAGGTGTGGGGAGAACATGGACGAGGGCAAGTCCGCTAAGCGCTCGTGGTGGAGCCGCCCGAGGCCGACGGCCGCGGCGGAGCCGACGGACGTGACGCCGGAGGACACCACGGCGTTCGCCGCCCAGGAACCGGCGAGGACGTCCGGCGGCGGTCCGGCGCGGGCCGACGGCACGGGACCGGCCGAGGGCCACGCGACCGTCGAGGGGGGCGGGCAGCCGGGCACCGCGCAGCTCGAGGACCCCGCGGTGACCACGCCGGGCGATGCCCCCGGCGCGACGGCGGGCGCTCCCGTCGAGCCGTCCGCGGCCCAGGAGCGCCCCCGCCCGCTGCACGACCCGGACCCCTACGGGACGCCGCCCTACGGCGAACCTGGCCCCTGGGCGCCCGCACCGCCCGTACAGCACCCGGGGACGCCCGCCCAGGGCACCCGGCTCCCCGGCGCACCGCAGCACGCCGGCACCCCGCCGCAGGGCGTGCCCCTGCCGTCGGCACCCCAGGGCGGCACCCCCGCCCAGGGCACCCGCATCCCTGCGCAGGCCCAGCACGGCGGCGCCGCGGTGCCCGCCGCCCCCGCGCACGGGACCCCCGGCCACGCCGCGACGCCCGTCCACGGTGTGCCCGCCCAGGGCGGACCCGCCTCGGGCCCGCCCGTCCCGGGCATGCCCGAGCACGCCGCACCCCCGCACGCCCCCGCACACGTCCCACCGCAGGCACCGGCTCCCGGTGCGCAGCCCTTGGCCCCCGGCGCCGGGCACTGGCAGCAGTACGACCCCTGGGCCGCGCCGTTCCAGCAGACGGGTGCGGTGCCGGCGGTGCCGAAGCGGCGCGGCCGGCTCGTCGCCGGCGCCGTCGCGCTCGCGCTGGTCGCCGGCGGCATCGGCGGCGCCATCGGGTCGTACGTGGAGCGCAACGACGGCTTCGGGGACGTGAACCTGTCGCAGGCCGGGGTGGAGCCGAAGCACCGGGCCCCCGACAGCGTGGCCGGGATCGCCGCCAGCGCGCTGCCCAGCGTGGTGACGCTGCATGTGCGCGGCGCCGCCGAGCAGGGCACCGGGACCGGGTTCGTGCTCGACCGCCGTGGCCACATCCTGACCAACAACCACGTCGTGCAGCCCGCCGGCTCCGGCGGCGACATCAGCGTCACCTTCAGCGGCGGCGAGACCGCGAAGGCGCGCGTCGTGGGGCGCGACGCCGGCTACGACCTCGCCGTCGTCAAGGTCTCCGGCGTCAACGGCCTCAAGCCGCTGGCGCTCGGCAACTCCGACAACGTGCAGGTGGGCGACCCCGTGGTGGCCATCGGCGCACCGTTCGACCTGGCCAACACGGTGACCTCGGGCATCATCAGCGCGAAGGAGCGCCCGATCACGGCGGGTGGCGAGAAGGGCGACGGCAGCGATGTGAGCTACGTCGACGCCCTCCAGACCGACGCACCCATAAATCCGGGCAATTCAGGCGGTCCGCTGGTCGACGCGAAGGCCCGCGTGATCGGCATCAACAGCGCCATACGCTCCGCCGACAGCGGGTCCGACCCGGAAGGCGGCCAGGCGGGTTCCATCGGCCTCGGTTTCGCCATCCCCATCAACCAGGGAAAGCGGGTCGCCGAGGAGCTCATCAACACCGGCCGGGCCACGCACCCTGTGATCGGTGTCACGCTCGACATGGCCTACAGCGGCGACGGCGCCCGCGTCGGAACCAAGGGCAAGGACGGCGGCCCCTCCGTGACGCGCGGCGGCCCCGGCGACAAGGCCGGCATCCGCGCGGGCGACGTCATCACCGGCGTGGACGGCCAGCAGGTGCACTCGGGCGAGGAGCTGATCATCAAGATCCGCGCCCATCGCCCCGGTGACCGCCTTCAGCTGACGCTCGAGCGGGGCGGCCACGAGAGGAAGATCACGCTCACCCTCGGGTCCGCCTCCGGCACCTGACCAGGGGCCGCCCCGGGCGCCGCAGTCCGCCGCACGGGCCCCTCGGTCCGGGGCGGCCGTGGGGCCTGCGGCGGCGTACTGCGGCCCACGTCACAGCGAACCCGTCATGTACAGGAAGTCGAAACGTCCGGGACGGTACCGAACGGGTGGGAGCGCCGGGTACCGTGGACGGGCCCGGACCACGGTGGACTGCGGCGGGCTGGGGAGCATCGCAAGGAGCCAGGATGTTCAATGACGTAGGACCGCTCGAGCTGGTGACGCTCGTGGTCCTTGCCGTGCTCGTCTTCGGCCCGGACAAGCTGCCGAAGCTCATCCAGGACGTCACACGGACCATCCGCAAGATCCGTGAGTTCTCCGAGAGCGCGAAGCAGGACATCCGCCAGGAACTGGGCCCGGAGTTCAAGGACTTCGAGTTCGAGGACCTCAACCCCAAGGCGTTCCTGCGCAAGCAGCTCGACAAGGACGAGTACGGGCTCCAGGAGATCCGTAACGGCTTCGACCTGAAGAAGGAGATGGCCGAGGTCGCCGACGCGGTGCACGGCCGCGACTCCGACGCCACGGGATCCTCCGCGGGGCCGACCGAGGGCTCCGGCGGCCGCGTCGACATGACCAAGGACGCCCGGGTCGACATGGCCAAGAAGCCTGGTCAGCTCGGTGCGGGCGACCATCCGCCCTTCGACGCTGACGCCACCTGAGGTAACCGCGCCAGCGCCCGACCACAGGTTTCCCGGTTCCCGGATCCGAGGTCGCTATCCTGCCTTGTTGGTGTGCGGACCGCATGACGTCGCCCGAGGGGGGCGGGTTGCTCCGGTCCGCCGATGACGAGGAGGCGTCCAGATGGAGACGACGAGTCGGGTGGGCGCGCAGGCGTCGGCCGCGGAGGGCGGACAACCCGTCACTCCCGCGCGCCGGTCGGTCGACGGCTACCTCCGGGCATCCTTTCCCTGGTACGGCCTCGACGAGGCGTTCACGGGCCCGCGCTGGCTGATGCAGGTCGGCGTGTCCGCCGACGGTTCCGTGGAGCACGGCTCGATCGGCCACGGGGACGAGCCGTCGGTGAAGACGGAGGGCCGTGACGGCGGTGCCGACAAGGAGCGGTTCGCCGCCGTGGTGACCGTGGCCGCGAATCCGGTGCGGCGCAGCGCCGACGGCACCGGCGTCCTCGAGGCCACGTCGGTGTCCTCGGCGGCCTGGCTGGCCGGCTCCGGGCTGCTGGCGTTCACCTGGCCGCCGCAGCTCGACCACTCCCTGCGGGACGACTGGCTCGACCAGCAGACCGAGGCGGCGTGGGTCCTGGCCGACGACCTGGACGGCGCCGACTGGGCCACGCTGTCCCTGCCCGTGGACGGGGTTCCGACGCCGTTCCACTACCGGGAGTCCGAGTTCGGCTGGGTGCTCGCGGGCTCCACCCGGGAGGGGGTCCACATCGGCGCCTACGGGCGCGGGATGAGTGCGTACGGGCTGGGCTTCTCCGTCGTCAAGGACATCGCCGAGTACGCCCGGGACTGAGCCGGGGAGCGGTCCGGGCGGAGGCCCGGGCCCGGCCGGGGAGGGCCCCGAAGGCGAACGCCGGCTGCCGGCGCCGTACGGTGACGGCGCCGGCAGCCGGCGTACGGGTCCTCAGAACTTGTTCCGCGGGGTGATCCCCAGCGA
Organism: Streptomyces sp. NPDC002004; assembly: GCF_053593975.1. Taxonomy (NCBI): domain Bacteria; kingdom Bacillati; phylum Actinomycetota; class Actinomycetes; order Kitasatosporales; family Streptomycetaceae; genus Streptomyces; species Streptomyces sp. NPDC002004. Next base: position 14,350 of record NZ_JBSFDP010000065.1, read on the forward strand.
CATGCCCGACAGGCCGCGCTGGCGGCCGCCCAGCTTGCCCGCGATGGTGCGCAGGGCCGAGCCGGCGGGGGAGTCGGGGTCGGTCAGGACCACCGGCTTGCCGTCGTCGCCGCCCTCGCGGAGGCGGACGTCGATCGGGATGGAGCCGAGGACCGGGACGGTCGCGCCCGTTGTGCGGGTCAGCCCGTCGGCCACGAGCTGGCCGCCGCCGGTGCCGAAGACGTCGACCATCTCGCCGCAGTGCGGGCAGGGCAGGCCCGCCATGTTCTCGACGACGCCCACGATCTTCTGGTGGGTCTGGACGGCGATGGCGCCGGCGCGCTCGGCGACCTCGGCGGCCGCCTGCTGCGGCGTCGTCACGACCAGGATCTCGGCGTTGGGGACGAGCTGGGCGACCGAGATCGCGATGTCGCCGGTGCCCGGCGGGAGGTCGAGGAGCAGGACGTCGAGGTCGCCCCAGAAGACGTCGGCGAGGAACTGCTGAAGGGCGCGGTGCAGCATCGGGCCACGCCAGACGACGGGCGCGTTGCCCGGCGTGAACATGCCGATGGAGATCACCTTCACGCCGTTCGCGGACGGCGGCATGATCATGTTCTCGACCTGGGTCGGCCGGCCGTCCACGCCCAGCATGCGCGGGACGGAGTGGCCGTAGATGTCGGCGTCGACGACACCGACCTTCAGACCGTCCGCGGCCATCGCCGCCGCCAGGTTCACCGTCACGGACGACTTGCCGACGCCGCCCTTGCCGGAGGCCACCGCGTACACGCGGGTCAGCGAGCCAGGCTTGGCGAACGGGACCTCGCGCTCGGCCTGGCCGCCGCGCAGCGCGGTCGCCAGCTCACGCCGCTGCTCGTCGCTCATCACGTCCAGGGTGACGTCGACGCGCGTGACGCCCTCGACCTTCGAGACCGCATCGGTCACGCGCTGGGTGATGGTCTCGCGCATCGGGCAGCCGGAGATCGTGAGATACACCGTGACCGCGACGGCGCCGTCCGCGCCGATCTCCACCGATTTGACCATCCCCAGCTCGGTGATGGGTCGCTGGATCTCGGGGTCGTTCACCGTCGCCAGTGCTTCGCGCACCGCGTCTTCCGTAGCCATACCGACGATGGTACGGCGCTCACCAGGGGGCCCGGAAAGCCCCGTCAGCGGTCGCCTACGTCACGTCCCGGGGATGCCGCGTCCGGGAATAGCAGGCGCCGCTCGTCCAGCTCCTTCACCAGGTCGTCCAGTTCGGAGCGGAGCCAGTCGCGGGTGGCGACCTCGCCGAGGCCGAGGCGCAGCGCCGCCATCTCGCGGCTGAGGTACTCGGTGTCCGCGATGGACCGTTCGTTCTGCTTGCGGTCCTGCTCCAGGTTGACCCGGTCGCGGTCGTCCTGCCGGTTCTGCGCGAGAAGGATCAGCGGGGCCGCGTAGGACGCCTGGAGCGACAGCATCAGCGTCAGGAAGATGAACGGGTACTGGTCGAAGCGCAGCGGGGCCGGGGCGAAGATGTTCCACAGCACCCACAGGATGATCGTGACCGACATCCAGACGATGAAGCGCCCGGTCCCCAGGAAGCGGGCGATCTTCTCCGAGAGCTGTCCGAAGGCCTCCGGGTCGTACTCGGGCAGCAGCCTGCGGCGCGGGACGCGCGGCAGGTCCAGACGGATGCGCGGGACACGCGGCTCGGTCCGGGTGTCGCGCTCGCGTTCAGCGGCCACGTGGCACCTCCCCGTCGTGCTCGGGCAGATGGAACTCCGACTCGCGCCAGTCCTCGGGCAGCATGTGGTCCAGCACGTCGTCCACGGTGACCGCGCCGAGCAGCGAGCCGCCGTCGTCGACGACAGGCGCCGCCACCATGTCGTACGTGGCGAAGAACCCGGCGACCACGGGGAGCGGGGCGTCCGGGGCGAGGGACTGGAGATCGTCGTCGAGGATCGAGCTGCACAGCGTGAACGGCGGGTCGCGCAGCAGCCGCTGGAAGTGGACGGTACCCAGGTACTTGCCGGTCGGCGTCTCGTCCGGCGGCCGGCACACGTACACCTGTGCGGCGAGCGCGGGTGACAGGTCCGGGTTGCGTACCCGCGCCAGCGCGTCGGCGACCGTCGCGTCGGGGCGCAGCACGACCGGCTCGGTCGTCATCAGACCGCCCGCGGTGCGCTCCTCGTAGGCCATCAGCCGGCGTACGTCGGCCGCGTCGTCCGGCCGCATCAGGGCCAGCAGCCGCTCCTTGTCCTCCTCCGGCAGCTCGGCGAGCAGGTCCGCCGCGTCGTCCGGGTCCATGGCCTCCAGGACGTCCGCCGCGCGTTCCTCCTGGAGCTTGCCGAGGATCTCGATCTGGTCGTCCTCGGGCAGTTCCTCCAGGACGTCGGCCAGCCGGTCGTCGTCGAGCGCCGCGGCCACCTCCGCCCGTCGCTTCGCCGACAGGTGGTGCAGCACATTGGCGAGGTCGGCGGGGCGCAGCTGTTCGAAGGTGGCCAGCAGGTTCTCGGCGCCCTGGCCCACCTCCTCCAGCGCAAAGCCGGTCACGGCCGACCATTCGACGGTCAGCGTCTCCCCCTTGTGCCGCCGGAAGGCGCCGCCCTTCTTCCTGCCCTTGCGGACGAAGACTCGGTCGATCTCCCAGTCGCGGCGGGCGGGCAGTTGCTGGATGGAGACGTCGAGGACGGTGACCTCCTCGTCCGTCTCGACCAGCTTCACCCGCCGGTCGAGCAGCTCGCCGAGCACCAGCCGTTCGGTGGGGCGCTGTTCGAAGCGCCGCACATTCAGCACGCCCGTCGAGATGACCTGGCCCGAGTCGATACCGGTCACCCGGGTCATGGGGAGGAAGACGCGGCGCCGGTCGGAGAGTTCCACGACCAGGCCCAGCAGCCGGGGCGGCCGCCGGCCCGCGCGCAGCATGGCGACGAGGTCCCGCACATGCCCCACCTGGTCGCCGTTCGGGTCGAAGACCCGGGCGCCGGAGAGGTGCGAGACGAAGATCCGGGTGGCGCTCGCCGGCATGCCCGCGCCTCCTTACTCCTGCCGTCCCCTGCCGCTGTTCGTGCCGCCGCCCACAGGGCACGGCGATGTCGCGCACGGCTTACCTCATGCCGATATGACGTGTTTGTCGCTCTCTACGGGCTTCAGGCTAGCCCGTCCCCCCGGGCCGCGCTCTGGCGGGAGATCCGGACGGACCGGCTCCGATCGCCGGTCGCCGCACGGGTACGCTGCCGTACTGCCGCACGGCAGACCCGCACGACCCCGTATGAGAGGCAGTGCCACCCGTGACCTCATTCCCCCTGGGCCGCACACGCGGAGTCCGGTCGGCCGGTGCGCTGTGCGCGGGCCTGGCCCTGGCGGCCACGGGACTGGTGGGATGCAGCGGCGAGGGCGACCCCGACGCGGGCACGAACGGCGTCGGCAAGCTGTCCGCCGGGCAGATCGAGTCCAGGACCCTGGCCGCCGCCAAGGCGGCGCCGACGGTCCGGCTCTCCGGAACCGTCGTCGTCAAGGGCCACACCTACCGGCTCGACATGCGGCTCAAGGAGAACGGGGGCACCGGGGAGGTCACCTCCAAGGGCGCCACGTTCGGGCTGCTGCGGGTCGGGGACCAGCTCTTCCTGAAGGCCGACGCCGGCTTCTGGACCCGCCAGGACGGCAAGGGCGGCGGGGCGCACGCCGGGTCGGGCACCGCCGGGGACAAGCTCGACGGCATGTACGTACGGGTCCCGCAGGGTGATCCGTCGTACCGGCAGCTGAGCGGCTTCACCGACAAGAGCATGCTGCTGGGCGGTCTGCTCACCCTGCACGGCACGCTGGCCAAGGGCGACCGGGGCGACTCGGGCGGCGTCCGCACCGTCCGGCTCACCGGCGACAAGGGCGCAGGCGGCACCCTCGACGTGTCCCTGGAGGGCACCCCCTACCCCGTCCGTCTGGAGCGCGCGGGGCACGCAGGCACCGTCCAGCTCTCGGACTGGGGCAAGGACTTCGCCCTCAAGGAGCCGCCGAAGAACGCGACGGTGGACTACGGCAAGCAGCTGCCGACGTCCTGAGGGGTCGCTGACGCCTCATGCAGAGCCGACGGTTCGGCGACCGGCGACCGGCGACCGCGCGGGGGCGGTCGCCGGCACCGCGGCCGTCCGGGCTACTTGCCCTTCCGCTTCCGCTTGAAGAGCAGCTTGGGGAGCGCGGCCGGAACGGGCTTGCGCGTCGTCGCGCCGCTCGGCGCGGGAGCGGCGGCCAGCGAACCGGAGGGCAGCCCGATCGTCGCCCCCGTCGGCTCAAGTCGCAGCACCCGGCACTCCCGGGCCCAGCGCTCCGGCATGGCCTCGCCGTCGGCCGCGTTGAGCCGCTTGCCCTTGAGCTCGGCGACGGCCGCCTCCCACTCCGGCGTACCGGGGGACAGCTCCCGCACCCGCGCCTGCCAGCCGACGATGCGTCCGCCCTTGTCCTTGCTGCGGACCGTGACGGTGGCCTCTTCGCCGTCGGCGAGGCCCGGCAGCGGCTGCTCACCCGGACCGTCACCGACGAGGTGCGCGGCGCCGTCGAGCCACGCGTGCCACAGGGCCCGGGCCGGTCCGGTGCCCTGCACCCAGATCAGCCCGGACTTCTTGGTGGCTTCCTCGACGAGGGCCTGGTCGAGCAGGGAGTCGTTCATGGGGTCAGCGTAGCGAGCACCCGGGGGAGGCCCTTCAGAGCCACCCGTTGCGCTTCAGCGTGCGGTGGATGGCGAAGCAGATGCCCACCGTGACCCCCATGATCACCGGGTAGCCGTACCGCCAGTGGAGCTCCGGCATGTACTTGAAGTTCATGCCGTAGACCCCGCACACCATGGTGGGCACCGCGATGATCGCCGCCCAGGAGGTGATCTTCCGCATGTCCTCGTTCTGCGCGACGGACGCCTGCGCGAGGTTGGCCTGGAGGATCGAGTTGAGCAGCTCGTCGAAGCCGACGACCTGTTCCTGCACGCGCGCCAGGTGGTCGGCGACGTCCCGGAAGTACTTCTGGATGTCCGGGTCGATCAGCCGCATCGGGCGCTCGCTCAGCAGCTGCATGGGCCGGGTCAGCGGGGCCACCGCACGCTTGAACTCCAGCACCTCGCGCTTGAGTTGGTAGATCCGCCCGGCGTCGACGCCGCGCGAGACCCCGCCCTTGCGGCCGGGCGTGAACACCTCGGTCTCGACGTCGTCGATGTCGTCCTGCATCGCGTCGGCGACCGCGAGGTACCCGTCGACCACGTGGTCGGCGATGGCGTGCAGCACCGCCGAAGGGCCCTTGGCGAGCAGTTCGGGCTCGTCCTGCAGCCGGTGCCGCAGGGCCCGCAGCGATCCGTGCCCGCCGTGCCGCACGGTGATGAAGAAGTCCGCGCCGGTGAAGCACATGACCTCGCCGGTCTCGACGACCTCGCTGGTGGCGGTGAGCTCGGTGTGCTCGACGTAGTGGATCGTCTTGAAGACGGTGAACAGGGTGTCGTCGTACCGCTCCAGCTTCGGTCGCTGGTGGGCGTGCACGGCGTCCTCGACCGCCAGCGGGTGAAGTCCGAACTCGGCGGCGATACCGGCGAATTCGGCCTCCGTGGGCTCGTGCAGCCCGATCCAGGCGAAGCCGCCGTCACGGCGTACCTTCAGCATCGCCTCACGGGGCGTCAGGGCGTCGCCGGAGGTCACACGGCGGCCGTCGCGGTAGACGGCGCAGTCGACGACGGCGGACGGGGCCGAGCGGTCGCGCGTCGTGTCGTACACGGGGTAGGCGCCGTTGTCCTTGCGGGAGGGACGGACGGCGGCGCGCAGGTCACGGATCATCGACATGGACAGGCTCCTTTGCAACGGGAGCCGCCGACGACGGGTGGAACTACCCGGAATGAGGACGTCCGCAGTTCGCAGGTTTGGCTCGTCCACAAAGCGGGGAGCACCGCAACGTCGCGGTGGCAGCTTCGCTACTGACAAAGATCAGTGGGTGCTGACTGAGGTCAGTCGGGTCGGAGCTCTTCCGTCGGCGCCGGGCAGGCGGGCAAAGGGCCCGGAAGACAGGGCGCGTACGCGGAGGGAGTAGCCGGAGCTACGGATTCAGCGACCGGAAGAGCGGGTGGTACTGCACGGTCGACTTCGGTCCATTGCAGTCCCACCTCCTCCTGCCGGTCCCCCGTGGGGGAAGTCCTGGCGGGGCTCGACGGCGTGCGTCGGGCGCCCTGGCGGCGAGGCTCGAAAGCACGCTTCTGTGTGCTGCCTCGACCAGCGCCCAACAGTATCAGTCGCTTGAAGTGTCAAGTCCCGGCTTTGCCCGTTACTGACGAGTTCTATGCTCACCGCATGGCTGATGTTCTTGCTCTGGCCGAGGCCCGGTTGCGTACGGCCCTGGGTGAACCCGACGCGCGGGCCGCGGTGACCTTCCTCGGCACCGACCGCATCGAGGTGCTCCGCTTCACCGAAGGGGACCGCGCGGGCGGTCTCGTGCGGTACGCGACGCTCGGCATGTCCGCCCAGCCGATGACGGATCCCACCGCGATGGTCGCGGACCCGCTCAAGGGTCCGCGCGCCGAGCTGGTCCTCACCGTGCGAGCGGGGCTCGCGGACACCGACAAGGTGCTCCGCGCACTCGCGGTGTTCGCCGCCTCGCCGCAGGTCGAGGGGCTGGTCGTGGCTCCCGGGGCCTCGCTCGACCTGGGGGAACCGCTGTGGCCGGGCGCGCCGTTCACGTCCGTCCTGGTCGCCGAGTCCGGCGGTCTGGTGGAGGACCTGGAGCTGGACGCGCCCCTGGACCCCGTGCGTTTCCTGCCCCTGCTGCCGATGACGACGAACGAGGCCGCCTGGAAGCGGGTGCACGGCGCGCAGGCGCTCCAGGAGCGGTGGCTGAACAGCGGGACGGACCTGCGCGATCCCCTGCGCAGGTCCGTGTCCCTGGACTGACTAGATGTGCTGTCCGGACAGGTTGGTGACGCGGCTGGCTGGGGTGTGGCCGCTGATTCCGGTGTGGGGTCGGTGGTAGTTGTACCAGTCCAGCCAGTCG
>NZ_JBSFDP010000066.1:0-20364 GCF_053593975.1 Streptomyces sp. NPDC002004
CGGGGGGGGGGGGGCGCGCGCCCCCCGCGGGCCCCCCCCGCGCCCGCCCCCCCCCGCCCCGGGGGGGGGGGGGGGCCCCCCCCCCCCCCCCCGCCGCGGGGATCCACGCCCCGCGCCCCGTGCTCCGGGCGCGCGGGCCGCGTCTCACACCGGCGGGGCCCCCGCGGTCCAGCGCTGGTCGCGGTTCCCGTAGACCCGGTACAGCTCCAGCAGTGCGCCCACGCCGCGGCGGGACGGCGTCACCGCGTGGTCCAGCGCGATGACGGGCCGGATGATGCCGTTCGTGTCGACGGAGAACGACAGGTTCTGGGTGCCGCGCCCGATCGCGTCGCAGTACCAGATGCCGACCCCGCGGTCCGTGCTGCCGCGGCTGTCCAGGCAGAAGTCGGGATCGGCGAACGACTGCAGGGCGCCGAGGTCGGCGTCGACGCGCCAGCGCTGTGTGTCCGACGGCCCGCACTTCGCCATCACGACATCGTTGCCGTTCTCCAGGTCGCCGTCCGCTATGTCCAGACAGAGGCCGGTCCCGGCGTTGACCACCTGGGTGAAGCGGCTGCCCGGCGGTGCGGCGGGCGGCGGGGACTTGTGCTTGGTGTGGGTGGGTTTCGGCTTCGGCTTCGGTGTGGGGTGCGTCGGCTTCGAGGGGGACGCGGAGGGCGACGGGGAGGCCGAGCGGGACGGCGACGCGGTGACCGTCGGCGTGGCCGACACCGTGGTGGTGACCGTCACCGCGGGCCCGGGCGTCGCCGTGCCGACGGCGCTGCCCCGCCCGGCGGGCTCGGACGAGCCCCCGCCGTCCCGTACGAACAGCACCACCGGCGCCAGCGCCACCCCGACCGCGACGGCCACCCAGACGAAGCGCCGCGAGGGCAACCATCCGGGGCCCGGGTCCGCGTTCCCCGCGCCGCCGTCCGGACCCGCGCCCGGGCGGGGCCCGGACCGGGCTGCTGCCGTGAGCACTGCGGCCAGCCGGGATGTGCCCGCGGCCGCGCGGGCCCGCAGGGACACCGCGAGTCCGGGGGTTCCCGCCGCCCGTTGCGGCGCAGGACGCCGCCTGCGGCCCGTCGCGCCCCGCCCGGGGGCGGGGAAGAGAGCCTGCGCCGAGGCCGCACCGTCCGGCGCCTCGCCGCTGTTCCCCGTGCCGCGGACCGCATCGCCGTACCACGCGGCCCACCACTGGCGCAGCGCCGCGATGCCCTGCCTGCGGGATCCGAAGAGGCTCGCGGGACCCCGCCTGCGGCGTCCCGAAGCCATGGGCAGCGCGCGGGGCGCGCTGCGCGCACCGACCGGCGGGGCCGAGCCGTACGTCTCGCCGGCCCACGACAGCAGGCCGTCGGCCAGGGCGGTCCGGGGCGTGGCACGCAGCCGCAGCAGCACGTCGTACGCCGTCGCACAGCAGGCGCACCCGGCCAGATGGGACTGGAGGTCCTGGCTGTGGCGGGGGTTGGCCGGGCTGGTCGCCTCCTCGATGAGGCGCTGGTAGCCCTGGCAGTCGGGGGCGCCGTAGCGGGAGAGGTGCTTGCGCAGGAAGGTGCGCCGCAGATCGGTCAGCGCGGAGCCCTTGGCGTACGTCACCTCGTCCGGGGCGAGGCCCAGGAACAGGGCGGTGCGGGTGTCGGGCTCCTCGTCCACCACGCCGTACCAGAGGATCCCCTGGCGCCGTGCCGGCAGGTCGCAGAAGGCGGTGAGCAGTGCGGACTCCTGGACGGGCTCGCCCGGGGGCCGTGCCGCCAGCGACGGGTCCAGCCGGACCAGCCGGTCGTCCTTGGTCCACAGGGCCGCCGACTCACGCACGAGCAGCAGCAGATGGCGGCGCCAGGGCCCACGCGGCTCGACGCCCTGCTTCGCCTCACCGGCGGCGAGCATGAACGCCTGGCCGGCCAGGTGCCTGGCCGCGGCGTCGTCGACGACGCACATCCGTGCGTACGTCTCGGCCGCGCAGCCGTGCCGGCGCCGCAGTTCGCGCAGCGCCGGGAACGACGTGGCGATGTCGCCGCGCAGCCGCTCCGCGAGTCGTGTGTCCGTCTCCTGGGCGTGCACGCCCCTGACGGTCGCGCCGTCTTCGTCGTCCTCCGAGGACCTCCGACGGGCTCCGGTCCAGGGGGGACCCCCATCGTCGCGCCGGAACATGGCCGTTCTCCTTCCGTACCGGCGTAGGGATGTCGTACCGAGGACGTACGGAGATACCCGCGAGTACGTTGGGGACATGGTGGTGAACACTCGCCCGGCGGAGAAGGGGTTTCCCGCGGTAACTCGGCGTGAGGGCTGCCTTGTTACCTGCTTGTTAACAGTTGGTCTGTGCCGGACGGCTCCCGCGGAGCCCTGAAAGGGAGCAGTCGGGCCGTCCCGTCGCGGCGCCGAACTCCGGCTCCGTGCGGCCGGGAAGAGGGGCGAGCGGGTCGTGACCGGGCCTGCCCGGGCGGGCCCCCACCCGGCGACGCGGGACGCGGGACGGGACATGCGGGCGCGCCGCCGAGGAGACCCGCGGGCGCCGGGCCGCGTCGCTCTTCGTCGTCCATGTCCGGCGGGACTCGGGGGCTTTGGGGGGCCTTGGGGGTCTTCGGGCCTTCGCGGGATTTCGGGTCCGGGTGCTGCGACTGCCGCGCCGCCAGGATCGGGCCGGCGCGGGTGACGACCCGGCCCGGTGACGAACCAGCCCGGTGGCGGATTCCGGCCCCGTGGCGGAATCCGGCCCGGTTACCCGGCGAAGGCGGCCGCCACGATGCTCGCGCCCCGGACTCCCGGCGGTGGCCGCTGGGGCCGGGCGCCGTGCATCGGCGCCGTCGAGGCGATCCTGCACCGCCCCGACGACGTCCGCGCGGACGTCCTCGCCCTGGGGGAGGCCGCCCGCGTCGTGGCATTCGAGGAGTGAGCACCCCCGGCTCCGGTGCTCACTCCTCGGCTCGGGGGATCACTCCTCGAGGGTGAGCCCCTTGCGCAGCCGCACCAGCGTGCGCGACAGCAGCCGCGAGACGTGCATCTGGGAGATGCCCAGCTCGTCCCCGATCTCCGACTGCGTCATATTGGCGACGAAGCGGAGCGAGAGGATCTTCCGGTCGCGCGGCGGGAGTTCGGCGATCAGCGGCTTCAACGACTCGACGTACTCGATGCCTTCGAGCCCGTGGTCCTCGTAGCCGATGCGATCGGCGAGCGCGCCCTCGGAGTCGTCCTCCTCGGGCTGGGCGTCGAGCGAGCTCGCCGTGTAGGCGTTCGACGCGGCCATGCCCTCGACGACCTCGTCCTTGGAGATGCCGAGGCGCTCGGCCAGCTCGGTCACGGTCGGGGCGCGATCCAGCTTCTGGGCGAGTTCGTCGCCCGCCTTGGCCAGGTCGAGGCGCAGCTCCTGGAGCCTGCGGGGAACGCGTACGGACCAGCTCGTGTCCCGGAAGAACCGCTTGATCTCACCGATGATGGTCGGCATCGCGAAGGTGGGGAACTCGACGCCGCGGCTGAGCTCGAAGCGGTCGATGGCCTTGATGAGACCGATGGTGCCCACCTGGATGATGTCCTCCATCGGCTCGCTGCGCGAGCGGAACCGGGAGGCCGCGAACTTGACCAGGGCGAGGTTGAGTTCGACCAGGGTGTTGCGGACGTAGGAGTACTCGTGCGTCCCCTCCTCGAGCGATTCGAGGCGGGCGAAGAGGGTCTTGGACAGGGCCCGTGCGTCCACCGGCCCCACCTCTTCGTACGGCGGGATCTGCGGGAGGTCCGCGAGGGACTCCGCGTTCGCGACGGACTCCGTGCCGGACTCCGCGTGCGCCACGGACCCCATGTCCGTGAGGGACCCCGCGTTCGCGAGGGCCTCCGCGTCCGCGAGGGACTGCGTGCGTGCGGCGGGAAGTGTCTCCGGGGGGAGTGTCGACGTCGCCTGGTCAATGCGCGATTCGTCGAGCCGGGGTGACATGGTGTCCTCCATCGTTCTCGGCATATGGCTGCCGATGCCCATACGTGCACCTGCGGTGTGCGGCGCCTCCAAAGCCGGCCGTGTCGATTGCTGTCTCTACTAGCCCTACCCGCTGAGGCAACTCCCTTGCAAGTGCGTTTCATTGGGAAATGTCCGCTTTGGGGAGGTTGTTCGGGTTCCCCGAGGCGTACGGAAGGCGTAGTGTTCAGGGGCGTCAAGCAACAGCCACGACGGTCGGAAGAGAGACACGGCATGGACCGCGGGACGGCCGGCAGCGCACATCGGGGCCGGCTTCTTGTCGAGGTGCGGGCAGAGGGCTCTAGCGCCGTGGTGACCCCGGCGGGTGAGTTGGATCACCACACCGCCGATCTGCTGCGCGAGCCCCTGGAGGGCTGCGTCGCGGACGGCTATGTACGCCTGGTGGTCGACTGCTCGCTGCTGGAGTTCTGTGACTCCACCGGACTGAACGTGCTGCTCGGGGCCCGCCTCAAGGCGGAGGCCGCGGGTGGCGCGGTCCATCTGACCGGGATGCGCCCCGTGGTGGCCCGGGTGTTCGAGATCACCGGAGCGGAGGCCGTCTTCACCGTGCACGACACGCTCGAAGAGGCACTGGCCGGGGATTGATCCCGAGTCCGGGGCGCTGTGACGTACGCCTCGGCTCTCTCTGTGTGATCGCCGCGTTACGAGCATCACACGGTCCCGTCCGAATCAGTGGGTGTTCTCACGGTTCGGCAGGGCAGGAGACATCCTGGATCCGCTGATGGAACACGAACGGCGGACATGTCCGTAGTCCCGAGTCTGTGACTCCGAATTGTTCGAACTGGTGAATCGGTGAGGTGAAGCGCTGATGAGCACCACCCGGCCCCGTCTGCCGGGCGACCGCGGCCCGGACCGGGACGCCGCCGGCGCTTCCGGCGCATCCGACGTGCGCGAGGCGTCCGACGACGAGTCCTCCGGGCGCCAGGTCCGCCGGCTGAGCTTCGAGGGTGCGGCCGGCATCGTTCCCATGGCCCGCGACTTCGCGCGGCAGGCGCTGTACGACTGGGGCTGGCTGCCCGCGGCCACCGCCGACCGGCGCGCCGCGGCCGAGGACGTCCTCCTCGTGGTCTCCGAGCTCGTGACGAACGCCTGTCTGCACGCCGAGGGGCCGGACCGGATGTGGATCGCCTGCGACCGGAAGGTCCTGCGCATCGAGGTGACCGACCGGGGCGGCGGCCAGCCCGCCCCGCGCACCCCGCACCGCGCCGGACGCCCCGGCGGGCACGGCATGTTCATCGTGCAGCGGCTCTGTCTGGACTGGGGGGTCGTAAGGACCCCCGGCGTGGCCGGCAAGACCGTCTGGGCCGAGCTGGGTGCGCCCGCCTAGTCCCACCACTGAGCGATCGCCCCTTGGGGTTACCGCCGGTTCGAACCCCGCGCCGGCGCCTTTGGCATGCGCCGGATCAGGCGTGTCCTGTGTCTTCCCTCGACAAGGTCCCAGGCGTACCTTGAGCCACCCGATCTGACGTTCCGTCAGTAGCTCACTCATGGCCGAGGGGAACTCGAGGTGTCGTACCGGACGAACCAGAAGGGGACGGCCGCGCTCGCGCTCGCCGCGGCCATGGCCGGCGCGGCGGTGCTGATGACCGCCCCCGCCGCGCAGGCCGCCGTCGTACCCGTCAACTACCAGTGCAAGACCCCGATCGGGGACAAGGGCGCCGTGTCGCCCATCGACATCAGGAGCGTCAGGAGCGGCAGCGGCTACCGGCTGACCATGACCTTCGAGAAGGGCGTGTCGTCCAGCCCCGTGGAGCTGGGCAAGGGCGCCATGAAGCCCAGTGCGCTGATCCGGCTCGGCGGGGCGGAGAGCGGCACCGTGCCGGTCTCCGGGCCCCCGAACCCGGCGGCCATCCCCGCCAACACCCCCATCAAGATCACCGATCTGACCGGCACCTACACGCCCAAGAAGAGCGGCAAGGTGACCTTCACGGCGGGCGTCCTCACCATCAAGGCCCTCGGCACGACCACCACGTGCACGCCCGCGAACAACCCGAAGCCGTCCCTGACCCTCGACGTCACGGCGGCCGGCGGTGGCACGCAGACCTCGCCCTCCGGCGGCGACCAGCTCCCGCAGACCGGTCCCGCGGACTCCGCGATCGCACTCGGCACCCTCGGCGGCACGGTCCTGCTCACGGGCGCGGCCGGCGCGCTCTGGCTGACCCGCCGGAACCAGGCGGCGCGCTAGGGGGTCTCCTGTGGATCACGCCGGGCTGATCCACAAGGCACCCCTGCGCCGTGTCAGCGACGCCCGCCCGGCTCGCGACGCCCGGTACGGCTCCCCCACTGCCTCAAGGGCGTGGGAGGTACTCCCAGCCGTGTTGTCGGGATCGCCCGCGCACGCCCAAGGGCGCGGGAGACCCTCCACGGTGCGGTGCTCCCCCACGGCCCGGACGGCGTGGGAGGTGCCCCCGGCACCGGACGCCGCGAGCCCTGCCCACCGGGCGGACGGCGCTGCTTCCCGGACACGACCCAGGGGTGTCCTGCGGCCGGGCCACCCCGGACGGCGGCCCGCGCCGACCGGAGCGGACGGGCGCCCCGTACCGCAACGGGCGGCCGTGGCGGGCCGCCGCGGGACGGCGGCCCGCGACCGTACCGGACACCCGGCCCGCGCCCCACGACTGCGTACGTGAACGACCTCCAGGAGCCGCCGATGCCGCCGCTTCCCCCACTCCCGCCGACCGGAGCCTGCCGACAGACCACCGCACCGCGCCCGGCCCGGGGGCGCACCACCGCACCGGGCGCACCGGCGCCGGGTGCCTCCGTGCCCGGTGTGCCGGCCCCGCGGTCCGTCACGCCGGGCGTCGTCGGCGCCCCCGCGGCCCCCGTCCCGCGGCGCGGCGTCCGGGCGCTCGGGCTTCTCGTGGCCACGGCGGCGCTGTGCGCGGCCCCGGGCCCCACGGCGCTGGCGGACGACTCCCCGGCGTGGTCCGTCGCACCGTCCGCCGGCGCCGGCAGCCGGCCCGCGGAGGGCGGGCGGCCCTCCTTCTATGTCGAGGGGGCGCCCGGGACGGTCCTGGAGGACACGGTGTCCGTGGTCAACCCGGGCACCCGGCCGCTGACGGTGCGGCTGCGCGGCGCGGACGCCGACACCACCCGCACCGGGGCCCTCACCGTGCGCAGGAAGGCGGCGGACACGGGTGCGTGGATCGCGTTCGCCGGGCGGACGGTGCGGGTGCCGGCGCGGACGCGCGCCGATGTGCCGTTCACCGTGAGCGTTCCTGCGGACGCCGTGCCGGGGGACCACCCCGGCGTGATCGTCGCCTCGGCGGACGGCCGCGAGTCGGGCGTCCGCGTCGCGCTGCGGGTCGCCGGACCGACCCTGTCCGCCCTGACCGTCGAGCACGTGGCGGTGCGCGGCAAGCACATCACGTACGACCTGGTGAACCGCGGGAACACCGTGCTCGCCCCGCGGCTCGCGGTCCACGCGGACGGCGTGCTCGGCACGCTCCTCGACCGCCGCCCGCATCCGCTCCCGGTCGAACTCCTGCCCGGCCGCCGCGTCACCCTCTCCGAACCGTGGCCCGACGCCCCGCCCTTCGACTCCGTGCACGTCACCCTCACGGCCGAGGCCGCGGGCGGCGCCCACGCCACGGGAACGGGGGCGGCCCGCTTCGTGCCGTGGGGCACGGTCGGGGCCGTGACGGCGGTGGTCGCCCTGCTGGGTGCGGGAGCGGGCCTGGGCGTACGCAGACGCGGGCGGCGGCGGGCCGTGCTCCCGTCGGGCGAAACACCGCGGGCGGACAGGGAGTTGGCGGCTGTGGCGACGGGAGAGGCACCGTGAACGGCACGGGAACGAAGGCGGCGGCCGGAGCGAACGGCGGCCGGAGCGTCGCGTCACGGCTCGCCCTGGTCGCCGTCGTCCTGACCGCCCTGGCATTCGTGGCGCCGCCCGCGCCCCCCGCCACGGCCGCCGGAGGACGGCCCGCCGTGTCCCTGTCCACGACCGAGGAGGGCACCGGCGGGGACATCACCGTGACCGGGAAGCGGTGGCGGCCCAAGACGCTGCTCATGCTGCTGATCTGCGGTCAGGGCACGCCCGCGACCGGCGTGATCGGCGGCACCAACGCCTGCGCCAACGCCGACGGGCGGGCCGTCACCACGGACGCGGCGGGGGCGTTCCGCAAGCGGATGCCCGTGGTGGAGCCGCCGAAGCCGTGCCCGTGCGTGGTGCACGTGGCGACCGTGACCGGCGACAAGGCCGTCGTCGACACGATCTTCCAGGTCGCCGGGCATCCCGTGGCGCCACTGCCGCGGCAGACCGGCACCGGACGGCTCTCGGTGCTCACGGACACCCGCCTGGCCGGCTCCGGCGGCATCCTCACCTGGTTCGGCGCACCGCCCTCGCGCAGCCTGGAGTTCACCGTCGGGAACGTGGGCTCCGCCCCCGTCAGGAACCCCGTGTTCCAGGTCGGCACCTCGCACGGTGTGTTCGCCCCGCAGTGGGAGGAACAGCAGTGGCGCGGCACCATCCGGGCCGGCCGGAAGGCCCGGATCGAACTGCCCGTCGAGCTGGCGGCCGGCGCGCACGGGGACTATCTCGTCTCCGTGAAGTACGGCGGCAAGGTGCTCGCCGAGCAGCCGTGGGGCGTGGGCCGGCCCTGGGGCGTCACCCTCTTCTGGCTGCTGCTCTGCGTCGTCGTGCCGGCCGCCGTCTTCCGTGTCGGCATGGCCGTCGTGGACCGGCTGCGTCCGCGGCGCGGGGCCTCGCGCCCGCGCAGCGGGGCGGGACGTCCGGGCCGCGGCACGGGCCGTCCGGGACGTCACCGGGGTGTCCGGCTCTCCGAACTCGCCATGCTGCTCCCGAAGCCGCGCCCGTCCGCGCGGTCCGCCGCCGAGGACGGCCCCGGGGACGAGCCCCGTACGGCCGCAGGGACCGGTGGCCCCACTTCGACTCTGCCGTGGTTCACCCCGGACACCACTCCGGGGACACCGGCCGGTCGGCTCTCCGCACCGTCAGAGAACAGTCCGATGACGAAGGGAAACTCGTGAGCACGCAGCGAACGGTGAGCATGCGGTGGCGGGTGAGGGCGCCGGGACGGGTGACCGCGGCGGGTGTCGCCGCGATGCTGGGCGGCGCGGGCATCCTGCTGGCGGCGGCGCCCGCACAGGCCGCGGAGGTCGCCTACAGCACCGAGTGCGTTCCGCCCGCGATCTCCGGCCTCCCGCCCGTGGAGGGCACCACGAAGGTGGAGATCACCGCACCGGCCGAGGCGAAGGTCGGTGACGAGGTGGAGGTGGTGTGGAAGTTCGTCCAGGCCGCCTCGAAGAACCCCGATGTCCTCGACCTCGACAAGGACACGGTCAAACCGACCGGCACCCTCAAGGCGGCGGGCGCGCAGACCGCCGACATCGCCATGGAGGGGCCCCGGCAGAACCCGCCCATCAAGAAGAACAGCCCCATGGTGCTGTCCGACATGAAGGGCACGGTCAAGCTGACGGCGCCCGGCGAGGTGACGCTCACCCCGGACGCCTACAACATCAACGTCAGCAAGCCGATCTCGACGGACACCAAGTGCACGCCCAAGGAGCAGGTGAAGCCGGCGGCCACCATCAAGGTGTCCGCCGGTGGCGGTACGACGGGCGGCCTGCCCACGGTGGCACCGCCCACGGGCGTGCCCACCGGACTGCCGACCGGCCTTCCGACAGGGCTTCCCACGCTTCCCACGGGCGGGGGCACCGGCGGCGGTTCGTCGAGCGGCGGCTCCGGTGACTCCGGCGGTACGGGCGGGACGTCCGGCGGCGGTGGCGGCGGGACCGAGCTCACCGGCAAGGAGGTGCAGATCCCGTACCGGTGCAAGACGCCCATCGGTGACAAGAACGCCACCTCGCCCGTGCAGATCAATGCCAGGAAGGACGGCGGGAGCTACGGCCTCACGGTCAAGTTCAAGAAGTCCGTCATGGACAGCCCCGCCGACATCCCCAAGGACTCCGTCAAGCCGTCCATGGAGGTGCAGCTGGGCGGCGCCGACAAGGGCACCGTCCACGTCGAGGGCCCCACGAACAAGGAGCCCATCAAGAGCGGCGACCCGATCACCATCCCCGACCTGACCGGCACGTACAAGCCGGGCGCCGACGGCAAATCGACACTGTCGCCCGGCGTGCTGACGGTGAAGGCGCTCGGCACGACGACGACGTGCACCCCGGCGAAGACCGAGGTCTCCCTCACCGTCGACACCTCGGCCCAGCCGGGCGGCGCCGCGGGCGGCTCCGGTTCGGGTTCGGCGGGCTCCGCATCGGGCTCGTCCGGCGGCGGTTCGGCCGCCGGCGGCCTCGCGCAGACGGGCGCCGAGGACCACGGCGCGGTCAAGGCCCTGGGCCTGGTGGCCGGGACGGTCATCCTGCTCGGCGGGGCGGTCTTCACGTTCCTGCCCAAGCGCCGGATGCGCTGAGCCGCGACGGCCGGGCTCGCGGGCGCCCGACGCCGCACCGGTACGCGAAGGGCCGCCGTACTCCTGCGAGTACGGCGGCCCTTCGGTGAGCGTCGGCGCTCAGGACGGGGACGTCAGTGGACGTCGCCCATCAGCGCGTTGACCTTCTTGCGGTACATCCACACCGCGAAACCGGCGACCACGGCGGCCGCGGCCTCCAGGAGGACCACGCCCTTGCCGTTGAGGTCGACACCCGCGATGGAGAGCAGACCGGTCGTGGCGTCACCGGCGGTGACGGCCAGGAACCAGACACCCATCATCTGGGAGGCGTACTTCAGCGGGGCCATCTTCGTGGTGACGGAGAGGCCGACCGGGGAGAGCGTCAGCTCACCGATGGTCTGCACGAAGTAGATCGCGACCAGCCACATCGCGGCGGCCTTGTGACCGTCGCCGGCGATCGTCAGCGGCGCCAGGAAGACGAAGAACGAGACACCGATCAGGACCAGACCGGAGGAGAACTTCACGATCGTGCTGGGCTCCTTGCCGCGGCGGTTCAGCGCCAGCCAGAGCCAGGCCATCACCGGGGCCAGGGCCATGATCATGACCGGGTTGACCGACTGGTACCAGGAGACCGGGAAGTTCCAGCCGAAGACGGTGTTCTTCGCCGAGCTCTCGGCGAAGATCGACATGGTCGAGCCGCCCTGGTCGTAGATCATCCAGAACACGGCGGCCGCGACGAAGAACCAGATGTACGCGGTCACCTTCGACTGCTCGGCCTTGTCCAGCTCCTTGTCGCGCTTGATGCGCGCGATGACCCAGACGGGGATGATCAGGCCGGCGAGGGTGATCGGGACCAGCAGCCAGTTCAGCGTGTAGTGACCGGAGACACCGACGACGGTGTAGAACACCGCGGCGACGGCGGCCCAGATCGCGGCCTTGCGCAGGGTGGCGGTGCGCTCCGCGGGGCTCAGCGGGGTCGGGACGACGCTGGAACGGGAGTCCAGGTGACGGCCGCCGAGCAGGAACTGGGCCAGACCCAGCGCCATGCCGAGCGCGGCGAGCGCGAAGCCCAGGTGCCAGTTGACTTCCTCACCGACGGTGCCGATGACCAGCGGGGCGGCGAACGCACCGAGGTTGATGCCGATGTAGAAGAGCGTGAAGCCACCGTCGCGGCGCGGGTCGGTCGGGCCGTCGTAGAGGTGGCCGACCATCGTCGAGATGTTGGCCTTGAGCAGACCGGAACCTATGGCGACCAGACCGAGGCCGGCGAAGAAGGTGCCGGAGCTCGGCAGGGCCAGCGTCAGGTGGCCCAGCATGATGATCCCGCCCGCGATGGCCACCGTCTTGCGGGGACCGAGCACGCGGTCGGCGAACCAGCCGCCCGGCAGGGCGAGCAGGTACACGAGCGACAGGTACACCGAGTAGATCGCGGTGGCGGCCGCCGCGTTCATGTGCAGACCGCCCGGGGCGATCAGGTACAGCGGGAGCAGGGCCTTCATGCCGTAGTAGGAGAAGCGCTCCCACATCTCGGTCATGAAGAGGGTGGCCAGTCCGCGAGGGTGGCCGAAGAAGGTCTTCTGCGAACCAGTGGTGCTGGCCGAGTCCTTCGTCAGGCTGGACGCCATGGTCGATCCTTGTGGGTTCGTAGCGGGCGCACTGGATCCCCCCGCTCCAGGGGAGTTCGGGGGACGGTGCGCGCCCGGTGGGGGGCTGACCGGCACCGGCGCCTGGCCGCCCGGTCCCCGACGCCCACGGGGAAGCTCGCTCCGGTCCGGAGCCGAGGGACGGTGACACCGGGATCCACGCCCGGGCGCAGATCGCGCACGGGCCCGGTCACAGGTCGTTCCTTTCAAGGCCGGTCGTGGAGACGACCAACCCGCACACAGAAAGAACCCTTGGCGTAAATAGCGGGCCAAAGGTCCGTCAGTAGTGCTACAGGCGTCTTGCCACCATACGACACGCCAGTGCGCCATATGGAAGGACTTGAGACATGGATCACAGGTGCCGCCGGAACCATTGGAGCACATTCCAAGGTGACCACCGGGATGGCCCCCGTGAGCCCCAGGAGTGGGCCGCACCGGCGCCGACCTGCCGGATCACCCTCCGAGGCGCGGGCCACGCGGACTACCATCACCCCATGACCCGTGTACTGCTCGCCGAGGACGACGCGTCCATCTCGGAGCCGCTGGCCCGTGCCCTGCGCCGGGAGGGTTACGAGGTCGAGGTGCGTGAGGACGGCCCGACCGCGCTCGACGCCGGAATGCAGGGCGGTGTCGACCTGGTTGTGCTCGACCTCGGACTGCCCGGCATGGACGGCCTGGAGGTGGCCCGTCGGCTGCGTGCCGAGGGGCACACGGTGCCGATCCTCATCCTCACGGCGCGTGCCGACGAGGTGGACACCGTCGTCGGCCTCGACGCCGGCGCCGACGACTACGTCACCAAGCCCTTCCGGCTCGCCGAACTGCTGGCCCGGGTCCGGGCCCTGCTCCGGCGCGGCGCCGCCGAGCCCCAGCAGCCGCCGGCCACCCACGGTGTGCGCATCGACGTCGAGTCGCACCGCGCGTGGATGGGCGACGAGGAACTCCAGCTCACCGCGAAGGAGTTCGACCTGCTCCGGGTGCTCGTCCGGGACGCCGGCCGGGTGGTCACCCGCGACCAGCTGATGCGCGAGGTCTGGGACACCACCTGGTGGTCCTCCACCAAGACCCTCGACATGCACATCTCCTGGCTCCGCAAGAAGCTCGGCGACGACGCCGCCAACCCGCGGTACATCGCCACGGTCCGTGGTGTGGGCTTCCGCTTCGAGAAGAGCTGACCGCGGCGCTTCGAGGAGCAGGCCGAGTGGCGCTCCGAAGGGCCGGCGAGGGCCGCTTCGAGGAAGGCCGGCCGCGGGCCGGCGCGTGACGTCGGGAACCGCCCGGCCGCGGGGAGCCGCCGGCCACGAACCCGAGCGTTCGCGGGCGGCCGCGCCGCAGGTGCGACGGGGGTGCCCCCTGTCCGCGGCGGACCGCCCGGTCCCGGGAAGGGCGGATGCGGACGCGCCCCGAGTGCGCCGGGACGCGCACCGGCAATCGGACGCGCACCGGTCACCGGCCGGTCCCGTGCGGGGTATGCGACGGGCAGAGGGAAACTGGTCACCGTAAGCCACCCCGCCCGGAGGGCCCCGTGCGTCGCCGTCTCATCAACTCCACGCTCGCCGTGGTACTCGTCGTGATCGCCGTGTTCGGCGTCTCCCTCGTCATCGTCGAGACCCGGACGATCAGCAACAGTGCCCAGGAGCGCGTCGACTCCGAGGCGGTCCGCCTGGGCAGCATCGTGGACGGCCGGCTGCTGGCCGGCGAGAAGGTCACCGTCGACCTCCTGCGGGACCCCGTGGGCCCCGACCGGTACGCGGTGATCTCCATTCCGGGCCGCGCCCCCATCGAGGTCGGCGCGCGGCCCACCGGTGATGTCATCCAGTCCACCGCCAAGGGGGAGCGCGGCGAGACGGTCACGGTCGAGGAGCCCCGTTCCACGGTCACCGCCGAGGTGGGCCGCACCCTGATGATCATCGCCGCGGTCGCCCTGCTCGCCATCGTCGCCGCGGTCCTGCTCGCCGTGCGCCAGGCCAACCGCCTCACCTCGCCGCTCACCGATCTCGCGGAGACCGCGGAGCGGCTGGGCTCGGGCGACCCACGGCCGCGCCACAAGCGGTACGGGGTGCCGGAGCTGGACCGGGTCGCCGACGTCCTCGACGCGAGCGCGGAGCGGATCGCCCGGATGCTCACCGCCGAGCGCCGCCTCGCGGCCGACGCCTCGCACCAGCTGCGCACGCCGCTGACCGCGCTGTCCATGCGGCTGGAGGAGATCACCGTCACCGACGACCTGGACACGGTGAAGGAGGAGGCGACCATCGCGCTCACCCAGGTCGAGCGGCTCACCGACGTCGTGGAGCGGCTGCTGACCAACGCCCGCGACCCGCGCACGGGCTCCGCGGTCCACTTCGACCTCGACGAGGTGATCAAGCAGCAGCTGGAGGAGTGGCGCCCCGCCTACCGCAGCGCGGGCCGCGCCGTCGTCAGCTCCGGCAAGCGGCATCTGCAGGCCGTGGGGACGCCGGGAGCGGTCGCCCAGGTGCTGGCGGCGCTGATCGAGAACTCGCTGATGCACGGTGGCGGCACCGTCGCGCTGCGTACCCGCGTCACCGGCAACCAGGCCGTCGTCGAGGTCACCGACGAGGGTCCCGGGGTGCTGCCCGAGCTGGGTTCACGGATCTTCGAGCGGACCATCAGCGGCCGCAACTCCACGGGCATCGGCCTCGCGGTCGCCCGCGACCTCGCCGAGGCGGACGGCGGCCGCCTGGAGATGCTGCAGGCCCAGCCGCCGGTCTTCGGGCTCTTCCTGTCGCGTACGCCGATGAAGCATCCGCACCCGATGGACGAGGAGGAGACGGGGCGCACGGTCCGCTGACGGCGGGGACGCGCCAGGATCCCGCGGGGGGAGCCCGGCGTCCGGCGGGGGTCCCGGCGCGGAGGGGCTGCTACTCGGTGCGGCGGCCGGCCGTCGTGGGCCGGTCCTCGTCCCTGAGGAAGGACTCCGCGCTGGCCACGGCCTCGCGGGCGGGCATGGCCCGGAAGACCCAGGTGCGGTAGGACCAGAAGCGGAACAGGGTCGCGACGCCGATGCCGAGGAACTTGAAGACGTTGCTCTGCAGCGGACTGTCCCAGCCGAACCCGTAGGTGGCGAGGTACAGCACGCCGTTCTCGATCACCAGGCCGATCACGCTGAACAGCAGGAACAGCGTGAGTTCCTTGGTGCGGCCGCTCTTGTCACGGTCCCGGTACGTGAAGTAGCGGAACCCGATGTAGTTGAAGATGATCGCGACGATCGTGGCGATCACACTGGCCCGTACGACCTGCAGATGCGTGACGTGCCGTAGCAGGTTGAACACGAGCAGGTTCACCAGGAGGCCCGCTCCGCCCACCGCACCGAACTTGGCGATCTCGCGGGCGAGCTGGTCGATGTGCCGCCTCAGGCCTCGAGGGGCCGTGACGCGAGCGTCAGGACTGCCTTCCTGATTCCCGTGATCCATGGTCCCGTACAGCCCCCGTACGCTCGATTGCATCAACCCGCCCATGCTAACCAGGCGGGCTCCCCGACGCCCGTGGAGGCCCACGACGGGCACGCCGATACCCTGGGAGCGTGACGTTCCCGGTAGTCGGCATGGTCGGCGGGGGCCAGCTCGCTCGTATGACACACGAGGCAGGCATCCCGCTCGGCATCAGGTTCAAGCTCCTCAGTGACACCCCGCAGGACTCGGCGGCCCAGGTCGTGAACGATGTCGTCATCGGCGACTATCGCGATCTGGAGACGCTGCGCGAGTTCGCGCGGGGCTGCGATGTGATCACTTTCGATCACGAACATGTACCCACCGAGCACCTACGGGCCCTGGAGGCGGACGGCGTCGTCGTGCGCCCGGGGCCCGACGCGCTCGTGCACGCCCAGGACAAGGGCGTGATGCGCGCGAAGCTCGACGAGATCGGCGTGCCCAGCCCGCGCCACCGGATCGTGACCGATCCGGCCGACGTGGCCGCGTTCGCGGCCGAAGGCGTCGGGGAGGGCGCCGAGGGCGACGGCTTCCCGGTCATCCTGAAGACCGTGCGCGGCGGCTACGACGGCAAGGGCGTGTGGTTCGTGCGCTCCGCCGACGACCCCGCCGCCGCCGAGCCCTTCCGCGCCGGTGTGGCGGTCCTCGCCGAGGAGAAGGTCGACTTCGTCCGCGAGCTCGCTGCCAATGTCGTGCGCTCGCCGCACGGCCAGGCCGTGGCCTACCCCGTGGTCGAGTCCCGGCAGGTCGACGGCGTGTGCGACACGGTGATCGCCCCGGCGCCGGACCTCGACGAGGAGCTGGCGCTGAAGGCCGAGGAGCTGGCGCTGCGCGTCTCCAAGGAACTCGGCGTGGTCGGCCATCTCGCGGTCGAGCTGTTCGAGACGGCCGACGGCCGCATCCTGGTCAACGAGTTCGCCATGCGCCCCCACAACTCGGGGCACTGGAGCCAGGACGGCGCGATCACCTCGCAGTTCGCCAACCACGTCCGTGCCGTCCTCGACCTCCCGCTGGGCGACCCGCGCCCGCGTGCGAAGTGGACGGTGATGTGCAACGTCCTGGGCGGCGACTACCCGGACATGTACACGGCGTATCTGCACTGCATGGCCCGCGACCCGCGGCTGAAGATCCACATGTACGGCAAGGACGTGAAGCCCGGACGCAAGGTCGGCCACGTCAACACCTACGGCGACGACCTGGACGACGTGCTGGCGCGCGCCCGACACGCAGCCGACTACCTCAGAGGAACGATCACCGAATGAGCCCCGTTGTTGGCATTGTCATGGGGTCGGACTCCGACTGGCCTGTCATGGAAGCGGCCGCGCAGGCCCTCGACGAGTTCGAGATCCCGTACGAGGTCGACGTCGTCTCCGCCCACCGCATGCCGCGCGAGATGGTCGCGTACGGCGAGGAGGCCGCCGACCGGGGTCTGAAGGTGATCATCGCCGGTGCGGGGGGCGCGGCCCATCTGCCGGGCATGCTCGCCTCGGTCACCCCGCTCCCGGTGATCGGTGTCCCCGTGCCGCTGAAGTACCTCGACGGCATGGACTCCCTGCTCTCCATCGTGCAGATGCCGGCCGGTGTGCCGGTGGCCACCGTGTCGGTCGGCGGCGCCCGGAACGCCGGTCTGCTCGCCGCCCGTATGCTCGCGGCCCACGACGAGGACCTGCTCGCCCGGATGCGGGAGTTCCAGCAGGACCTCAACGAGCAGGCCACCGAGAAGGGGCGGCGCCTGCGCTCCAAGGTGTCGAGCGGTTCGTCCGCCTTCGGCTTCGGCTCCGGCAAGGCGTCCGGCTCCGGTTCGGGGAAGTGACGTCGATGACGACGCCCCTCGAAGAAGCGCGGGAACTCCTGCGCTCGTTCCCCGTCGTCGACGGCCACAACGACCTGCCGTGGGCGCTGCGCGAGCAGGTCCGCTACGACATCGCGGCCCGGGACATCGCCGCCGACCAGAGCGCGCATCTGCACACCGACATCGCCCGGCTGCGCGCCGGCGGCGTCGGCGCGCAGTTCTGGTCGGTGTACGTACGGACCGACCTCACCGGGGACGCGGCGGTCAGCGCGACGCTGGAGCAGATCGACTGCGTCGAGCAGTTGCTGGCCCGCTATCCCCGGGACCTGGTGCGCGCGTTGTCGGCCGCCGACATGGAGGCGGCGCGCGAGGAGGGCCGTATCGCGTCGCTGATGGGGGCGGAGGGCGGCCACTCCATCAACAACTCGCTGGCCACGCTGCGGGCGCTGTACGCGCTCGGCGTGCGCTACATGACGCTCACGCACAACGACAACATCGCCTGGGCGGACTCGGCGACCGACGAACCGGCGGCCGGCGGCCTCACCCGCTTCGGCCGCGAGGTGGTGCGGGAGATGAACCGCGTCGGCATGCTCGTCGACCTCTCCCACGTCGCGGCGACGACGATGCGGGACGCCCTCGACGAGTCGGTGGCCCCGGTGATCTTCTCGCACTCCTCGGCCCGTGCGGTGTGCGACCACCCGCGCAACATCCCCGACGACGTCCTGGAACGCCTGCCCGCCAACGGCGGTGTGGCGATGGCCACGTTCGTCCCGAAGTTCGTCCTCCAGGCGGCGGTCGACTGGACCGCGGCCGCGGACGACAACCTGCGCAGGCACGGCTTCCACCACCTGGACACGTCCCCTGGGGCGATGAAGCTCCACCGCGCCTTCGAGGAGTCCCACCCGCGCCCGATCGCCACACCCGCGACGGTGGCCGACCACCTCGACCACATGCGCGAGGTCGCCGGCGTCGACCACATCGGCATCGGCGGCGACTACGACGGAACCGCCTTCACCCCGTCCGGCCTGGACGACGTCTCCGGCTATCCCAATCTGATCGCCGAACTCGTCGCGCGCGGCTGGTCCCGGGACGACCTCGCCAAGCTGACCTGGCGCAACGCGGTACGCGTCCTGGGCGCGGCGGAGGACACGGCCCGCGGTCTCCGGACGGAGCGGCGCCCGTCGAACGCGACCCTGGAAGACCTGGACGGCTGACCCACGCGCACCCGCCCACAGCGGTCCCACCGCTGTGGGCGGCCGTGCACCGGCCCTAGGGGGCGTCTTGTCGATCACGCCGGGCTCGCGGGGCCTGGCACGCACATCTGCGGCGTTGTCGTCGGTCGCCGCCTCCCCCACGCTCGGCTGCGCTCGCGCGGGGGGACCCCCATCGCGTCGACTCCCTCCTCCGCCTTGCAGCTGCGCTCGGCATCCGGAGGATGAATCGAAGAGCCGAGGCGGAGAGAGCGAAGCGAACGCAGCGCACCAGGCCCCGCTCCCTGATCCGGCCTGATCGACAAGACACCCCCTACGCGGACGGGCGCCCCATGGCCCGGTAGGTCCACCCGGCCCCGCGCCACAGTGCGGCGTCGAGCGCGTTGCGCCCGTCCAGGAGCATCCGGTGCGCCACGACGTCGCCCAGCGCCGCCGGGTCCAGCTCCCTGAACTCCCGCCACTCGGTGAGGTGCAGCACCACATCGGCGCCCCGGACCGCGTCGACGGCCGACTCGGCGTACCCGAGCGTCGGGAAGAGCCGCCGGGCGTTCTCCATGCCCTTCGGGTCGTACACCGTCACCTGTCCGCCCTGGAGGTGGATCTGCCCGGCGACGTTGAGCGCGGGAGAGTCCCGTACGTCGTCGGAGTCCGGCTTGAACGCGGCACCCAGGACCGCGACCCGCTTCCCGAGGAAGCTGCCGCCCACGGCGTCCCGCGCCATCTCGACCATCTGCCCGCGCCGGCGCATGTTGATGGAGTCGATCTCGCGCAGGAAGGTCAGGGCCTGGTCGGCCCCGAGCTCACCGGCCCGCGCCATGAACGCCCGGATGTCCTTGGGCAGGCACCCGCCGCCGAACCCGATGCCGGCCCGCAGGAACTTCGAGCCGATGCGCTCGTCGTGTCCGATGGCCTCCGCCAGTTTGACGACGTCGCCGCCCGCCGCCTCGCAGACCTCGGCCATGGCGTTGATGAAGGAGATCTTCGTGGCGAGGAAGGAGTTGGCGGAGGTCTTCACCAGCTCCGCCGTGGGGAAGTCGGTCACGACGAACGGCGAGCCCTCGGCCACCGGCGTCGCGTACACCTCGCGCAGCAGCTTCTCGGCGTGCTCGCCGCGCACGCCGACGACGATCCGGTCGGGGTGCAGCGTGTCCTGGACGGCGAAGCCCTCGCGCAGGAACTCCGGGTTCCAGGCCAGTTCGACCGCGTCACCCGCGGGCGCCAGTTCGGCGATCCGGGCGGCCAGCCGGTCCGCGCTGCCGACGGGCACGGTCGACTTGCCGACGACGAGCGCGGGCCTGGTCAGCTGCCGCGCCAGCGACTCGACGGCGTTGTCGACGTACGACATGTCGCACGCGTACTCACCGTGCTTCTGCGGCGTGTTCACACAGACGAAGTGCACATCGCCGAACTCCGCGACCTCGGCCCAGTCCGTGGTGAACCGCAGCCGGCCGCTCGACCCCTCGATCCCGGCGACGTGCTTGCGGAGCAGGTCCTCGAGCCCGGGCTCGTACATCGGCACGCGCCCCTCGGCGAGCATCGCGATCTTCTCCGGGACCACGTCGAGCCCCAGCACCTCGAAGCCGAGCTCCGCCATCGCCGCTGCATGCGTGGCCCCGAGGTATCCGGTGCCGATCACGGTGATCTTGAGGGACATCTGGAGCTCCTGGGAATGGGGGCGTCACTGCGCGCCCGAGCATAGTCGGGCCCCCGCGACCCCACTCCACACCGGCCGCCGCGCTCCCGGCCCCCCGGCTCCCGTTGTCGTCAAGCTCACGTATGCCGGGCGAGTGCGCGACCTCTAACATTGGGTTACTTAACGGTAGTTAGCATCCCTTGGGGAGTGTGGACATCTTGGCCGGAACGGCTGATTTCGACCTGTACCGCCTGTCCGAAGAGCACGAGATGCTCCGTGAGACGGTGCGCTCGCTCGCCGAGGCGAAGATCGCGCCGTTCGCGACCGCGGT
>NZ_JBSFDP010000067.1:0-18709 GCF_053593975.1 Streptomyces sp. NPDC002004
TCGCAATCCACACCGAACCCAGAAGGCCCTCACCCGTTCAAGCACCACGAAGGCGCATGTCGCCCGTCACCAACGTCCCCGGACAGCACACCTAGGGCGCTTCTTCCGGATCTTGGTTCGGGCGGACTTCGGGCCCCGCCGCCCGCACATATATTGGTGAGATGGACGAAGCCGAGGCGAGCGGTCAGGTGTGGAGGGACGAGGTCCGAGCGCGTCCGACAGCTGAGCAGGATCGGGATGCCCTTGCCCGGCTTGTCGAGGTGGACGCGGACTCCTTCGAGGTTGAGCTGTACGAGCGCGCGGCAGATCCCCAGGTGCTTTCAATCGAACGCGCCCAGAGGTCGCAGGCTGGGCAGTACGCCAGGCACGTGCGGCGACTTCGAGAGCGTCAGCAGCACCAAGGAAGTTGAGCAGTAGCCTTCAGATCACCTGATCGTTGATCAGGTGTGTCGTTGACTGACGCCCAGTGGGCGAGGATCGAGCCGTTGCTGCCGGACCGGACTCCGAAGCGGGGTGGACGGTGGCGTGATCACCGGCAGGTGATCGATGCGATCGCGTTCAAGTACCGCACCGGCACGCCGTGGACGGACCTTCCCGAGCACTTCGGTTCCTGGAAGGGCGCTCACAACCGGCTGCGGAAGTGGGCTGCCGACGGCACCTGGGAGAAGGTTTTCACTGCCCCGCTCGCCCGGGCCGACGCCGAGGGCGACCTCGACTGGATCGTCGCGGTCGACTCCACCAGCACGCCGCCGGGGCCCGTCAAAAGGGGCCCCGGGCGGCGAGCCGGATCATCATGCCCTCGGACGGTCCCGCGGCGGGCTGACCACCAAGATCCACCTCGCCGCGGACAGTCGCTGCCGCCCGCTCGCCTTCGTCCTCACACCCGGCCAGGCCGGTGACGCACCGACATTCCCCCAGGTTATGGCCCACTTACGGGTGCCCCGACCGGTCGGCCGGCCCAGAACCACACCGAAGATGATCCTGGCGGACAAGGCGTATTCATCCCGCGCGATCCGCACCCATCTCCGTCGGCGCGGGATCCGGGCGGTGATCTCGCAGCCCGCCGACCAGGCCGCCAACCGCAAACGGCTCGGCAGACTGGGAGGCCGTCCGCCGGCCTTTGACCGCGACGCCTACAGGCAGCGCAACACGGTCGAGCGCTGCATCAACAAGCTGAAGCAGTGGCGCGGCCTGGCCACCCGCTACGACAAGACCGCCACCATCTACCTCGCCGGACTCCACCTCGCAGCCATCTTCATCTGGTCGGACAGATGATCCGAAAGAAACGGCCTAGTGGCAACCTCGAGTTGGCTGCTCATCTCGGCCGCGTGACCGATGCCCACCTCGACAACGCTCTTGCCCTGCGCAGCCTCGAGGTCGTCTGATCGGCACGAAGAGGGCCGCGCCGTGCCCTCGAAGTGGTGTGCCACCTGCGCGGGCACGCCCGCCTGCAACATATGAACCGCCCGTGCCTCGCTCTCGCCCGCGACGCCGCCGCCGGCGCCCTGCACGACCGACCAGGAGAGACGATGATCCGCGCCGGACGACGGAAGTACGTCCAGAACAGCGAAGAGTTCGCCGCCGCCATGGGCGTGACGATCGGCACCTTCCGCAACAAGAAGCCCTACGCCGACGAGGCCTTCCCGCCCCTGATCAGCTCCGACGGGGCGCGGGTGAAGCTGTGGGACAGCGAGCAGACCGCTGCCCACCTGGCCGGCCGCCCCGTTCCCGAACTGCCGCAGGAGGACGACGAGCAGGACCTCCTCGACCGTAACGAGGCCGCCGCCGTGCTGGGTGTCAGCCCCAAGACCTGGGACGACTACAAGATGCACCCTCAGATCGCCCCCCACCTGACCAAGGTCAAGGGCGTGGAGCACTGCCCGCGCGGCATCGTGCAGGCCTTCCGCACCGGCAGGGCCGCCGGTACAGACACCGGACCCAAGGGCCGGCCCAAGGGCAGCGGGGACATGGTGCCGAGGGACGAGATCTCCGCCCGGGTCGGCGACCTGCTCGACGAGGACCCGGCGGTGACCCTCGCAACGGTCCAGGAGCGCTTCGGCCTGTCCTACGCCGCGGCCGCGCGTGCCCTTCCCCGCCTGCGCGGGGAGCGGATCGCCGACCTGGTGCAAGCCGAACCGGACTTGACCCCCGAGGAGGCCGCCACCCGTCTCGGCTATCCGACCGCGGTGCGGCGCACAGCCCTTGCCAGCGCCGCTGTCGAGCTGCGCGCCCGGCGGGTACAGCCGTACCTGCAGCGCGTCGCCGACGTCCTGGTCGGCGCAGGCCTGGCCGAGGCGCAGGACGTCCGGGTGCAGCGCCTGGACGGGGAAGTGCTTGCCGCGGCTGTGGCGCTGAGTGGATCCGGCGTGCCCGCCCTCGTGTGGGACGAGCGCTACGGCTGGCGTACCGCGGTCAGCAGGCGTCACCCGATCGGCAAGGAGACTGGCACCCCGCCGGAGGGCGAAGGCATCCGCTACCTCAGCGAGCACCAGCAGCCCGAGCCCGCCGAGCTGCTGGCCGCGCTCACCGACGCCCGGCGCGGCTCCAAGCACCCCAAGACCGTTCACTCGGCCGGAGGCACTCTGCAGGGCTGACCCCGAGGAGCAGCAGAACGTGCGCGAGGCCGGCGTGACCACCTCGGCCAGCGGCCCGGACACCGCCTTGGTGTCCGGGCCGCTTCGTATGGTCGGTGTCGGTCAGTGTCGACCGAGCCGGGAGCGGCATGCACGAACCACGGCCGGGTCCATGCCGCTGTCCCGCGCCCACGACCACCCGAGTTATCTAGGGCTCCACGACGCTTTCAGCAGGTCGGCGGGGCTATCGAAGTTGCAGGCATGTAAGGCACGTTTCCGGAAACGGTTCAGCCGAACCGTTTCCTGGACTCCTGTTCGGGCGACGTACCGCGCCGCAGGCTGGTACCGAAAGGCAGCAAAGCCGAAACGCTTACCACGGGGGCCACTTACTGAAGCAGGGGCTGGGGGGCCACTTCAGCAGTACGGCCGTGATCCCCGCGGCGACGTAAGCCAAGGAGAGGAGGATGCTTACCACACGGATGCATCCTGGAGCCCAAAGCTGGTTGCCGTAGGACTCAGCGATCGTGTGCAGGAATAGCATCCCCAGGGCCATCAGCAGCATGCCGCTACCGATTGCCCCCGGAACACCCGCAAACCAGCCCACGCAGCTGGAAGCCCCGACTGCCCCAGCAGCGGTAAGTAGCGCCGCCACCTCCAGGAAAGCCAAGACCGTCAAGACGAGGGCCTGGAAAAGAAGGTCTACAGTGAACCAAAAGCACTTGGGTGGTTGTGATACTTGACCACCACCCGGCGCTGGTGTGACAGCGGCGCCCTGCCCACCGCCGGCTGATGCGCCGACAGCGATCCGTTGCTGGTGCTCGAATCGCGCCTCCAGCATGAGTGCGACGATCACTACAGGGATCACCTGGGCCAGGAGCCCTGCGAAGGCCTGCTTGTCATTCACCTGATCACGCTTGCAGACGTCGGTGCATGTATCCCAGTACGTAGCAGCGGCGTAGGCGCCAGCCACCCGTTCGGACCAGGGTGGGTCCCGTCGCGGTACTTCTTGGGTATCGCCGATGTGAGGACGTGACGCCGACGGGAGCAGTGTGGGGCGGCGCACCGGCACGGTTCCCCTCTGCCGCGGGCAGTGACGAACGCTCCACTTCGGGTCGGTCGAACCAAGGTGGGGACTTCGTTTCGCCCGAAACGAAGTCAGAGCATCCCCTACGTGCCTTACGACCCCTCAGATATCCGTAAGGCATGTCCCTGAACAGGGCACTTTCCTTACATGCCTGATCGGCGATCGGAACCCGAGATAAACGGGTCGTACGACGCACGCGTCCTGGAGGGCGCGGAGGGCGGACGGCGACCTGCGGGCGGCTGGAGCGCGAGTGACCGCACGCGGCACACCGTCCGGTGCCGGGCCCGCACTACGGGCCCGGCACCGGGCGGCCGCCACGGTCTCCGCCACCCGCCCACCAACCCTCTGGAGCACCGCATGCCCGCGTACGCGTCACCCGCCCCGCTCGCCGAGCTCGCGGCCACCTCGTGACCGGCACCTCCTGCCCCAAGCGGGCCACCGTCCTGTCCTACGCGTCCGACTGGCAGCACGAAGGCCCGGCAGTGTCACCGGAAAGTTGACACTGCCGGGCCCGTGGACCTCGGCGCCCCGCGCGCCGGAGATCAGTCGAGGTACTTGCTGGCCACCCAGCCCGTACGTCCGTCCAGCTGGCCGTTGAGCACGAGGACCCGCATCCAACCGGCCTTCTTCGCCTTGCACTTGACCTCCACGCCGGTGCCCTTCACCAGGAGGCCGAGCGAGGAGTAGTTCGTCCCTGGGCCGGACCGGAGCTTGAGGTTGGTGGTCGGGTAGGTCCACCAGTAGCCGGCCGGGTACTTCTTCCCGCAGGCGGAGGTGCCGACGACGGACGCCTTGACCGGGGCGGCCTGGGCGGTGCCCGCGAGGGCTGGCACCATCAGCGTGGCCGCGGCCAGGGCGGTGAGCAGTGTTTTACGCATGATCCCCCTAGTTCGATGATCACGATTAATCCCGGGCATCGTACCCACCGTCAGCCCCCGTTTCTAAAACGGCTTTTGACGTCGTGTGGACACACCGACGAGGCCACAGAAGCCTCAGACGCCCCTGTCAGCGCACGGCAGCGCGTGCGGCGCGGGAAACCGGGCGCGGGAGCCCTGAACACGCCCCAGCGGCCGCGTCGGGCCCCTTCCCGGCCGTTCTGCGGCCCGAGGAAGCCCCTCCACCTGCACCGATGCGGCGCCCTGCTTCTTCAGTCGCCGCGATGGTGCGGCTGCGGGCCTGCGCGGCCAGTGCCAGGGCCTCTTGCCGTTCGTCAATCCTTCCCATGCCGTCCACCCTGCCCAGGCA
This sequence comes from Streptomyces sp. NPDC002004, assembly GCF_053593975.1. Taxonomy (NCBI): domain Bacteria; kingdom Bacillati; phylum Actinomycetota; class Actinomycetes; order Kitasatosporales; family Streptomycetaceae; genus Streptomyces; species Streptomyces sp. NPDC002004. Next base: position 4,903 of record NZ_JBSFDP010000067.1, read on the forward strand.
GTCGACGGCCCCAACGCCCATGCGTCGAGCGGGAGCCCAGGCCCGCCATCCGGCTCGGCTCCAAGCACCCCAAGACCGTTCACTCGGCCGGAGGCACCCTGCAGGGCTGACCCCGAGGAGCAGCAGAACGTGCGCGAGGCCGGCGTGACCACCTCGGCCAGCGGCCCGGACACGCCTCGGCGTCCCGGCCGCTTCGCATGGTCGGTGTCGGTCAGTGTCGACCGAGCTGGGAGCAGCATGCAGGACCCCCGCCGGGTCCATGCCGCTGTCCCGCGCCCACGACCAACGGGTCGTACGACGCACCCGTCCTAGCGGGGTGCGTGCCACTACTAGACGATGCCAAGTACTGGGTTTAATCTGGCTGTGTGACAACGCCACATGATCCGCAGCTGCTCAAGGGCGTCCTGTCCTTGTTGTTGCTGCGATTGCTCGCGGAGCGCGAGTCCTACGGTTACGAGCTGGTGCAACGCCTGCGCGAGGTCGGCCTGGCCGGAATCGCCGAGGGCACCGTCTACCCCGCGCTGGCCCGGCTGGAGCGCGAGGCGCGGGTCAGCGCCCGGCTGGTCTCCTCCCGGTCCGGCCCCGCGCGCAAGTACTACCGCCCCACCCAGGCCGGTTACGCCGCCCTGACGGAGGGCATCGCCGGATGGCTGTCGCTGGCAGCCGTGGTCAATCCGGTGCTCACTGCCCCCGTGCCAACCCAACCCGCCCCTCCTTCCGAGGAAGTCCAGAAATGACCAACTCCCTCCCATGGACCGACCAGTTGCGCATCGAACGGGTTGTGTGGACGTTCGACCATCACCTCCAGGACCTGCCATGGCGCTCCAGGACGGCCAGGCGCCGCGAACTGCGCGGCAATCTCCACGACGCCGCAGCGGACGTCGGTACCGCCACGGCCCTGCGCCGGCTGGGCAGCGTACGCCGGCTCGCCGCCGAATACCTGGCCGCCGAATACGGCGAGTCGCAGCTGCGACCAGCATGGTCCGCCGGGGCGGTGTTCCTGCTGGCGGCGGTGGTCTTTCTGACCTGGCTCCACGACGCTGGCGCCGCCGGATACCGAGCTGGCGTCCTGGCGGCCGACCCGCACGCGACCGGTACATTCCACTGGTCCGCGGTGGCCTACGTATTCGACGGGATGACCTTCACCTTCGCCGACGGCAAGAGCACCAGCACGTTGGGCGGCGCGTTCACTCCGGTCGACTACCTCGGCTTGGCCGTCGGGACGGTGCTCTTCGGCCGGCTCTGGCGCGCCCTGCCGCAGCAGCGCCGACGCTCTCGCGCCGCCGACCAGGAGTAAGCCGCACTACCCGCCCAGCCGTAGCCGCCGATTACAGCGTCCGCGCCGGTCCTTTTGCACCGCACCCCTGGAGCCGCCATGCCACCGCGCCGCCCCCACCTCCACCGCCGCATCTACCTCCACCTCAAGGGCGCCGACATGTCCCACCTGCGCCGACGCCCCGCTGGCCCCCCAGCGGAACGGCGCCGCGAGCGGCTGCTCCGTTGGGGAGTTCACCGTGGTGCCGCGGTAGCCCTGCTATGCGCCTGCGGCCTGGTGCTCGGCACAATTCCCGCGCTGGGAACGGCCGGACAGCCGGGCACCACCCGAGGGGCCGACGGAACCGACGCCGAGCTGCAAGGCATGCTGGCGGACGTGGTCGCCGCCGGAGCCCCAGGAGCAATCGCCCGGACAACCGACGGGCGTGCCGTGCACCAGGCCGCAGCGGGTGTCGCCGACACCACCACCGCCGCGAAGCTGCGCCCGGATGCCCGCTTCCGGGCTGGCAGCCTCACCAAAACCTTCGTGGCCACGGTGGTACTCCAACTCGTGCAGGCCAAACGTCTCGCCCTCGACGAGCCGGTGGGACGTCGGCTGCCCGGCCTGCTGGCCGACGGCGACCGCATCACGGTGCGCCAGCTCCTCAACCACACCAGCGGACTGTTCGACTACACCGACGACCCGAGCGTGCCGGCGGGCGAGGCGCGCAACCAGGTCTTCACCCCCCGGGAACTCGTCGCCGTCGCCGAATCCCACCCCGCCTCGTTCCCGCCCGGCACCGGCTGGCAGTACTCCAACACCAACTACATCGTTGCCGGGCTGCTCGTCGAAGCCGTCACCCACCACCCGCTGGCCCGGGAACTGCGGGCACGGATCATCAGGCCCCTGGGACTTCGGGCCACCTCATTCCCCGTCCGCACAGGGCGGATATCCGGCTACCACGCCCACGGCTACATCTCGACGGACCTCGTCCCGACGCCGGACGGCACGCCCTACGACGTGACGGGGTTCAATCCGTCCGCCGCCTGGGCGGCGGGTGCACTGGTCTCCAACGCCGCCGATCTCAGCCGGTTCTACCGGGCCCTGATGCACGGCGCACTGCTGAGCCCGCACACGCTGAACGACATGAAGACGACGGTCGCGGAAGACCCGGCCGACCCGAACGGCACCCGGTACGGCCTGGGCATCGAACGCGTCCAGGACCCGTGCGGCGCCGACTGGGGACACGGAGGCGAGATCCTCGGCTACCAGGTCATGGCCTACTGGAACGAACGGACCGGACGGACCGCCGTCCTCGCCAGCACGATGTTCCCCGCCCCCGCGGCCCTGGCGGCGCCATTGGAGAGAGCAGCCGCATACGTCCTGTGCGGGAGCCCGCGGGAGCACACCACCGGCTGACCCTTTTGCCGCGGCCATCCCCTTATCCAAGGCCGCATCAGTCACCTCGTCCAACGCGGCGCGTATCTGGACGACCAGCCGCAGCCGGATCGCCGGAGCCAGCTCATCCAGACCGGAGCAGAACCGCGCCACGTCCGCCTTCAGGAAACCGATCGCCGGGTCGTCACTCACCCGCCCCACCCCTGGCAGCACCGCTCACACCGGCGGTTAGCCGACTGGCGCAGTCCACCTCGGATGCGGGAATTGATCGCCCCAGATGGCGGGCTGGAAATCCGTCGGCCTGTGGTTGTTCTTCTGAGCCCGAGGGCGATCTCCTGCTCATCCCTCAGCCGCCTGGAGGACGGGCGGTGAGCTGGTGCGCGGAGTTCGGATGTGGCTCGGAGACACCGTGCTCGCCTCCGGATCGGATGGCCTTCCGCGTGGGCCATGGTGTGTGGTGGACGTGCCGGCAGCGGGTGCGGCTCGAGGCTCCCGGGTGCGGCTCAGAGAATCGCGTGGAAGGCCCGGCTGAGGCGCTCCGCCTCCTCGAACATTTCCATCCGTTCGACGGTGGGCAGTTTCACCTGGCAGTAGCCCTTCACCACGGCCCGCAGCTCCTCCGGTATGTCAACGGCGTCGCTGAGATAGAACAGCTCGGTCCGCGCGCCTTCGATGTCCGGAGCCGACGGCCACTCCGCCGCCGCGTGGAAGGCGATGCCCTGCTGGAGCTTGCCCAGTAGCAACCAACGGAACTCGGCGCGCGAGGTCCGCTCCTCAATCAGGGCAATGACCTCGTTCAGCACGCCCGAGTACGCGGTCAGGACGGCCAGGCCAGCCTCGTCGGTCTGCTCCAGAAGGGTCCTGATCTCACACAGCGGTGCGGTTTCGGCCTCCTCCAGGCCGATCAGCCGAAGCGCTTCCAGGAACTCCTCGAACCGGCCAGATTCGGTTGACTGGAGCGCGACGGCACTGCCGACGGCGGAGCCGGCCCGGAAGAGGAACAGCAGCCGGTCCTCGGCGGGCCGCGGTTGAGGGACTCGGTGTAGAGGTCCTTGGTTCCGTTGGGCGTCACTGACGTGCTGACCAGGGCCGCGGTGCGCTGGGCGGGGCCGAGTTCCTTGCTGATGGCTTCGAGCTGGTCGGTGTTGGTGAGGGCGACGCGAGCCAGTCCGTTGATCGGGCCCTTTGCGTCGACCGCGCCGGTGGCGTCGAGCCCGTCGGCGGTGATCAGGTCACCCACCATCGGCAGATCGGCCTTGCTCAGCTCCCGGGCGGCGTCGACGGTCTCCTGCTGGCTCAGTCCCAGGCCGGCGACCGCCACCAACCGACCGCTCTTCTTCATCGCGGTGAGCTCGCCGACGGAGCGGTACGTGGCGGGCAAGCTGAAGCGGCCTCGCCAGGACCTCCGTGCGCGCATAGAGCGTGAGGTCAAGCGTCGTTGGCAGCCGCAGATCCGGGCGAAGGCCAAGAAGAAGGCGGCGACCACGGACGGCCTCGTCGTCGCAACCCGCGCCCGGTTCGGGTTCACCGCTGCCCCCGGCACCACCGACGACGCCCGCATCCGCGACATCACCCAGGCCCTGCCGCCGCAGTGGGCGGACCGTCTGTTCACCGCCCGGGGCCAGGGCGCCACCGAGCAGCAGCTCCAGCAGATGCTGGTCCAGTTCCTGCGGTCGAAGAGCCGGGTCACGCCACAGTTCCGGCAGGGGCGCCGGGAAAGCCGGCACGGTCAACCTCACATTCGGTGGCCCAACGGGCATGGCCACGTCGTGCGGCGCTCCTGGAGGCTCATCACCCTCCGGTCATCAGGCCCGCCCGACGGGTCAGGGTCCGTCACCGATGATGCGGCAATGACGGCGTCAAACGGACGCGCATGACGGTCGGTCGCAATCCCCTTCCCCGGGCGTCGGGGCGCCGGACGGCACCTCCCCGAAACGGCTGTCCCGCGGGGACGCCCCTGTGCTTGCCACGCACAGCGGTCGACACGTCGGGTGCACCTGTTTGACGTACCGACGCTGCCTGATCACGCTGCATAGGATGACGAAATGCGCTTCCAGGCCGTAGGTGTTCTTCTGACCGGGCTGCTGCTGACTGCTGGGTGCACCTTCCTATCGGAACCAGAATCGCGTGCCGACGAGCATTCCGTTCAGAGCGATGTCCGTATGACAGTCACATCTTCCAAGGCGAAATACACCCAGCAGGAACAGATCGCTCTCTCCATCGGCCTCACCAATACAGGAAGAACGGACTGCACAGTCAGCCGAGTCTCGGAAGGCACCGTCACGATTGTGTCGTTCCTCCGTGACGGCGTGCCTGTGGCGCCCGCGCTGACGAGCGGCAGCTACATCAACGGATTCTCCGACTTCCTGTCCGCCAACCTCATTCCGTTGCGTCCTGGCGCCTCGTTGTCTGTGCCGTGGACGAGCGAGGGGGGTACTTCGGTGGAGGACCGTCGGGTGCTGAGGACCTCGAGCCTGGACAACTTCGATGAGGCTGCGCTCGCGTTCTGGGCGGTCGACGTACCCGGGAAGTACGAACTGTCGGCCCGGTACGTCCATCCCCTGCTGCCCGCTGCGGCGCCAGCTGGTAGTCCCTGCCTCGCCTCGGGTGAAGCGGCCTCGGTCGCGTTCACCGTGACGGGAGGATGACTTTGGTGACGGTGTGGCACCGGCTTCGGCGGCGGGCGGCAGCCTCGGTCGCCGCCGCACTGGCTTTCACGCTGGCGGTCGCGGTCGCGATGCCTGCAGCAGCGGTGATCGATGTCGGAGACGGCCTGCACGGCGTCTACGACGGTTGCATCGCCAAGTTCACCGCCGCGGGCAAGCGTGATCTCCTCGATCAACTCGATCGATCGCCGCACAAGTTCAAGTTCGAGAAGTCGCCCGGCACCGTCTCGAACCCCGACTGGTGGAATTCCGAAGGCGCCGCCAACGGGCAAGGGACCGGCGGAACGACCAAGTGGAACCCTACCGACACCACACCACTCCCTGGTGAAGATCCCGACGTGCGCCGCGATACCTGCGCCACGCTCTACCACGAAATGAGCCACCTCGCGGATTACGACAAAGGCGCCAACCGGCGCGACACCTGCCGCTACATGAGTGCCGGAAACGAAGTCGACACCGGCATCACTGTCGCCGAAGTCAAAGCAACCCGTAAGGAAAACGAGTACCGGGCCACTCAGGGACTCCTTCCACGCACCAAATACGGTGCGGGTACCACCCTCCCGCCCGAAGGCACCGACTGCCTGCCCAAGCCAGCCCCTCCGCCCTCCCAGGGTGGATGCGGCGCAGGATGCGCGATCGGCACGGGCGACCCGCATCTGACAACGTTCGACGGCCTCTTCTACGACTTCCAATCGGTGGGAGAGTTCACGCTCACCCGCTCGTCCCCCCGCGAGCCGGACATCCACCACCTGGACATTCAGGGCAGACTGAGCCCGCTACCGGGCTTGAGTACGGTGTCACTCTTTTCGGCGGTGGCCGCCGACGTGGGAGGCGACCGGGTCGGGGTGTACCTGGAGAGTTCCGGCGCGGTACTCCGCGTGGACGGCAAGGTCGTCGTGGCGTCGGGCGACGTACGCACACTGCCGCACGGTGGAGAGATCGAGCAGCGCGGTCCCGGCACCGTCGAGATTCGTTGGCCGGACCGGTCGGTACTGCTGGTGGAGGCGGTGGGGACATCGTCGCTCACCGTCTCGATCTACCTCGCGGATGCCCGCAAGGGAGCAGTGGAGGGGCTGTTCGGCAATGACGACGGTCGGCCCGACAACGACGTGGCTGCGCGTGGCGGCCGCGCGCTCGGTGCGACACCGGCGCCCGAGGTCCTGCATTCCACATACGCGGACAGTTGGCGGGTTACGCAAAGTCAGTCACTGTTCGATTACAAGCCTGGCCAGACCACCGACACGTTCACCGACCGCACGTTCCCGCATGAGACCGTCGTGGCGGCAGATCTCCCCAATCGGGCCGCCGCCGAGGCCACCTGCCGCAACGCCGACGTCACCGCTGCGCGATCTCTGGAAGCGTGCATTCTCGACGTCGGACTCACCGGCGAGATCGCGTTCGCCGCCGCGGCGGCCGCCACGCAGAAGCAACTCGCCGCAGGCACTGCGACCAAACTTTCCGTTCAGCAGCCCCACGGTAAGGCCGGACTGGCCTTCGACGGAATCTCAGGCCAGAGGGTCTTCGTGGACGTGCTGGCGTCGGACCTGCCCGACCAATGTGACGCTCTCCATCTGATGAATCCGTCGGGAACACAGGTGGCCAGTGGCTGCATCGTGGACGGCAAGGGCTTCGTCGATGCGACCGGCCTGACCGCGACCGGCCGGTACCGGTTGGTTCTGGCACCCGCCGAAGGTGCCACCGGCAAGGCAGTCGTGCGAGTGATCACGACTGTCGATCAAGTGGGCGCGATCTCCAAAGGCGGTCCGCCCGTGAGCGCGGGCGTCGGCAGAGCCGGCGGGGAGAGTCGCTTCTCGTTCACTGGTACCGCCGGGCAGAAAGTCTTCGTGGACGTGCCCGAATCCACCCTGCCCGACACGTGCAACGTATTCAGACTGCTCGAACCCGCAAACGACGTCATCGCTCATGGCTGTGTATCCCACGGCAACGGCTGGATCGACGCCGTCACCCTGCCGAAGTCGGGCCTGTACACGATTCTCGTCGACCCTGCCGACCGCACCACCGGCGTCTCACAACTGCGCCTGATCGACGCTGCCGACCAAGTCGGAACCACCACCATCGACGGCCCCAAACTCGTCGCGAGCATCACTCAGGCCGGTGCCGCAAGCCGCTTCCGCTTTTCGGGCACCGCCGGACAGAGAGTCTTCGTCGACGTACCCGTGTCGACGTTGCCCGACCAGTGCGACGTCCTCAAACTGCTTGGCCCCGGTGATGAGGTCCTCGCCAGCGGGTGCGTGACCAACGGAAAGGGCGGTATCGACGGCACCGTTCTGCCTACCACCAGTGACTACACGCTCCTCGTCGACCCCGCCGACCGCACCACTGGAACGGCACACCTGCGCCTGCACACCTGAAGTATGAGCCAGCCGGTCACCCGTGCCGGGCAGCCAAACCCAACGGGCAAGGTGGGGTGTTCAGGCCCAATGCCCCTTGGGTGCGCCGCGAGAGTGCTTCAGGAATCTGCGAACCCGTCGGGTTCCGGTGGTGGGCGACTCCATGACGGCGAGCGCTCCAACCTCGCCGTAAGGGGGGCGCCTCGTTCGAGTGGGCGACCTTCGAGCACGATGCTGTGTTCGGATCGGCGAGCTTCGCCCGGGGCGTCGAGTTCGTCTCGGCGACCTTCCAGGGCAACACCCGGTTCGTGTCCACGGCCTTCGGAGGGGGCGCCGACTTCAGATACGCGACTTTCGAAGACTACGCACGGTTCGGATCGGCGACCTTCCAGGGGGCGCCGACTTCGGGTCGGCGACCTTCAAGCGCGACGCCCGGTTCGAGCAGGCGGTTTTCGAGCGGTCGGTCAGCCTCGGACCGTTGGTCTGCGCCGGGCGGCTGGTGCTGTCAGGGGCGGTGTTCAGCGGCCCGGCGACGCTCTCATTCGCCGCACGCCACCTTAGGTGCCGGCGGACCCGCTGGTCGTCAACGGCCGAGGTGCGTCTGCGCTACGCCACGGTGGACTTCGCTCACGCGGTCTTCGAATACCCCCTCACGATTGCCGCGGAGGCCGGCCCCTTCGTTCTCTCCGACGGACGGCCGGTGGCAGAACAGGCTTTCGCCAACGCGTCCGACGCTGCGGTGCGCATGGCTTCGCTGCGTGGGGTGGACGCGGCCCATCTGGTCCGCGCCGACGTCGACTTGTCGGGATGCCTGTTCACCGGGGCCGTACATCTGGACCAGCTCCGGCTGGAGGGCGCCTGCTCCTTTGATGAGGTCCCGCCTCGCACGCACTGGCGGCGCTGGCGACTCGTGCGGTTCACCCAGCGCCGCACGCTCGCCGAAGAGCACCACTGGCGCGCGAGCCAACCGACAGCAGTCCGGGGCTGGAACGTGGCGGTGCTCGGCGCAGGACACGTCGGGCCGGCGCAGCTGGCACCGGTGTACCGGGCGCTGCGCAAGGCGTTCGAGGACAGCAAGAACGAGCCAGGGGCGGCGGACTTCTACTACGGCGAGATGGAGATGCGCCGCCACGACCGCACAGGCACCACCCGCGCCGCGGCTCCGCCGCCGGCCCGGCGAGCGCGGCCGAACGCGGCCTGCTGAACGGCTACTGGCTGCTGTCCGGCTACGGCCTGCGCGCCTCCCGGGCCCTGGGCTGGCTCGCTGCCGCCATGCTCGTCACCATCGTGCTGCTGATGGGCGTCGGGCTCCCTAAAGACTCCCCGAAGCAGGAAGCGACCGGCACCGTACCGCCCGGCGGAGGCAAGGTCACCTTCGAAATCGACAAGGCAGACCCCCAGAACCCCGCCGGGGACAGTTCACAGGCAAGCGCTTCGAGAAGGCCCTGAACGTCACGCTCAACTCAGTGGTGTTCCGATCCTCCGGACAGGACTTGACCACGGCCGGCACCTACATCGAGATGGCGTCCCGCGTGACCGAGTCCGTCCTTCTGGGCCTGGCAGTCCTGGCCGTCCGTAACCGTGTTAAACGCTGACCCAGCGCTCCCACTGCCAGGGACCAGCAGAGCACCGCAACCACCGGGCACTGAAGCAAGCGGTGCGTCCGGACCGCCATGAGCCGCCGCACGGAAGACGTCCGTACCCAACCGCTTTTGTCTCTGTCGTTGCGGTGGTCGTGTCGGGGTTAACGCATAACGCGGAGGCGGCGGGAGCCGTAGGCGCGATCACAGCCGGGGCGCGGGGATGCAGGTGCGCGCGCGTAACGTCACGCATGCGGCCACTCCTCCGAGGACATGCTCCTGCGTATGAAACGGAGCCGGGCGCGTGTATTGGTGCTTGCGCTACTGGCCGCGGCTGAGCGAGCGATTCGCCAACCGCGTCCGAGCCTGGCACGCCACGGTCCACGCGCTGCTGGAAGCTGGCCACAGCCGCCGTTCCATCGGGCGTCAGCTCCAGATGACCCACCGCACCGTCAAGAGTCTCGCCGACGCTGCGAAGCCGGAGGACCTCTTTCGCGGCCAGTGGCAGCACAACAGGACCTCCGTCCTCGATGAGTACAAGCCCTACCTGGACGAACGCTGGGACGAGGGCTGCACCAACGCCTGGAATCTCTGGGAGGAGATCGTTCCCTTGGGCTATCGAGGCAGCTATAGCCGGGTCAGCGCCTACCTGCGAGGGAAGCGCACCTCGCCACGGCCGGTCACCGCGCAACCGCCGGCACCGCGCGTGGTGACGAGATGGATCCTCAGCCGACCCGAGACGCTTACCGAGATCGAACAGCTCCGGCTCAAGGCCGTCCTTGCCAACTGCCCTGAACTCGACGCTCTGACCGGTCACGTCCGGTCCTTCGCCCAGATGCTCACCGAGCGGCAGGGGGAACGGCTCCCGCAGTGGCTCGACGCCGTCCGCCAGGACGACCTTCTCAGTCTCCACACTCTCGCAGCCGGCATCGATCGAGACCGCGACGCCGTCATCGCCGGCCTGACCCTGCCCTGGAACTCCGGCGTCGTCGAAGGGCACGTCAACAGGATCAAGATGCTCAAGCGCCAGATGTTCGGCCGAGCCGGTTTCAGCCCGCTACGCAAGCGCGTATTGCTGGCCACCTGACACCGGCTCTCGGTGATAGGACTTCCCTCTACGGAAAGATGTTGAGAGGGCGACAGTGTGGACGCAGTAGTAGCGATCAGCCTGATCCGCATGGCCGCTGACAACTTGGCCATGGAACCCTGGCAGCGCCCCTCGGACGCTTACCTGGTCCAGTTGGGCCTGGACGTCCTGATGGCCGACATCGAGGCTCCCTCGCTTCCCCTGCTGGCTGGCCTCGCGCGTGGTGAGTATCCCCAGGCCCGCGAGCTGTTCGACCTTGTGCTGGAAGAGTTGGGTCTGCTGCCGCTGGCCTCGGAAGATCTTGCCAAGGCGCGATGGACCGCGGCCCAGTGGTGGGCTGGCCAGATCGTGGCCTGCCAACTCGATCCGGTGCACGGAGCGAAGCTGATCTATGAGGAAGCTGCAGCCGAACTCGACTACCCCGACGCGCTGCAACCCATCGCTGATCTGGCGAGAGGGCTCGACCTGCCGAACGATCAACCTCCGGACCAGCAGCACATTCGCGACCGGGTCACCTCCGCGGCGCGAGACTTTCTCGCCACAGAGCGCACCCAGAACCACTGCCTTTGAGCTACGTCGCATGACTCACCGTGACCGGTTCACGGAATGCGAGCCAGAACCGGTTCTCGTGAACAAAGCCACGATGACGACGACCTCACGACCACTGCATGCCGATGTTGGACAGCTGCTCTACCCGTTCCGGCGTCAGCGACGCGGCCCGGGACCGCTGGTTCCCGATCCATGCACCTAGTCGGAGCTCTCGCTCCTCTTGGTCCTCATTGTCCCCGCCGCCGTCGCCACTGGCGATGACGATCGTTTCGATGTGTTTGCGGGGTACGCGTAGGTGGCCTTCGCGTTGGTAGTACTGGCGGGCGGCGGCGTAGTTGAGCGCCCATTTGTCGGCCTGTGTGCGGCGTGGTTTGGGTTTCTCGTGCTCGCTGGCGGGTTCGATGGCGAGGATGTGTTCGCACATCCATTGCTGGGCGGTGGTGAGGTTGTCCCAGGCGAGCCGGACCGATCGCACCCACCGTCCGAGGTCCTCGCGCTGGTGTACGACGACACCAGGCGACGTGGGCAGGTCGCCGCCGGCCTCCAGGTGGAGTCGGACGAGGTGGAAGGCGCGCTGCCACTCCACGGACCAGGCGGGGCACCAGGCGGGGTCGATGTCCTCCAGTTGCTCGCGTCGCTCCTGTGACAGCGCGCCGGCCGTCGACTCCACGGGCAGGCTCTCGGCACGCCGTTGTTCGATCTCGGCTGCCTTGCGGGCGGCGGCCCTGGCGTTCTTGAGCCAGATGCCCACCCGGTATCCCTGGTGGGTGGCGTCGAGTGGGGCCAGGAGGTGCCCGTTTTCCTTGGCCCACCCGCGCGCGGCGGCGAGGCCTTCCTCCCAGGCGACGTCGAAGTGCGACCAGACCATGCCGAGCTTCTCCAGCTGCTCGATGCGGTCGGTGTCCATGTCCCCGCGGGCGTGGAAGCGCCTTGCGTCGGCGATCCACTGCCCCAGCGGGAAGTTGGCGAGCGAAGCGGGCCACCTCTGGGCTTGCGCCCCCTGGTCGTCCTTGGCGGGTACGCGGTAGGTGAAGGGCACCTTGAGGTCGCCGTGCAGATGGGCGTAGATGGCGGCGGCTTCGATGCCGCGTCGCCAGTGTTGGTGTTCGGGGTTGAGGACGCGCAGGTTGATGAATGCGGCGAGCTGTGCGGGGTCGCGGGGGGTGGAGAATTTCAGCAGTGCTCGTGCCGGTGCCGACAGTCGGTCGCTTCGGTCGCTCTGGGCTTCCTCGCTCTCCTGGCCTCCGCTGCGGGTCTGTACGCCTCTGACACGGCTCTGTGCCTGCTGCTGCGCCAATGCCTCCACGACGCGGGTGTCGTGTGCCCTGAGTGCTTCCAGGAGCTTCGCCAGCCCGCCGAACGCCCGGGAGGTGAGCATGTTGTCGGCCGTCTCGCCCGGCCCGAGCAGGACGGGCACCACCAGGGAGGCGGTCTTGCCCTCGCCGGGGTGGATGCGCAGTGCGCGGCCGACGGCTTGGACGAGGTCGGGCATGGAGCCGCGGACGTCGGCGAAGTAGACGGAGTCGCAGTTCTTGGTGTCGACGCCCTCGCCCAGCACCTTCACCGAGCCCAGGAAGCCCTTCTCCACGACCGTGCCGTCTGTGGCGATGCTGTTGGCGAACTCCCCGAGGACCCGTCGCCGGTGACCCGGCTTGTGCTCGCCGCACAGCCAGTTGGCCCAGATCGTCTTGGGGTACAGCTCGGGGTCGGCGGCGTGGAGCTGTGTGGCGACGTCGGGGAGGCCGGCCGCGAAGGCTTCGGCTTCTTTCACGACGTGGTGGAAGACGAGGGTGCGCTGGAAGTTCTCCTCCGAGGATGCCTTCATCAGTGCGCTCTGCAGTGCGGCGAGACGGGCCCCCCGTACCTGCTCGGACCGTGCTTCGGCGCCGAGGAGCTGGGCGGCTTGGAGCTGGGTGTCGGTGATGTCCAGGCACACGACCTGGTAGGGGGCGCAGATGCCTCGGTCGATCGCTTCGGACAGGGTGAGGGTGTAGCAGCGGGCCCCGAACGGGCCGTCCGGGTCGTCCTCCATCGAGGCGACCAGCTCACCCGGCGCGCCCTGCTCCTGGTCTTCGTCGAGCTGCCACAGCCGGGGGGTGGCGGTCATGTACAGGCGGCGCAGAGAGGGGATGCGGGTGTTGTCGTGGACGACTGCCCACGGCTTGCCGATCCGGCCCGAGGTCCGGTGCGCCTCGTCCACGACGATCAGGTCCCAGCCTGGAAGGCCGGCGGCGTGGGCGCGCTCCAGCGTGCCGAGCCCGAGCGAGGCGTAGGTGGCGAAGACGGTGACCTTGTTGAAGGGGCGCACCCAGTCGACCAGCTCGTCCACGTCCGTGGTGTTCGGGAAGGTCACTTCCTGCCCGCGCAGGGAGGAGACCCCGATCATCGGGCCTGCGCGGCCTCCCTCGCGCCACATGGCTTCGGTCTGGGCGAGCAGGTCCAGCGAGGGCACCAAGACCAGCACACGCCCCGCATGGAGTTCCTCCGCACTACGGGTGGCTACGAGACTCTTCCCGGATCCGGTCGCCATGATCACCTGAGTCCGGAGCCCGCCCTCAGGCACGGTCGACCGTGCAGGCAATTCGAGGGCGCGTACCACCAAGTCCACGGCTTCGCGCTGGTGGGGACGGAGTTCCTTCGCTGCCATTCCGATCTACCCTCTCCTGTCAGGACCGGGGATAGGCCACCCCTGGTGGAAGCCGGAAAACCTGCACGCAGGCGCGCCCGATGCGTGTCACAAGCGAGGTCGCCGTGACCCACATGGCCGCGTCTGCCCGTCCGGGATCATGAAAGATCCCCATATGGTCCTCCACTCTCCTTGCGCTTGCGCCGCTACATGGTTCCAGAATCTATCCAACCACAACTTTGAAGCAAGAGCGGCAAAATCTCCGAGCGTGGAGCATGGCCTGGACCCACAGTCC
>NZ_JBSFDP010000068.1:0-18031 GCF_053593975.1 Streptomyces sp. NPDC002004
ACTCCCCCCAACGGGCCCCTTCCCCCATCCGGAGCTCCGGATGCGGGAAGGGACCGGTTCGGGCCGATGCGAAGTCCCGGAGCGACGGCCCGCGGCGAGGCTCGGAGGGGGCGCGGAGCCTGGTCACAGCGGAAGAGGCGGGAAATCCTCAGGCGGAGCCCAGGCGGCGGCGCAGCTCGCGTTTGAGGATCTTGCCGCTGGCGTTGCGCGGCAGCTCCTTCACGAACACGACCCGCTTGGGCACCTTGAAGCGGGCGAGCCTCCCGCGCGCATGAGCGATCAGATCGGCCTCGGTGACCTCGCCCCGAGGAACGACCACCGCGGTCACCGCCTCGATCCAGTGCGGATCGGGCAGCCCGATCACCGCGGCCTCGGCGACCCGCGGATCCTCGTACAGCGCGTCCTCGACCTGCCGTGAAGCGACCAGCACCCCACCGGAGTTGATGACGTCCTTCACCCGGTCCACGACGGTGAAGTACCCCTCGGCGTCCCGGACGGCGAGGTCCCCCGAGTGGAACCATCCGTCGCGGAAGGCGTCCGCGGTCTCCTCCGGCTTGTCCCAGTAACCCTCGCACAACTGCGGTGAGCGGTAGACGACTTCACCGGGCGTACCGTCCGGCACCTCCTTGCCGGACTCGTCGACGACCCGGGCCTCGACGAAGAGCACGGGCCGTCCGCAGGAGTCCATGCGCCCGTCGTGCTCGTCGGGCCCGAGGACGGTGGCGAGGGGGCCGATCTCGCTCTGGCCGAAGCAGTTGTAGAAGGCCAGCCCGGGGAGCCGCCCGCGCAGCCGCTCCAGGACCGGCACCGGCATGATCGACGCACCGTAGTACGCCTTGCGCAGGCCCCCGAGGTCCCGGGTGGCGAAGTCGGGGTGGTTCGAGAGGCCGATCCACACGGTCGGCGGCGCGAACAGGCTGTCGGCGCGGCCCGCTTCGACGAGGTCGAAGATCTGTGCAGGGGCGGGCGCGTCGAGGATCGTGTTCTCGGCACCGACCGCCAAATACGGCAGCAGGAAGACGTGCATCTGTGCCGAGTGGTAGAGGGGGAGCGAGTGCACCGGCCGGTCCTCGACCCGCAGGTCCAGGGCCTGGATCGCGCTGGCGTACTCGTGCACGAGCGCCCGGTGCGTCATCATCGCGCCCTTGGGCAGGGCGGTCGTGCCGGACGTGTAGAGCAGCTGCACGAGGTCCTCGGCGTCCGGCTCCGGGCCGTCGTACGGGGCGCTCGCCCCGGCGCGTTCGAGGAGTGAGTCGTCCGTGTCCCGCAGGGCCAGGACGCGCACGTCGTCGGGGAGGCGGCCGGCGAGGTCCGGGTCGGTGAGCACCACGGTGCTGCCGGACTGTCCGACGACGTAGGCGAGGTCCTCCCCGGTGAGGTTCTGGTTGACCGGGACGTGGACGAGCCCGGCCCGGGCGCACGCCAGGAAGCCGATCAGGTAGGCGTCGGAGTTGTGGCCGTAGGCGCCGACCCGGTCACCGGGGCGCAGTCCCGCCTCAGCCAGGGCGCGGGCGGCCCGCGACACCACGTCGTCGAGTCCGGCGTACGTCCAGGAGCGGTCCCGGTAGTGGACCGCCGTTCGCTCCGGGGTGCGGCGCGCACTGCGCCGGAGCATCCCGTCCACCGTGCTGCTCCGTCCGGCCCGGCCGTCCGTGCGGCGGGCCGTGCCCTCTCCAGCCGTCATGCCGCGATCCTCGGCCCGCCCGCCCGGGCAGGTCAAGACGGGCACGCGGACGGACGACGCGCCGCACGGCGTGCTCGCCGGGCCGGGTCCCGAGGGCGGCAGCGCCCCGGCGCGGCATGCAACGCGGTCCCTCCGCAGACCGGTTGGAGTACGGCTCCTGCCTGTCTCCCGCCGTCGTTCCAGGAGGCCACGTCCTCGGTGGGCAGTTCGCCGAGCCCGCCGAGGTCCTCGCCGCGGGCCGCCTCCGGGAAGCGGGTGAGCAGCTCCGCGTGCTCCTGCTCGGACGACCGGTTCCCGGGGGCGCTTCGGCATCGGGACGGGCGCGGCCGTTCCCGCGTGACCGTGCCGGACTGCGAAGCGCGTCATACGGCGCGTTCGCGGCCTTCCCAGTAGGGGTCCCTCAGCCGCCGCTTGTAGAGCTTGCCGTTGGGGTCACGGGGCATGGCCGCGACGAAGTCGACGCTCCTGGGCCGTTTGTAGCCCGCGAGCCGGCGTTCGCAGTGGGCGAGGATGTCGGCGGCCAGGGTCTCCCCCGGGGTGTGCCCCTCGGCGGGTTCGACGACGGCCTTGACCTCCTCGCCCCAGTCGTCGTGCGGGATGCCGAAGGCGGCGGCGTCGGCGACGGCGGGGTGGGCGAGGAGGGCGGCCTCGATCTCGGCGGGGTAGATGTTGACGCCGCCCGAGATGATCATGTCGATCTTGCGGTCGCGCAGGAACAGGTACCCGTCCTCGTCGAGGTAGCCGAGATCGCCGACGGTGAAGAAGTCGCCGATGCGGTTCTTCCTCGTCTTGGTCTCGTCCTTGTGGTAGCTGAAGCCTCCGGTGGACATCTTCATGTACACGGTGCCGAGTTCGCCCGGCGGCAGCCGGTCGCCGTCGTCGTCGAAGACGGCGAGCTCGCTGATCGGCCAGGCCTTGCCCACCGTGCCGGGCTTCTTCAGCCAGTCCTCGGCGGTGGCGAAGGCACCGCCGCCCTCGCTCGCCGCGTAGTACTCCTCGACGCAGTGCCCCCACCAGTCGATCATGGCTCGTTTCACATGGTCGGGGCAGGGCGCGGCGCCGTGAATGGCGTGCCGCATGGAGGACACGTCGTACGCGTTCCTGGTCTCCTCGGGGAGGGCCAGCAGACGGTGGAACTGGGTGGGGACCATGTGCGTGTGGGTGCACCCGTGACCGTCGACGAGGCGGAGCATCTCCTCGGGCGTCCACTTGTCCATCAGCACGAGCCGGTGGCCGATGTGCAGGGACGCGCCCGCGAACTGGAGCACGGCGGTGTGGTAGAGCGGCGAACACACCAGATGGACGTTGTCGTCGAACGGTTTGATGCCGAAGATGCCCAGGAAGCCCCCGAGGTAGGTCTCCTCGGGGAGCTTGCCGGGCAGCGGGCGCCGGATGCCGCGGGGGCGGCCGGTGGTGCCCGACGTGTAGTTCATGACCCAGCCGAGGGTCCGGTCGCCGGGCGCCGACTCCGGCTGTCCGGCGAGGAGTTCGGCATAGGGCCGGAAGCCGTCGACCGCGCCCACCGTGTACCGCTGCGCGGACGGGAGTCCCGCCTCGTCCGCGGCCGCCGTCGCGGCCTCGGCGAACCGCTCGTGCGCGATCAGCACCTTGGCTCCGGAGTCGGCGACGATCCAGGCGATCTCGGGGCCGACGAGGTGGTGGTTGACGGGCACGAGATAGAGGCCTGCCTGCGACGCGGCGAGATACGCGGTGACGAACTCGACGCCGTTGGGCAGGACGACGGCGAAGGCGTCGCCGCGTTCGAGTCCGGCGGCGCGCAGCCCGTGCACCAGCCGGTTCGCGGCGGCGTGCAGTCGTCCCGCGGTCCACTCCCGTCCGTCGGGCGCGACGAGGACGGTGCGGTCGGGGTCCGCCGTCGCCTGCGCCCAGAAGCCGTTGGGGGGCGTGCTCATGGGGTGTTCTCCTCGCGCTCGTGAAGTCGGAAGGATCGTGGGCGCGCCGGCCGGCGGACCGGTCGCAGTGCGTCAGGCGCGTCCGGCGATCCGGTTGACGCGGTCGACGGCCCGCTCGAAACCGCGGGTCAGGTCGTCGAAGACGGCCTGGACGCTGCGCTCGCTGGTCATCCGGCCGACGATCTGTCCCACCGGGGTGCCGAGCAGCGGCTCCACCTCGTACTTCTGGATACGGGACACGGCCTCGGCGACCAGCAGTCCCTGGAGCGGCATGGGCAGGGCGCCGGGCCCTGCGGGGTCGTCCCACGCGTCCGTCCAGGCGGTGCGCAGCTGGCGGGCCGGCTTGCCGGTGAGGGCGCGTGAGCGGACGGTGTCGCCGGAGCCGGCCGCGAGCAGCTTGCGGGTGAGTGCGGGTGAGTGCAGGTCGGCCTCGGTCGTCGTGAGCCAGAGCGAGCCGAGCCAGACTCCCTGGGCGCCGAGGGCCAGCGCAGCGGCCACCTGGGCGCCGCTGCCGATTCCGCCCGCGGCGAGCACGGGCAACGGCGCGACCTCCTCGACGACTTCGGGCGTGAGGACCATGGACGCGATCTCGCCGGTGTGTCCGCCCGCTTCGTAGCCCTGGGCGACGACGATGTCGATGCCCGCCTCGGCGTGCTTGCGCGCGTGCCGGGCGCTGCCCGCGAGGGCGGCGACGAGCACGCCCTGCTCGTGCGCGCGTGCGACGACGTCGGCGGGCGGGGATCCGAGCGCGTTGGCGAGCAGCTTGATGGGGTAGTCGAAGGCGACGTCGAGCTGGCTGCGGGCGACCTGCTCCATCCAGCCCGTGATGCGCCAGCCGGAGGCGTCGCCGTCGGCGAGTTCGGGCACGCCGTGCTGTGCGAGGGTGTCCCGCACGAACTGCCGGTGCGTCTGCGGGATCATGGCTTCGACATCGGCCTCGGTCACCCCTTCGACCTTCTTCGCCGGCATGACGACGTCAAGGCCCCAGGGCCTGCCCTCCACGTGCTTCTGCATCCAGTCCAGGTCGCGGGCCAGGTCGTCGGGTGCGGTGTAGCGGACCGCGCCGAGCACCCCGAACCCGCCAGCGCGGCTGATCGCCGCCGCGACGGCGGGGAACGGCGTGAAGCCGAAGACGGCGCACTCGACGCCCAGGCGATTGCTGAGCTCTGTCTGCATGCGCGCAGGATGCCGCAGCGATCGCCACTACGGAAGAGGTTTTCTGATGCAGTGTCAGATTCCTGGTGACGCCGGTCGCCCGGCGTCGGCGCCGCGCGGGCCCGGCGGGTCGGTCACGCGACGCGGCGCGGGCCCCGGGTGGATCGGTGTGCTGGGCGCGCAGGACGACGGGAACCGACTGCGGTGCGTCGCGCCGCGCGGAGGGGCGCGGGAGATGGTTCCGGTGCGCGGCGCACGGGCGGGTACGGGAGCTGATTCCGGTGCGCGGCGCACGGGCGGGCGCGGGGGCCGGCCCGGACGGTACGCGGCGCACGGGCCGGGCACGGGGTATGCACCCGGCTCCGCCGCGCGCCCCACGGCCATGGTCCGGCCCGGCACCCGGCACGCGGCGGAAGGACCAGCGGTCCGCCCGCCGCCGTGGCCGGGGCGCGTTCGGGCGCCCATGTGTGGGGCGCGTGCCATGGGTGTCCGGGTCAGGGACGCTCAAGTACCGCCATTGCGGCGTTGTGCCCGGGGACTCCGCTGACGCCGCCGCCGCGCACCGCGCCCGCCCCGCACAGCAGCACGTTCGCGTGCCGGGTCTCGACGCCCCAGCGGCCGGTGCCCTCCTGGGCGTAGGGGAAGGCGAGGTCGCGGTGGAAGATGTTGCCGCCGGGCAGCCGCAGTCCGTGTTCGAGGTCGAGCGGGGTCTTGGCCTCGATGCAGGGCCTGCCGTCGGCGTCCCGGGCGAGGCAGTCCTCGATCGGCTCGGCGAGGTGGGCGTCGAGCTGCGCAAGTGTGGACTTCAGCAGCTCGTCGCGTGCGGCGTCGTTGTCGTGCCGGAAGAGCCGGGCCGGGGTGTGCAGGCCGAAGAGGGTGAGCGTGTGGTAGCCGCGCTCGACGAGGTCCGGGGCGAGGATCGTCGGGTCGGTGAGCGAATGGCAGTAGATCTCGGAGGGCGGCGCGGAGGGCAGCCGGCCCGCGGCGGCCTCGGCGTGGGCCGCGGCCAGCTGGCCGTAGCCCTCGGCGATGTGGAAGGTGCCGGCGAACGCCTCGCGCGGGTCGACCGACGTGTCGCGCAGCCGCGGCAGCCGGGTCAGCAGCATGTTGACCTTGAGCTGGGCGCCCTCGGCCGGGGTGGGCGGCTCGTCGCCGATGAGCGTGGCGAGTTCCTCCGGGGAGGCGTTGACCAGGACGTGCCGGGCGGTGACGCGTCCCTCTGCGTCGGCGGTCCGGAAGGTCACGTCGGCGGAGTGTCCGTCCGTCTCCAGGCGGACGACCTCGTGCCCCGTGACGATCTCCGCGCCGGCGGCACGCGCGGCACCGGCGAGTGCGTCCGTGAACGCGCCCATGCCGCCCACCGGGACGTCCCAGTCCCCGGTACCGCCCCCGATCACGTGGTACAGGAAGCAGCGGTTCTGCCTCAGGGACGGGTCGTGGGCATCAGCGAAGGTGCCGATCAGCGCGTCGGTGAGCACGACGCCCCGCACCAGGTCGTCGCGGAACCGCTCCTCGACGGCGACGCCGATGGGCTCCTCGAACAGCGTCCGCCAGGCCGTGTCGTCGTCGACCCGGCGCCGCAGCTCCTCGCGGGTCGGCAGCGGCTGCGTCAGCGTCGGGAAGACCCGCTCGGCGAGTCGGCCCGTCATCGCGTAGAAGGCCTGCCACGCCTCGTACTCGCGGTCGTCGCCGGTGAGCCGGGCGAAGGACTCCCGGGTCCGCTCCGCTCCCCCGCCGACGAGCAGCCCGGTCGCGTGGCCGGCACGCTCCACGGGGGTGTACGAGGAGACGTTCCGCTTGCGCACCCGGAAGTCCAGCCCCAGATCGTCGACGATCTTCCGGGGCAGCAGGCTCACCAGGTACGAGTAGCGCGACAGCCGGGCGTCGACTCCGGGGAACGGCCGCGTGGACACGGCGGCGCCGCCGGTCACGCCCAGCCGTTCGAGCACGAGCACGGACTGTCCTGCGCGGGCCAGGTAGGCGGCGGCGACGAGGCCGTTGTGGCCGCCGCCGACGATCACTGCGTCATAGGAAACGTGTGCGGGCATGACTCTTCGTAACACGAGTCGATCAGTGCGGGCCAGAGGGTCATCCGGTCGGATCCCGTCTCCGGCGCAGCGCCGCCACCCTGTAGTACAGGTCCGCGGCCTCCTTGGCGTGGCCCAGCTGATCCAGACAGTGCGCCTCGTCGTTCCGGCTGGTCAGGGTGTCGGGGTGGTCCTCGCCGAGTACGCGCTCACGGGCGGCCGAGACATGGTGGTACTCGGTGAGTGCGTCGGACCACCGGCCCAGCCAGCCGAGGCCGACCGCGATCTCACGACGGCTGACCAGGGTGTCCGGATGATCGGAGCCGAGTACCCGCTCGCGGATCGCGGCGACGTCCCGTGCCTCGGCGATGGCCTCCTCCCACCGGCCGAGGCGCCCGAGGTTGACGCCGAGTCCGTGCCGGGCGCGCAGCGTCTCCGGGTCGGTGGCGCCGTTCACGCGGGTGCGGTCGTCGACGAGGTCGCGGTAGAGCGTGAGCGCCTCCGCGCTGCGGCCGAGGCGGCCGAGGCCGATGCCGACCTCGTAGCGGGCGGCGAGCGTGTCGGGGTGGTCGGCGCCCAGGGCGTACCGGCGGGCCTCGGCGACGTCGCGGTAGGTCTGCAGGGCCTCGGGCCAGCGGTCCAGCTGTCCCAGCGCATAGGCCACTTCGTAGCGTGTGACGAGGGTGTCGGGGTGATGGGCGCCGAGCACCCGGGCGCGGGCGGCTGCGACGTCGCGCGCCATGCCGTACGCCTCCTCCAGGCGGCCCAGCCGGCTCAGGTTGAAGGCCAGGTTGTGGCGACAGCGCAGCGTGTCCGGGTGGTCCGGGCCCATGGTCCGCTCGCGGGCCGCGAGGACCGACGTGTACACCTGGTGGGCCTCGGCGTCACGGCCGAGCTGTCCGAGGACGTACGCCATCTCCTGCCGGGCCGCGAGCGTGTCCGGATGGTCCCGTCCGAGCGTGCGGGCCCGGCCCTCGGCGACCCGTGAGAAGGCGCGCAGTGCGGCGGCGGGCGGCCCGGTGCGGCTGAGCGTGAACCCCACCTCGTAGTGGCTGGCGAGTGTGTCCGGGTGGTCCGGGCCGAGCAGCCGCTCGCGCTCGGCGGCGACCGCACGGTGCAGGTCCCCGGCCTCCGTCCAGCGGCCGAGGCGGCCGAGGCTCAGCCCGGCGTTGTGCCGGGAGACCAGGACGGCGACCGCCTCGGGCGAGGGGGTCGGCCGCTCGGACTGCTGCCGCTCGGACTGCTGCGCCGGGGCGACAGCGCGGCTGCCGCCGGCCCGGGGAAGCCACTCTCCGGTGAGTCCGGCCGAGGGATCCGGTGGTGTGGTGCGCAGGGCGGAGCCGGTGGCCTTGTGGCCGGTGGTCATACCGCGTGTCCAGGAGGGGAGCCCCGGTTCCCCCGCGATGGCCGCCCCGTCGGCGCCGCGGTCGGTGCGAGCACCCGGGTGCCCGTCTCCGCGCTCCCCCGTGGCGGCGGGCCGGACGGCGACCGCCGCCGGGTACCCGGAGGGGCCGTCGGCCGCACGGCCCGCCGCGATCCGCCGGACCAGCTCCCTGGCGTCCCGGGGACGGGCGTCCGGGTCCTTCGCCAGCAGGTCGAGGATGATCCGCTCGACGTACGGCGGCAGTTCGGGACGGTGGCTGCGCGGTGGCAGCGGTGCGGTGTCACGGTGGCCGACGAGGATCGCCCAGGCGTCGCCGAGGTCGAACGGCGGCACACCCGTGGCGATCTCGTACAGCACGCAGCCGAACGAGTAGAGGTCGCTGCGCTCGTCGACCTCACCGTCGGCGATCTGCTCGGGCGACATGTAGTGCGGGGTGCCCATCGCGATGCCGGTGCCGGTGAGGCGGGAGGTGAAGCCGATGTCGGCGCCGAGCCGGGCGATGCCGAAGTCGCAGATCTTCACGGTGCCGTCCGTGAGCCGCATGATGTTGGCGGGCTTCAGGTCGCGGTGCACGATGTCCTGTTCGTGCGTGTAGGCGAGTGCGCCCGACACCTGCTCGGCGATGTCCACGACGTCGTCGACGGGCAGCGGGTGCTGTCTGTTGTCCTCCAGGAGCTGGCTGAGATTGCGCCCCTGCAGCAGCTCCATCACGAGGTACAGCAGGCCCTCGTGCTCGCCGAAGTCGTGCACGACGGTGATGCCGCGGTGCTGGAGCGCGGCGGCGACCCTGGCCTCGCGCCGGAACCGCTCCCGCAGGACCCGGGTGAATCCGGCGTCCTGCTGCGGGCCCAGCGGCTTGAGGCACTTGACCGCGACCTTGCGCCCCAGCGACTCATCGTGGGCACGCCACACCTCCCCCATGCCGCCGCGCCCGATCGCATCCAGCAGCCGGTACCGGCCGTGGATCAGTCTTGTGTCCCCCATCGCCTGCCGTCGCCCCCGTCACCCTCGCCGGCGCCCTCCCTTGGCCCGTCCAGTATGGCCACCCGGCTGCCGAGTGTGTACGGCGCGGGTCGGCTCCCGGGGCCGAGCCTGGCCATGGCGCGCAGGATGTGCCGGGGCGGCAGCCGCCAGCGCAGCCACGCAGGAACGCATCGCAGAAGCGAGCCCGTGCGGCGCAGCCGGCGCGTGACCGTGGCGGGCGGCGGGGCCTGCCTGCCGTACAGGTCATGGGCGTACGGCGGCAGGGAGGCGTACGCGAGGTCCGCCACGCGCCGCCACAGCACCGCCCGCGCCGGGACGAGCAGCGGATGCACCGGCGGCCGGCGCAGGAAGTCGTCGACGTCCCGGGCCTCCGGTCCTGCGCACAGCTCCGGCCTGATCCCCGCGAAGTACGCGGCGAGCTGGTCCTCGTTCGCGGGTACGCCGGCGGGGTCGAGGCCGACGAGGCGCGCGCTGGTGCGGTGTTCGTCGATGTACCGGTCGGCCTGCCCGTCGGTGAGCGGGATGCCGGAGCGGCGTACGACCTGCAGATAGGAGTCGATCTCGGCGCAGTGCACCCACAGCAGCAGGCCGGGTTCGTCGACGCCGTAGCGCTCACCCGTGTCGGGGTCGGTGGCCTTGAGTCTGGCGTGGATCCTGCGGACGCGGGCACCGGCCTGCTCGGCGGCTTCGCTCGTTCCGTACGTCGTCGTGCCCACGAAACCGGCCGTGCGCATCAGCCGGCCCCAGGCGTCGTGCCGGAAGTCGGAGTTCTGCATGACGCCGCGCACGGCGCGCGGGTGCAGTGCCTGCAGGTAGAGCGCGCGCACCCCGGCGACCCACATCATCGGGTCGCCGTGCAGCTGCCAGGTGACCGAGGAGGGACCGTAGAGCCCCGGGTCGGCGTCGGGCACGGCACACCTCCTCTCCCCCGCCCCCAGGTGCGCCCCGAGGCTGTTGCCGGCACGCGTTCGGCGCTGTGACCGGCGGCTCTGCCGTGCGTGCACACGAGCCCCACGTGCCGGTTCGCACATCCTGCCGACACCAAAGTACCGACGGTGTGCCGCTTCTTCGAGTGCCCGCGTCGGGAACCGGCCTCGTCCCGGGTGTTGCGGTGAGCGTCGTCGCCGCGGCGGTGGTCAGGGGCCGGGAATGCCGGCGAAGGCGGAGACGGGTCGGTCGTACGGGGCTAACGGCGCACGCGCGGCATCCCCAGTCCGATCCAGGAGATGATCTCGCGCTGGATCTCGTTGTTGCCGCCGCCGAAGGTGAAGATCACGGCGGAGCGGTAGCCGCGTTCGAGCTCGCCGTGCAGGACGGCTCCGGCGGAGCCCTCCTTCAGGACGCCCGCGGCGCCGACGACCTCCATCAGCCAGGCGTAGGCGTCACGGCGCGCCTCGGAGCCGTAGACCTTGACGGCGGACGCGTCCTGCGGGGTGAGGGTGCCCTCCTGAACGGCGTTCACCATCTGCCAGTTGAGGAGTTTCATCGCATCGAGCCTGGTGTGGGTCCGGGCGAGCCGGTTGCGCACCCAGCCGAGGTCGATGACGCGCCGGCCGTCCGTGAGCTTGGTCTCCGTCGCCCAGCGCTGCACGTCGTGCAGGGCCCGGATGGCCATGGTGCCGTGTGCGGCGAGGGTGACGCGCTCGTGGTTGAGCTGGTTGGTGATCAGCCGCCAGCCGTTGTTCTCCTCGCCGACCCGCCGCGAGACGGGCACGCGGATGTTGTCGTAGTAGCTCGCGGTGGTGTCGTGCGAGGCGAGCGTGTTGATGACCGTGCAGGAGTAGCCGGGGGCGGACGTCGGCACCAGCAGCATGGTGATGCCCTTGTGCGGCGGTGCGTCCGGGTCGGTACGCACGGCGAGCCACACCCAGTCGGCGGTGTCCCCGTTGGTGGTCCAGATCTTCTGCCCGTCGACCACGTACTCGTCGCCGTCGCGGACCGCCCGGGTCTTCAGTGCGGCCAGGTCCGTCCCGGCGTCGGGCTCGCTGTAGCCGATCGCGAAGTCGATCTCGCCGGAGAGGATCCCCGGCAGGAAGAACGCCTTCTGTTCGTCGGTGCCGAACTGCATGAGCGTCGGGCCGACCGTGTTCAGCGCCATCAGCGGCAGGGGTACGCCGGCCTGGGCGGCCTCGTCGAAGAAGATGAACTGTTCCATCGGGGTCAGCCCGCGCCCGCCGTACTCCTGCGGCCAGCCCACGCCGAGCCAGCCGTCGGAGCCGAGCCGTCGGACGGTGTCGCGGTAGAACCGCTTCTGGGCGGCGGGGTCCTCGTAACGTGCGTAGGCGTTGTCCGGCACCAGCTGCGCGAAGTAGCCGCGCAACTCGGCGCGCAGCCGCTGCTGTTCAGGCGTGTACTCGAGATGCACGGCCCCTCCTCGCTCCCGCGGAACTCCCCTGACGCACCGACACCGGTGCACGAGCTGACGCACCGGCCCGGACCGACGGCGCACACAGTAGAACTCGTTCCAGAAATTGGGAATGGCGGGGACGGGGCGACATGGGAGGGAGCGGGTCGGGCCCGGGAACCCGGGTTCACTCCGCCCCGGCCAGGGAACTCGAAAGCACCGGTGCGACAAGCGGAAGGGAGCCGGCATGTCCGTCCTCTCCACGGATGCCCGTGGCCTCGTGCGCGACCTGCTCGCCGAGCACGGCCGCACCTATGCCGAGGAAGCGGGCATCACGCTGCGCGACACGCCGCAGCCGCTGTACCGGCTGCTGGTCCTGTGCTGTCTGCTGAGTGCCCGTATCCGCAGCTCGGCGGCCGTGTCCGCGGCCCGCGCCCTCCACGACGCGGGGCTGCGAGATCCGCGCCGGATGGCCGATGCCACCTGGCAGCGACGCGTCGACGTGCTCGGCGAAGGCGGCTACCGGCGGTACGACGAGAGCGCCGCCACGCAGCTGGCGGACGCCGCACGGCTGGTGACCGACGTCTACGGAGGCGATCTGCGGCGGATGCGGAAGCGGGCGGGCGGGGACCTCGACGTGTTGCGCGGGCTGTTGCGCGAGGTGCCCGGGCTCGGGCCGGCCGGTACGGACATCTTTCTGCGCGAGGTGCAGTGCGTCTGGGAGGAGGTGGCACCGTACCTCGGGGCCAAGGCCCTGGAAGGTGCGCGGCTGCTCGGGCTGCCCGAGGATCCGGGTGAGCTGGTGCGGCTCGCCGGGGACGCGGATCCGGGGGTGCTGGCTGCGGCGCTGGTGCGGCTGGCCCTCGACAGGAAGTCGGCGCGGGCACTGGTGGAATCAGCGCGGGGCGGGGCTCCGCCCTGACCCCGTCGCCCTCAGTGGCGGACCAGGCAGAAGGGGTGCCCCGCCGGGTCGGCGTACACGCGCCAGCCGCGTCCTTCGGCGTCCCCGTCGAGCGGCGCGGCCCCGAGGGCGAGCACCTGTTCGTGCGCCGCATCGAGGTCGGGCACACCGAAGTCCAGATGGAACTGCTGGGGCCGGCCGGGATCCGGCCACCGCGGTGCCCGGTAGTCGGTCACCCGCTGGAAGGCGAGCACCAGCCCGGAGGGCGTATGCAGCGTGGCCCACTCCTCGTCGAGCGACCAGCGAGGATCCGGCTGGTCGACCGCCCCGCCCAGCACCCCCTGGTAGAACTCGGCGAGCTCCGAGGGGTCGGGACAGTCGAGCACTACGCACTGGAGTTCGGCGATCATGGCCGAATCCTAGGCCGCGACACCTCGGCGCACCGGGGTTTCCCGTATCCCGCCCCACGGCAGGCGGCCGGACCGGCGGTCACGGTGCGCCGAGCGGTGACTCCGGCGCGCGCTCGTCGGCGGCGGCGGGAATCCTGGAAGCAGGACACCCGGGCCGGCCCCGCACGGAGGGTAGGGAGCATGAGGACGATCCTGCACGTCGTGGTTACCAAGGCGAGCAGGTCGGCGCTGTACGAGGCGCTGACCACCCAGGAGGGTCTGGCCGGCTGGTGGACCACCGGGGTGAGCGCCATGCCGGTGATCGGCTCGGTGATCAGCTTCCGTTTCACCGGCGACTTCCACCCGGAAATGAAGATCATGAAACTGGATCCCGACACCGAGATCGACTGGATCTGCGTGGGCGGCCACGACCCCTGGGACGACGCCAGGTTCGTCTTCGGTCTCTCCGACCTGCCCGACGGCAGCACCCGGCTCCGCTTCCGCCAGGAGTACGCCCAGGAGCCCTCCGACGACGCCTTCGGCACGGACAACTTCGCCTGGGCCCATGCCCTGGTGAGCCTGCGCCGGTACGCCGAGACGGGCATCGGACGACCGTTCCGCCCGGAGGGCTGAGCGGTCGGGACCGGTGCCGTTTCCCGTGACCATGGGCCCCCTTCGGCCGATACTGGCCGCAGGCACCGGGCACGAGCTGAACGAAGACCGACCGGGACGCACGCGGTCCGGCCGCATCCGTCCGACGGGGACACCGACGACACGTACACCGGGAGGAACCCATGAAGATGTTGATCAACGTGGCGGAGACGGTCGTGGCCGATGCCCTGAGGGGCGTGGCGCTGGCCCATCCGGAGCTTCGGGTCGACGTGGAGAACCGGGTGATCGTGCGCAAGGACGCCCCGATCTCGGGGCGCGTGGGCCTCGTGTCGGGCGGCGGTTCGGGGCACGAGCCCCTGCACGGCGGCTTCGTGGGGCCCGGAATGCTCTCGGCGGCGTGCCCCGGAGAGGTGTTCACCTCGCCGGTGCCGGACCAGATGGCGCGCGCCGCTGCCGCCGTCGACGGCGGCGCGGGCGTGCTGTTCATCGTGAAGAACTACACCGGTGACGTGCTCAACTTCGACATGGCGGCGGAACTCGCCCAGGACGAGGGCGTGCAGGTCGCCAAGGTGCTGGTGAACGACGACGTGGCCGTGACCGACAGCCTGTACACGGCGGGCCGGCGCGGCACCGGTGCGACGCTGTACGTGGAGAAGATCGCGGGGGCCGCGGCCGAGGAGGGCCAGCCGCTGGAGCGGGTGGAGTCGATCGGCCGTCAGGTCAACGAGAACTCCCGCAGTTTCGGCGTCGCGCTCACCGCCGTCACGACGCCCGCCAAGGGCAGCCCGACGTTCGACCTGCCGGCGGGCGAGCTGGAACTCGGCATCGGCATCCACGGCGAGCCGGGGCGGCAGCGGCGCCCGATGATGACGTCGCACGAGATCGCGGACTTCGCCGTGCACGCCGTCCTGGACGATCTGCGCCCGACCAGCCCGGTGCTGGCCCTGGTCAACGGCATGGGGGCGACGCCGCTCATCGAGCTCTACGGTTTCGCGGCCGAGGTGCACCGCGTACTGGCGGAGCGCGGTGTCCCCGTCGCCCGCACGCTCGTCGGGAACTACGTCACGTCGCTGGACATGGCCGGCGCATCGGTGACGCTGTGCCAGGTCGACGAGGAGCTGCTGCGGCTGTACGACGCTCCGGTCAGCACGCCGGGCCTGCGCTGGGGTATGTGACACACGGCCGGGCGGCCCCGTCCGGCCACCACCCCGATACGACCTCGGACCACCGAAGGAGATCCCGTGCTCGACGCCGATTTCTTCCGCCGCTGGATGGCGGCGGCCGCTGCGTCCGTCGACCGTGAGGCGGAGCGGCTCACCGCGTTGGACTCACCGATCGGTGACGCCGACCACGGCACCAATATGCAACGCGGGTTCCGGGCCGTGGTCGCCGCCCTGGAGTCCGACGGGCCGGACACGCCCGGCGGTGTGCTGCTGCTCGCCGGACGTCAGCTGATCTCGACGGTGGGCGGCGCGTCCGGGCCGCTCTACGGCACGCTGCTGCGGCGTACCGGGAAGGTGCTCGGCGAGGCCTCCGAGGTGTCCGAGGAGGAGTTCGCCGCCGCGTTCCGCGCGGGCGTGGACGCGGTGGCGGGTCTTGGCGGCGCGACGCCCGGCGACAAGACGATGCTGGATGCGCTGGTCCCGGGGGTGGACGCGCTCGGCGAGTCGTTCGCGGCGGCCCGGGCGGCCGCCGAGGAGGGCGCGGTCGCCACGACGCCGCTGCTCGCCCGCAAGGGCCGGGCGAGTTATCTGGGCGAGCGCAGCATCGGCCACCAGGACCCGGGCGCGACGTCGTCGGCCCTGATCGTCGCCGCACTGGAGGAGGCCGCCGGTGAATGACGAAAGTGCCGACAAGCTCGTCGGGGTGGTGCTGGTGTCGCACAGCGACGCGGTGGCGAGGTCGGTCGCGGAACTGGCGGCCGGGCTCACCGGCGGCACCACGACCGCACCCGTGGCGGCCGCGGGCGGTACGCAGGGCGGCGGGTACGGCACCAGCGCGGAACTGATCGCCGCGGCGGCGCACAGCGTCGACGGCGGCGCGGGGGTCGCGGTCATCCCGGACCTCGGCAGCGCGGTCCTCACCGTAAAGGCCCTGATCGCGGAGGGCGACGAACTGCCCGAGGGGGCACGGCTGATCGACGCACCGTTCGTGGAGGGTGCGATCGCCGCGGTCGTGACCGCCTCGTCGGGCGCCGACCTCGACGCGGTCGAGGCCGCGGCCACGGAGGCGTACACGTATCGCAAGGTGTGACCGCGGCGCCCGTTCGTTGTAGCCGGGGGGTGTCCTGCGGACCAGGCGCGGCGTGATCCGCGGGAGACCCCCTGATTCCGTCGCAGGAACCGGCGGGCCGGCCGCTGCCCCTCGGCGACGACGGCCCTGCGGCTTTCGACGGGGGTCGCCCTGGAGTTCTCGAAGACCAGGTACGTGACGCCGGACGCGGCGCCGCCGTCGGGCCCCGCGGGGATGCCGAGGGCGCGGGCCTCCCGGACTCTTGAAGTGAACCCGTCACCCCCTGTCCAATAGGTACAGACCAATACCCGGAGCCG
This sequence comes from Streptomyces sp. NPDC002004, assembly GCF_053593975.1. NCBI lineage: Bacteria > Bacillati > Actinomycetota > Actinomycetes > Kitasatosporales > Streptomycetaceae > Streptomyces > Streptomyces sp. NPDC002004. Next base: position 15,943 of record NZ_JBSFDP010000068.1, read on the forward strand.
GAGAGGCCCGGGACGCCTCTGTTCGACGACCGGAAGGCAGGGCGGGCGGTGCGACGCGTTCCCGGCTCGATCCCCGCGGCCTGTGCGGCTGCGCTGCTGCTGACGTCCTGCGGCCCGGCGGACTCCGCTCCGCCCGCGGCGCCGCCCCCCGCTCCCGTCGGCGTCACGGCCCGGGCGGGCAGCGCCACGACCGTCCATGTGATGTGGAACCAGGCGCCCACGGGCCCCCGGGTGGCGCGGTACGAGGTCTACCGCGGCGCCACCGAGGTGGCGGAGGTTCCGGGTGACGAACACATGGTGGACGTCACCCGGCTGCGCCCGTCGACCAGGTACGGCTTCGCCGTGCTCGCCCGGGACGCCGCCGGGAACCCCAGCCCCCTCAGCCGCCGTGTCACGGTGAGCACGCCCGCGGCGGCCGTCGCGGACCGCACGCCGCCGAGCCGCCCGCAGCGGGTGCGCGGCCGGGCCGAGGGCAGCCGGGCCGTGGCCCTGTCCTGGGCGCCGCCGGAGGACGACGAGGGTGTCACCTCGTACGACGTCTACCAGGGCGCCCAGCGGATCCACAGCGTGGGCGGGGACCGGACCACCGCGGTGGTGACGGGGCTGCGGCCCGGTAGGGCGTACGTGTTCACGGTCCGCGCACGCGACGCGGCCGACAACACCTCTCCTGCCGGCCGTGCCGTACGGCTCAGCACCGCCCCGGGCCGTGACGACGCGCGCGACACGGCGCCGACGCGGTTCGAGGCGGCCACGCACCGGGACGGCGGGGCGTACTACGTCGATCTGGCCTGGTACGCGCCGCAGACCGACGGTGTGGTGACGCAGTACCGGATCGAGCTCGACGGCCGGAGCATCACCACGCTCGTATGGGGCGGGACTCCCCCGCGCGGCCGGTGCACGCACAGCTTCTACATCGGCCGGCAGGCCGGGGAGACGCACCGGGTACGCATCCGGGCGCTGCTCCCGGACGGCACCTGGGGCGCGCCGTCGGCCGAGCGGAGCGTCACCACCCGCGCCCCGCACTCCTAGGGGGCGTCCTGCCGGCCGCGCCGCGCCCGACGGCGGGGACACCTCGTCCCGGGGGCCCGGCACCCCCGGGTCACCCGTACGCGGACCTCGCGTCACGAGCGGCTGCGACGGGCCGGCGCACACCCGTGACCTGGCGTCCGGGCGTCCACCGGACGGCGCAGTCCGTCACCTGCTCGGCGGCCGTCCACATGCGCATGGCGCCGGTGGCCAGTTGGCTCGACGTCAGGCAGCACGGGCGTTCCCGATCCTCGGCGGCGTTCGGATGGACCGCCGACCGTGCCGCCGGAGGGCAGAGAGATGCGTACTAGTCAGATATCCGGCCGCCCGGCGATATCCGGGCGCACGACTCGAATATGCACCCGCACGAGCCTGACCGTACTCGCCGCCGCGCTGCCGCTGTCCCTGGGCGCTGCGCAGGCCTTCGCGGGCGGCGCCCCGTCCAGCGGCATCAACGTGACGGCCAGCGGCTCGGGCATCCAGATGAGCACCGGCTCCTGCCCCAACGGCGGCAGTGCGTCCCTGCTGTCCAACGGCCAGGCCGACTTCGCCCAGGGCCGGCTCGTGCCGCTGGCCGCCGGCGCCGCCAACTGGGCCAACGTGGCCCCCGGCACGTACACCGTCGCGGTCGTGTGCAGTGACGGAAAGTCGGCGGGCAGCCGCACCGTCACGGTCGCCGGCGCGGGCGGCGGGGGCGTCGGCGGTATCGGCGGAGTGGGGGGAATCGGGGGAGTCGGCGGAGTGGGCGGAGTGGGCGGCCTGACGTCGTCGACGGCCCTGCCGCCCCTGCCCTCGACCTCACTGCCCCTGAACGGCGTGCGCGGCGGGATGGGCGGCGGCTGGCAGGACTACGGCCGCCTCACGGCCGCGGCGGGCGGCGCGCTCGTCGCCTCGGCCGTGGCGGTCACCGCCTGGTATCTGCGCCGTCGTGCGGAGAGGCGCGGCTGACGTTCCGGCGGGCCGACACCGCGCGCGGAGAGCTGCGCGACGCCCCCGAGGACATCCGACGGGCTCCACGCCCCGTCCCCCGCAGTCCGGCCCCGCCGTCCGCCCGGTCCCACGG
>NZ_JBSFDP010000069.1:0-15158 GCF_053593975.1 Streptomyces sp. NPDC002004
GACGTCGCCCAGCTCCTCCTCGACTCGGTCAGGACACCGGTCGACCCGGCAGGCGAAGCCGAGACCGAGAACGAGCCCGAACCCGAGCCGGTGAAGTAGCCAGCCGCTCACACAGCGAGCCGGGTCACCCGCTCCCCGAGCAGAGGCCGGAGCCACAGCACGTGGCTCCGGCCTTTCGCATGGGCGCGCCCGCGCGTGGAGGGGCCGGGCACGCCCCCCGTGTGGTGGACCCAGTACTCACCGGGCGTCCCGGGCGCGAACGAGCGGGGTGACGGCTTCGGCACGGACCTCTCCGTCGGAGCACCACCGCACCCACACGAAACGAAAAACCGAAAAAGGGATTCGCAGAAACTCCGCCAAGCCGACCGGCTCCTCCCTCTCCGCGCCCCGGGCCGAACAAGGACGCACAAAGGGAAGCCTCGGCCTCCGGGTGGACAAGTACACCCAACGGCCCATATCGCAAAGCCCGTACGTAACTTGGCACATGCCATGCCGTTATGCGGGTGACAGAGCGAACCGGGGACAGTAAGACGCCGGACCGGACGGTCAACGCCCGAACGGCGCCACCCCGAAAGGGATTCTCCTCTTACTGAATCACCTGGAAAGGAGAGAGAACCGTTGTGAAAGACGTCCTGATCTGGGCCGTCCTGACCTCCGTCGCAGCCTGCACCGTACTGGGAGCCGTGTGCGCGCCCCCGGCCGGCCGGATGTTCCGTACGGATGCGCGGGAACTGGAGCGCCATCGGCGCCTCAGGGCAGTTCTCGCGGCGAACACCGCCTTCCGTGCCCAATCATTGCACCTGGAGACGGTGGACGGCCAGCATCCCTGGCAACAGCAGTGGGACGAGGGCGCGTTGTGGAGTAATGCGTATCAACACCTCGGCCTGAAATCGGACTCGCGGAATCACGCCCTTATTTCCTCCGCATTCCGCAACACCTTGCCGGCTCTTCTGTCGGGCCGTGTCCAGCGGGCAACGGACAACTGGGACCTGCCCGTTGCCCGGCCCGTGCTGATCGGGGGCGCCGATGGGGCCACCCCCACGGACACTCCCACGCTTCAGCTCCTCAAGGTGTCCGTCGATGCCGGACTCCCCGCGCAGGAGCAGACCGGCGCGGCCGAGGCCGCCCGCTGCGCCTGCTCCGCAGGCTGACGCAGGGCCTGCCGGCGCCGACCCGGCGCGGGGCGGCCGCCGGCACGCCGTGGCACCGCCGGCACCGGGCCCGCGCACCCCGCCCGCCGCGCCGTCCGGCGGCGGGAGCATCATGGCCGGGTTGTGGTCGGCCATGTGTTCGGGGTGATGGGTGAGCAAGCGAAGAACGGCGATACGTGCCGCCGCGGCCGCGGCCGGCTGCGCCCTGCTCCTCGCGGGCTGCAGCGGCATCGGCGGCTTCGGCGACGGAGGGAAGGACGGCCGGCACACGCCCGCGGGCGCGGCGGCCGGCAAGGCGCCCGCCCCGCTTCCCGTCCCGCGCGGCAAGGGCAGCCGCGCCGCCGACGACTTCAACGGCGACGGCCACCGCGATCTGGTCCTGCCCGATCTGGTGAAGAGCCCCGACGACGCGCACGGCGACGACCTGGGCATCGGCGTCGTCTACGGCTCGGCGCACGGACTGGTTCCGGCCGCACGGCAGTTGCTGACACCGACGGCGTACGGGGCGTCCACGAAGGGCCAGTTGCCCTCCTCGTTCGACGCGGAGGCCTCCTGCGACCTCGACGGCGACGGCTTCACCGACCTGGTCGTGTCGACCGACCCGCCGTACGACGGACAGGGACAGCCCCCGGTCCCGCTCCAGATCCTCTTCGGCTCGCCCAAGGGCCTGGCCGGCAGGGCCGTCGAACTGCGCGTCCCCGCGGCCGCCCGCTTCGGCAACGACTGGCCCGACCAGCCCGTGTGCGGGGACTTCGACGGGGACGGCGAGCAGGACCTGGTCGTGCACGCGACGGGCGGCCGCCTCAGCTATCTGCGCGGCCCCTTCGGCCGTACGGGGGCGCCGCGCGCCGCGGGCCGGCCCCTTCCCTCCCCCGGCAGCGTCCCCACCGGCCCCGCCCTCGACGTCAACCACGACGGCTACGACGATCTGCTGGTCCGCCACGACACCGGGAACTCCACATCGGGCGTCGTCCTCGGCGGCCCCGGCGGTCCCACCCGCACCGGTGTGCTGCTCCCGGCCGGTGTCGACGTGGCCTTCGGCCGCTTCGGCCGGGGCCCGGGCACGGACGTCGCGATCGGCTCGCGCCGTGGCACGGCCCTGCGCTACGACGTCCCCGGCGCGCTGCGCGGCGCGCTCGCCGTCCCCGGCACGGCCCTGGACGCCGCCGACCTCGACGCCGACGGCCGCACGGACCTCGTCGTCTCCGACGGCACCCGCATCCGCGTCTTCCGCGGCCGTGCGACGGGTCTGTCCCCGTCGGACACGGTGACGCTGCCCCCGAAGACACGGAGCACCGGCCGGGTGCTGGCCGCCGCCGACTTCGACGGCGACAGGTGCGCCGACCTCGTGGTGCGCACGATGCAGGGGGCGACCGCGGACACGGTGGCGGTGTACCGGGGCACGAGGACGGGCCTGATCGGCCGGACACCGGCCGTGACGTTCTCGACGACGGAGTTCCTGGGCATGCCTTAGAGGTGTCCTGGGGTGCGCTGGGGCCCTGGGGTGTCGTGGGACTGCCCAGGCAGGAGACGGCTCCTCGGCGGCGTCGCCGCGCCGACTTCGCCGACTTCGCCGACCAACCGCAACGCCCCCCATGGCCGGCCCTTCGGGGGCGGAACACCTCCGGGCGAACACCACGGCTCACGTGGCGCGTTCGGCGGACGTGAACCCGGGACCACGCCCCGGTGAACCCCGTACAACCCCGGGGCCGGTTCGCCGGTCACACGAGTGGAGCCCTGCACCACCCCAGCCCCACAACCCCGTTGGAGTCCCCGTGCGCACACGGACGTACGCCCTGGCCGCCGCCGTCGCCGCCGCTGCCGCCGCAGGGCCGGCCTTCGCGCCGGCCGCGAACGCCGCAGGCCCGACGACCGTGGTCAGCGACTTCAACGGCGACGGCTACGCGGACCTCGCCGTCGGCGTCCCGAACGCGACCGTCGACGGCCAGGCTCAGGCCGGCTATGTCGATGTGATCTGGGGCGACCCCAGGGGCCTCGGCTCGCTCGGGCACATACGCATCAGCCAGTCGCGGCCCGGCACTCCGGGCGTCCCGGAGAAGGGCGACCGGTTCGGCGCCTCCGTGGCCGTCGCCGACGCGGACGGCAACGGGACGACGGACCTGGTCATCGGCGCCCCCGGTGAGGACATCACCGGCACCGGGGCCGACGCGGGCACGGTCACGGTGCTGCGCGGCGTGCACGGCGGCCTCGGCACGGCCTTCACCGTCGCCGACGGGCCCGCGGCCTCGGCGGCGTACGGGAAGTCCCTCGCCGCGGCCGACTTCACGGGCGACGGGCGGACGGACCTGGCGATCGGAGCGACCGACAAGGTCGTGCTGCGCACCGCCGCAGGGGACCTGAGCAGCGTCTTCTCGGACCACATGGGCGGCCGTGCCCCGGTCCTGGCGACCGGCGACTTCGACGACGACGGCACCCCCGATCTCGCCGTCGCCTACTACACCGTCAACGCCCCCTACACGCAGTCCCACGTACGGCTGTGGCGCTGGTCCGCCGAGGAATCCGGCATGGCCAACTTCTGGAACACCGACAACGCAGCCGCCTCCGCACTCGCCGCCGGCGACTTCGACGGCGACGGGCACGACGACCTCGCGCTCGGCAACTGCCGCGAGATCGCCGACGAGAACATAGACGACCCGTGCGGGCCGGAGGAGCTCGCCAAGGGCGGCGGCATCCACATCCACTACGGGGCGGCTGGGGGCGGCTCCTTCGGCACCCGGGCCCAGACCCTCAACCAGGACACCCCCGGAGTGCCGGGCGTCGCCGAGAACGGCGACGGTTTCGGCTCCGCGCTGGCCGTAGCCGACATCAACGGCGACGGCCGCACGGACCTGGTCGCCGGAGCCCCCGGTGAGGCGATCGGCAGCCGGGCGAGGGCGGGCAGCGCGACGGTCCTGTTCGGCGGCTCGCAGGGGCTCCTCTCCGCCTCCGGCGCGGCCACCTCGGTCGCGTACCAGCAGGACACGGCGGGTGTCCCGGGCGCCGCGGAGACCGGCGACGCGTTCGGCGCGGCCCTGGCGAGCGACGACTACGACGGCGACCACCACCCGGACCTCTCCGTCGGCTCGCCCGGCGAGAACGCCTCGTCGGGCGGCGTCTGGGTGCTCCCCGGTGCCACGGCGCCCGGTTCGGTCGCCCTCACCCCGTCCCGGCTCCACCTGCCGTCCTCGTCCACCCCATTGGCGTACGGGGCGGTGCTGGGCCGCTGACCCGCCGACGGGCCCGCCCGCGCCGCCCCGGACCTGTCCCAACCCCTCCGGGATCCCCTTCCGGTGACCCTGACGGGGACCCCTTAGGGGATGTCACAGGTCAGCCGCAAAGCCGGGCGTAAGACCCCGGACCCGGCACGTGACGCTTCCGGACCAGGTACGTTCGATTACGTGGCTGGATTCAGGATCGGACGCGGCCGGGACGACGGCCCCTCGCAAGCGCGACCGCAGAACAACCCGCGGCAGCAGCCGTACGGCCGGCAGGCCCCCCAGGGCGGGCGGCCACCGTACGGCACGCCGCAGGCGCCGTCGTACCCGCAGCAGCCGCCCTACGGGGGCGGCCAGGGTGGCGCCCCCGGCTACGGAGCGGGCGCCCCGGCGTACAGAGGCGCCCAGCAGCAGTGGCCGCAGTCGGGCGGCCAGGGCGAGCCCGAGTACTTCGGCGACGGCGGATACGGCAGGCCCCAGACCCCCGACCCGTACGCCGCGAACAACCCCGGCCACACCCAGGCCTTCTCCATCGGCGAGGACCCGTACGGACCCGCCGGTGACGACCCGTACACGCAGGGCGAGACCTACCGTTCGGGCCAGGGCGCGGCCGCGCCCGTCGGCCCCCGTCTGCACTGGAAGCAGCTGCTCAGCGGCATCGTGCTGCGGCCGAACCAGACCTTCCTGCAGATGCGCGACTACGCGATGTGGGGCCCCGCCCTCATCGTGACGTTCATCTACGGCCTGCTCGCGATCTTCGGCTTCGACGGCGCCCGCAAGGACGCGATCAACGCGACGCTCGCCTCGGCGATCCCTTACGTCCTGATCACCGGTGTCGCGATCGTCGTCAGCGCCTTCGTGCTGGGTGTCGTGACGCACACCCTGGCCCGCCAGCTCGGCGGCGACGGTGCCTGGCAGCCCACGGTCGGCCTGTCGATGCTGATCATGTCCCTCACGGACGCGCCGCGTCTGGTCTTCGCCATGTTCATGGGCGGCGACGCCTCGTTCGTCCAGCTCCTCGGCTGGGCGACCTGGGTGGCCGCGGGCGTGCTCTTCACCCTCATGGTGAGCAAGTCGCACGACCTTCCGTGGCCGAAGGCGCTGGGCGCCTCAGCGATCCAGCTGATCGCACTGCTGTCGATCATCAAGCTGGGCACGTTCTAGCAGTCCTGACGCATACGGCGACGGGGCCCGGGCATTGCGCCCGGGCCCCGTCGCCGTATGTCAGCCGTCGTGTGTGCCGGCTGTTGCGGGATGTCAGGTGTGCCGGCCTGGTGAGCGGTGGGTTCCGGAGCCGGCCTTCTTGGGGTCGGTCGGGCCGGCGACGCGGGTGAAGTGGCCGCACTGGGTGCGCAGGAGGTGTTTGGTCAGGGGCCGATCGGCGGGGCAGACGGCCTGGTAAAGGTGATCGTTCTGGGTGAGGACTCTGATGTGGAGGCGGCCCGAGGTGATGAGCAGGGAGATGCCGGCGGCGCGGGACGTGGGGTAGCCGGGGACGTTGGAGAGGGCGTACCACTGGCTGCTGTTGCGGACGAGGAGTTGCTCCTGGATCCAGGCCCTGCCCTGTGAATCCACTTCGGCCCAGTAGATGTGGCGCCTGTCGCCGGCCGAGGTGATGACGCCCGTCGGGCCGGCGGGTCCGGTCGCTCCCGTGACACCCGTGGCTCCCGTCGGGCCTGTTGCCCCCTCGGCACCGGTCGGGCCGGTCACCCCTTCGGCACCCGTCGGGCCCGTGGCCCCGTCCGCTCCGGTCGGGCCTGTTGCCCCTTCGGCACCGGTGGACCCGGCCGGACCGGTGGGTCCGGTCACACCCGTGACACCCGTAGCCCCCGTCGCCCCGTCCGCTCCGGTCGGGCCTGTTGCCCCTTCGGCACCGGTGGACCCGGCCGGACCGGTGGGTCCGGTCACACCCGTGACACCGGCAGCCCCCGTCGGGCCTGTTGCCCCCTCGGCACCCGTCGGACCCGTCGCCCCGTCCGCTCCGGTCGGGCCTGTTGCCCCTTCGGCACCGGTGGACCCGGCCGGACCGGTGGGTCCGGTCACACCCGTGACACCCGCAGCCCCCGTCGGGCCCGTGGCCCCCTGGGCACCGGTGGGTCCGGCCGGCCCTGTGGGTCCGGTGGGTCCGGGCGGGCCGGCATCCACATACGTGATCGTGACCACTGCCGTACCAGTGGTGTCGGCACCGGCCGACGTTGCGGATGCACCGACCGTTACGAACGACGCACCGGCGCCGCCGCCCCCACCGCCATCAGCCGCCCCCAGCGGGTTGGCGCCGCCGCCCCCACCACCGTTGAACCCGCCCCCGCCCCCACCACCCGCGTCAAGTTCGCTGGCGCCGCTACCGCCGCTGGTAGCAGAACCGTCGGCGCCGCTGGGTCCTCCGTTGCCGCCGCCGCCCCCACCACCACTGGTGCCGCCGCCACCACCACCGGAAGCAGCACCGCTACCGCCGCCACCACCACCGGCGAACTGGGGGAAACTCGGGCCGCCGCCTCCGCTGCTGCCGCCGGCCCCGCCGCCGCCGGCGCCGGCGGCCACACCGAATCCGCCTCCCGCTCCACCGTCGGGCGCGCCCCCGGGTCCAGCTCCGATGCCGCCGCCCCCGCCACCGATGTACCCGCCCCCGCCGCCACCACCGGCTGCGACGATCAACCGTGGGTCGGTGGCCGGGTTGCCGGTGAGGATGCAGGTGGCAGGGGTGGTGAAGGAGCACGTCTGGACGGCGCTGGCCCCGCCGCCTCCGCCACCACCGCCACCCACACTGCCGTCGGTACCGCCGTTTCCGCCCCCGTTGACTCCGCCGCTGCCGCCGGTGGTACCGACACCGTTGGCACCGTTGCCGCCGACTTCGACCCAGAGGGTGCTTCCGGGCGTAACCGGGAGAGTGGCGGTGACATTGGCTCCCTTGCCGCCGGCACCAGCAATGTTGTTGTCGAAGAACCGGGAGCCGTTTCCGCCGGGGGCACCGACCGCTGTGACGGTGATGCTGCCGGTGGCGCTGTCGGGAAGGTCGAACTGATGCTCGCCCGGGGTTGTATAGGTGCAGGTGACGGTGGGGCCGCCGGAACACTCGGGTGGCAGGGCGAGGGACCGGGACGTCCGGGTGGTGCTCTGGGCGTATGCCAGTGATGTCATGACTGGGCCGATGGCCAGGACCAGCCCGATCGCCGCTGCCAGACGCTGGCCATTTCTGTTGCGGACCCGCGCAGATGGGCTCGCCTTGATATCTGACATCACGGAGTTTCTCCACACATGATCTCGACGCTTGTCTTGCCCCGCCTTCCGCAGTCCCTCTGCCCCTCCATTCGTCTGCCGGTGAATTCATCGCCGGAGTAACAAGACTGTTCCGCGGTCCCATCGCCTGAGAGCACGGTGTGGCGGTGATCTCAGCTTGGTGGAGGCATGGGCCCTGTTTGCCAGCACCGTTCGAGCCCCGACTTCTGATGGCTCATCAAATCCGTTCGATCGGCGTATGAGCAAAGCTCACCAGCGGCTGACACCAACAGACGCGGACAGGGGCGGTCGGACACGGTTCTGGATCTGGCCGAGGGCGACAGCGTGTGCGTGAGGAGCCGACGGTTCGTTCTGGAGAGGAAGCCCGTCCTGCTCGCGACGAGCTACCTCCCCATGTCCGTGGTCGCAGGGTCAGCGATCACCCAGGAGGACACGGGCCCGGGGGAACGTACGCCCGGCTCGCCGAACTCGGCTACAAGCCAGTGCACTTCCGTGAAGAAATCCGCTCTCGCACGCCTTCGAAGGAAGAAGCGGCACATCTGAGCATCCCCGCGGGCACACCCGTCATCCTCATCTGCCACACCGCATTCGCGGACCAAGGTCGCCTCGTCGAGATCAACGAGATGCCGCTCGACGCTGCCCCCTACATCCTGGAGTACGACTTCGAAAGCATGCCTCCGGCGGGGGCGCTCAGACTCCGGGATGGACGGGGCGCCGTTCGCGAGCGCCGGCCCGAGCGTGGCGTGCGCGGGAGCTCCCATCCCGCCTGCCATCGACCCAGGGCAGAGCCGAGCAGACGGGATGGGAGCTGGAGTGAGGGGTGGGTTGGGGTGGTGCTCCAGGCTGAGAGACTCAGACACGCACCCCGGTCCTTGCCTTCACCCCGATTAAGGGGCGCATTCTGCGAGAGCTTGCACAGTGACGAGACCGGTAGAACGGTTGAGGAACGTTACGGCCCAGCTCGAAGTACCCGATCTTTGGGACTGGAGCACCCACACATTTTCTGAGCTCACCGTCCACCCGCCCCCGGTGACGACACTGCCTGCTGGGCAATTTGCGGTTTTCTGTACCAGCGCATTCGAACCGATAACCTGAGTACCGCTCGATTCCTCGTGAGTTGCAGTCAGTCCGGCCCCCGCCGGACCGGTCGGACCCGTCGCACCGTCGGTGCCGTTGGTGCCGTTGGTGCCGTTAGTGCCGTTAGTGCCGTTGGTGCCGTTGGTGCCGTTGGTGCCGTTCAGACCCGCAGGCCCTGTCGGACCCGTCGGACCGGTCGCGCCATTGAGGCCGTTCAGTCCCGCAGGACCCGTCGGACCGGTCGCACCGTTCAGACCGTTCAGACCCGCAGGCCCCGTCGGACCGGTCGCACCGTTCAGACCGTTCAGACCCGCAGGACCCGTCGGACCGGTCGCACCGTTCAGACCGTTCAGACCCGCAGGCCCCGTCGCGCCGGTCGCACCGTTCAGACCGTTCAGACCCGCAGGCCCCGTCGCGCCGGTCGCACCGTTCAGACCGTTCAGACCCGCAGGCCCCGTCGGACCCGTCGCGCCCTTCGGACCGGTCGCGCCCGTGGCACCCGCAGGGCCGGTCGCACCTGTCGCTCCGGTAGGGCCCGTCACGCCCCGGCACTTGTCCTTGTCGTGGCCGTCCCTCCCGCGGTCCCCCTTGTCCTCGCACTCGCCCTTACCGCCCCCGCCGCCGTAGGTGTTCGTCGCGGCAACGGGTGCGACGTTCATGGCCTGTGCCACCGTCATCGCGGGGCTGCACACACCGGCCGCTACGACCAGCGCGAGCGAGGCGATCGTGCCGCCGGTCATCCACACGGTTCGAGGGGGCAGTGGTCCCAGGCGGGACGCCGTCCTGTGCTCAGGACTCATCTACGTGCTCCTTGTCTCAACCTGTTCGAGGGCCTCTGCGAGCCCACAGCGAGGTTGACCACATCGCCAGCAATCGATCAGAAGCAGGAGCACAGTGAGCATGTTTGGTAACTTCTTGGGCTTAATTTCATGCCACTGGTGCAGTTCTCCGACAACCGCTACAACCCACTTTGTCCGTGGCCAGTGGTGGGCCGCAGGTGCGGGGAAGGGCTACGAGGGCGCCGGCTCCGACCTGCTGACAAGTTCGAGATTCGCCCCGGACAGCCCGAGGGCCCCTCGATGATCAATCGAGGGGCCCATTCACAGGTGGCACCGAGTTGCTGCGGACGATTCGCAGGTCAGAGAGCTTCCTTGTTCGCCTTAACCGCTTCCCCCGACCTACTTACTGGAGGCAACACACTCCACGGGAAGTTGATCCACTCGTCCGTGCGCTTCCACACGTACTCGCACTTGACGAGCGATTGCGACTTCTCGTAGATCACAGCGGACCGCACCTCGGCGACGTGGTCCAGGCAGAAGTCGTGCACGAGCTTGAGCGTCTTGCCCGTGTCCGCGACGTCGTCCGTGATCAGGACCTTCTTGTCGGAGAAGTCGATGGCGTTCGGGACGGGCGCCAGCATGACCGGCATCTCCAGGGTGGTCCCGACACCCGTGTAGAACTCCACGTTCACCAGGTGGATGTTCTTGCAGTCGAGGGCGTAGGCGAGCCCGCCGGCGACGAAGACCCCGCCGCGGGCGATGCTCAGCACGATGTCGGGCTCATAGCCGTCGTCGGCGATCGTCTGCGCCAGCTCCCGGACGGCGCGGCCGAACGTCTCGTACGTCAGGTTCTCCCGCACCGGTTCCGCCGCGTCACCCGTGGCGGCCATCACACCTGCGTCCTGTGGAAGTTGAGATACGAGCGGGAGGCGGTCGGACCGCGCTGGCCCTGGTAACGCGACCCGTACCGCTCGGACCCGTAGGGGGACTCGGCGGGGGAAGTGAGCCGGAACATGCAGAGCTGCCCGATCTTCATCCCCGGCCAGAGCTTGATCGGCAGCGTGGCCAGGTTCGACAGCTCCAGGGTCACGTGCCCGGAGAACCCGGGGTCGATGAATCCGGCCGTCGAGTGCGTCACCAGCCCGAGCCGCCCCAGGGAGCTCTTCCCCTCCAGCCGCGAGGCGAGATCGTCGGGAAGCGAGATCACCTCGTACGTCGACGCGAGCACGAACTCGCCCGGGTGGAGGATGAACGGCTCGTCGCCCTCGGGCTCCACGAGCCGCGTCAGATCCGCCTGCTCGATCGAGGGGTCGATATGGGGGTAGCGGTGGTTCTCGAACACCCGGAAGTAGCGGTCGAGCCGCACATCGATGCTCGAGGGCTGCACCATCGATTCGTCGTACGGGTCGATGCGCACGCGCCCGGCGTCGATCTCTGCCCGGATGTCCTTGTCTGAGAGAAGCACGTCCCGAGGATACGCAGAGGCGACGCCGGTCCCGTACTCGTGTACCGGGCGTGAGCCGACGACTACCCCAAACGCCCCGCTCGCCCCGTGCACCCCTGCTCCACCGGAACGGCGTTCCGGAGGCGGGCACAGCGAGGACAGCGGATCAGACGGCCGGGACCGAGCCGGCCGGCCTGCTGCATCGGGAACGAAGCGGTGCTGAACACGTGCCCCTCGGCACAACGGACGACGGTGCGCTCCATCGAGTCCTGAGTCCCTTCCCCATGAGCCGTTCATGCCACCCGTGCCCCACGGGACGCCGGGCGGCCGACAACAGGCGCCACATTACGGGATGAAAGGGACGGCGCTCCAGGCGGCTCTCCGCTCTCGCGGAACCCGGCCCCGGCACCCCCACGGTACGCCCCAACTCCCCCGCCCCGCACCCGCGTCCACGCCTCCTCCACACCGGCGCGCCCACCCGTCCCGACCCCGTACGCCCCACCGTCCGGGACGCGGGGACCCCGGACGCACACGAGCCCCGGCGCGGCAGCGCCCGGGGCTCGGCATGGGGTACAGTGTGCGACACGGTGAGAAACTCGGTCACAGCGGGTTACTTACGCGGGTGTAGTTTAATGGTAGAACATCAGCTTCCCAAGCTGAGAGCGCGAGTTCGATTCTCGTCACCCGCTCCATGATGAGACCCCAGGTCAGTGACCTGGGGTCTGTGTGTTGCTGGAGCCCCCCGGACGCCTACCCGTCGAGCACACGAAGATCGGGCACGGGGAGGGCACGAGTGCTTGGTGGATGCCACGCAGCCACCGCTCACGTTTGCCAAAGGGCGCCGACGGCCTGAGGTTTCGTGGCCGACTTTGGCAAGCGTTCGCATGTCCTGACCCTCGGCCTGCCGTTCCCTCGGTGAAGCCGAGTCACGTGCTCTGCGCCTGAAGGCGACCGCTGACCAGGTCCCGTCTGTGGATGGGACTTCAGTACCAGGACGCTCGCGTCAAAGTGGCGGATCGTCGGGCAGCACCCGGTATGCCTTGTGGCGGCCCAGCGGGCAGACAGCCCGGAAGTCGCACCGGTCGAGGGTGAGAATCGCGTCCGAGTGCGGAGCTCGATCGGCCCGCGGGCCGCAAGACCGCCGCGGTCGCCCCGCCGGAACCGCCGTGTGGCCTTCCTCTCGCTGCTGGGGTCTCGGCGCGTTCGTCGGCATGTCGTCAGCCGATGGCGACGGCAGCCGCGCCCAAGCCGTCGAAGGTGGTCACGGCGCTGCGACCGGACAGACTCGACGGCAACAGTGCGGCCCGGGAGAACAAATTCCTGTGGTCGGGAAGTGAGAAATCGACACGGCGCACGAGAAATATTCTTGAGGTGGGAGACGGACAGGAATTGTTCACCGCGTGGGGTCGCTCACGACGTGCTACTGTCAGTATCAGTTGCAGGTGTGGTTGCCAGAATGGTTTTTCCGGCGGCTGATCATCACGGCGACACGGAAAGCGCACAGAGCGTATTCCTGACACCGTCTCCGAAGGAGAAACAAAATGGCTACTGGCACCGTGAAGTGGTTCAACGCGGAAAAGGGCTTCGGTTTCATCGAGCAGGACGGCGGCGGCGCCGACGTCTTCGCCCACTACTCCAACATCGCCGCCCAGGGCTTCCGTGAGCTGCTGGAGGGCCAGAAGGTTTCGTTCGACATCGCGCAGGGCCAGAAGGGCCCGACGGCCGAGAACATCGTTCCCGCCTGACGCTTCGGCACTGACGCACACTTCGCAGCTGGGGCCCGCACCTTGGGGTGCGGGCCCCAGCTCGCTTCATTTTCAGGGCGATTCAGCCCTGTTTTTTTCGGCTCGTTCTCGTGATTCTCTGCGCCGTTCGTTTTACTGCGGAAATTCCTTGATACGCGCCCACGTCGAGGAAGGTTCCACATGAACCGTGCACGTACAACTCGCACACGCACGACTCGCACATACGACCGCTTCGGAGGAAGTGCTGCTGTCGGCCGCTCCGGTGTTCAGAGCCGCTCCAAGGGCAACGGAAATCGGCAGGCCGCACAAGGTGAGTTCGCACCACCGAAGACGACCACACCGGCGTTGCCCGCCGTCGAGACGTTCGCCGATCTCGCCATGCCGACGCCGTTGCTGGCCGCGCTCGGCCACGACGGCGTGACCGTACCGTTCCCCATCCAGGCGGCGACCCTGCCGAACTCCCTGGCCGGCCGTGACGTACTCGGTCGTGGCCGTACCGGGTCGGGCAAGACGCTCGCCTTCGGCCTCGCGGTAATGGCCCGCATGGCAGGCCGGCGCGCCGAACCACGGGAGCCGCTGGCCCTGATCCTCGTGCCCACCCGTGAACTCGCCCAGCAGGTCACCGACGCGCTCACCCCGTATGCCCGCGCCGTCCGGCTGCGGCTGGCCACCGTGGTCGGCGGAATGTCGATCGGCAGGCAGGCGAGTGCGCTGCGGGCCGGGGCCGAGGTCGTCGTCGCGACACCGGGGCGGCTCAAGGACCTGATCGACCGGGGCGACTGCCGACTGCGGGACGTCGCCGTCACTGTCCTGGACGAGGCCGACCAGATGACCGACATGGGCTTCATGCCCCAGGTCACCGCCCTGCTCGACCAGGTGCGGCCGGAGGGTCAGCGGATGCTCTTCTCGGCGACCCTGGACCGTAACGTGGACCTGTTGGTCCGTCGCTACCTGACCGACCCGGTGGTCCACTCCGTCGACCCGTCGGCCGGTGCCGTCACCACGATGGAGCACCACGTGCTCCACGTGCACGACGCGGACAAGCACCGGACGACCACCGAGATCGCGGCACGGGACGGCCGGGTCATCATGTTCCTGGACACCAAGCACGCCGTGGACCGGTTGACCGAGCACCTCCTCAGCAGCGGCGTCCGCGCCGCCGCCCTGCACGGTGGCAGGTCCCAGCCGCAGCGCACCCGGACCCTGGCTCAGTTCAAGGACGGTCACGTCACGGTGCTGGTCGCCACCAACGTCGCGGCCCGCGGCATCCACGTCGACAACCTCGACCTGGTCGTCAACGTGGATCCGCCCGGCGACCACAAGGACTACCTGCACCGTGGCGGTCGTACGGCCCGTGCGGGGGAGTCCGGCAGCGTCGTCACCCTGGTGACACCCGGCCAGCGCCGCGGCATGAGCCGACTGATGGCCTCGGCCGGCATCACCCCGCGCATCACTCCGGTGCGCTCGGGTGAGGCGGAGCTGAGCCGCATCACCGGCGCCCAGGCGCCGTCCGGTGTCCCGGTCGTCATCACCGTTCCGGCCGTGGAGCGTCCCCGCCGCACGTCTTCCCCGTCCCGTGGCCGTCAGGGCCGCACCGGCCAGGGGCGGCCCGCCGGCGCGGCGGTGCGCCGCAGGGCACAGCGGCGCACCGCCATCGACTCGGCGGCCTAGGCCCTGCACGACCCCGGAGCCGCAGCGGTCTCCCCAGGCCGCGATGGCCACCAAGCCGACCAACCCGCACCGCAGGAGGCATCTTTGACGCCCACTCAGACTCAGTGCCGCGTGGCGGACCCCGCATCGACGACCGTGGTCGACGGCATGGAAGCGTACGGGCCTCGGGTCTGTGACGACATGACCGTCGAGGTGGCTCTGGCCGTCATGGCGGGTGCACGTGTCGAGTACCTGACTGTGTGCGACGGCGACGACCAGAGCACGGGTTCGATCACTCTGGCCCGGCTCGCCGTCCTCCGTGCCAGTTCCACGTACACGGACCGCATCCGTCTGCGGGACGTCCTCGGCAGCTGGCTCCGGCCCGTTCCCGTCCGCGGCTGATCCACCCCGCCCGGGTCAGTTCCTTTGCGTCATGCCTGGGAGGCATCATGCGTTGTGTCATCGCCCAGTACCCGTTCGACCTGACCAAGATCGGGGTGCTGGCCTCGATGAAGGGCGTCAAGCCCGAGCTGGTCACGGGCGCGTCCGTGACCATCGGCCGCCGCCGCTACCCCGTCAAGCAGGTGGGCCAGGTCACCACGGGACAGGACCGCCGTGACTTCACCGTCGGCGAAGTCACCCGGGCCATGGCGCGCCTCGGCTTCACCTGCCACGACGGCCCCGAGGCCGCGCCCGCGAGCGTTCCCCTTCCGCTCCGGACCCCGTCGGCACTGGTCGACGGCACCTGCCCTGTGGACGTGTGAGGACGGGCGGGTAACCGCCCTCAGTGGCTCCTTCCGGCTCACGCTTGACAGCGGGCATCTTGAGGGCCGCCGGTTCGGCGGCGGGGGAGGGCAGGC
>NZ_JBSFDP010000070.1:0-9985 GCF_053593975.1 Streptomyces sp. NPDC002004
GGCTGGACTGGTACAACTACCACCGACCCCACACCGGAATCAGCGGCCACACCCCAGCCAGCCGCGTCACCAACCTGTCCGGACAGCACATCTAGGGGGTGTCTTGCCGAGCACGCCGGGCTCGCGGGGCTTGGCACGCACATCTGCGGCGTTGTCGTCAGTCGCCGACGCTCCGGATCCGGCCTGATCGGCAAGACGCCCCCTAAGCCAAGGCGGCCAGCGGGTCGTCGAGCACCGGCTGCCACGCCAACTCGGCGGCTCCGACCAGGCTGTTGTGGTCCAGGGTGCACGGCAGAATCGGTACGCCGCCGCTGCGCCCCCACAGACTGCGGTCGGCGACGACGGCGCGCAGCCGCTCGGGATCCGCGTCGAGCAGGGAGCGGTGCAGGCCGCCCAGGATGATGCGGTCCGGATTGAGGATGTTGACGAGACCGGCGAGGCCGAGGCCCAGGCGGTCGATCAGGGCCTCGGTCGCGGTGCGCACCGCCGGATCCGCGTACTCGCGCTCGATCAGCTCGCGTGCCTGCTGGAGCAGCGACACCTCCGGGCCGGGTTCGCGGCCCGCCGTGGTGAGGAAGGCGAGGGGGTCCGCCTCGACGTCGAGGCAGCCTCGGCTGCCGCAGTGGCAGGGCCTGCCCTCGGGATTGACGGTGAGGTGCCCGACCTCGAGGGCCAGGCCGGAGCTGCCGGTGTGCAGACGGCCGTCCAGGACGAGGGCGCCGCCGACGCCGCGGTGCCCGGTCGCCACGCACAGCAGGTCGCGGGCCCCGCGCCCGGCGCCGTGCCGGTACTCGGCGAGCGCGCCGAGGTTGACGTCGTTCGCGGCGAACACCGGACCCGGGATGTCCGCGGCGCGCACCTTCTCGGCGAAGATCTCCCGCACCGGGGAGCCCGCGGGCCAGGCGAGGTGGAGGGGGTTGAGCGCGGTGCCCTCCGGTTCGGCGACCGCGGACGGCACGGCGAGGCCCGAGCCCACACACCGGCGGCCCGTCGCGCGCAGCAGCTCCGCACCCGCCTCGACGACCGAGCCGAGCACCTGCGCCGGGTCGGGGTGGATGGTCTCGGATCCGGGCGCGGTGGCCACGATCCGGCCGCCGAGACCGACCAGCGCGGCACGGAATCCGTCGGCGTGGACCTGAGCGGCGAGCGCCACAGGGCCGTCCTCGGCGACCTCCAGACGGTGCGACGGACGGCCCTGCGACCCGGCGGCCGCACCCGGCCGGGCGTCGACGCGGATCAGACCCAGGGCCTCCAGCTCGGCGGCGACGGCCCCGGCGGTCGCCCGGGTCACCCCCAGTTCGGCGGTGAGCACGGCGCGGGTGGGGGCGCGGCCGGTGTGGACGAGCTCCAGCGCGGGCCCGAGTGCGCTGCGCCCCCGCTCCAGCCGGTGGTTCCGCGTGGACATCTCCCCCGCCGCCCGGGGTGCCGACTTGCCGTTCATGAGGGCGAGTCTCCCATGATCGGTGCGGAGTGCAGCCGTCCGCCGGCCGGAACCGTCATGGTGAGGGCGGCAGTCCGCTGACCCGCAGGGTGATGTTGAGCCGCCCCCGCAGGCCGAGGCCGGGCGGCGCAGTGCCGCAGTCCACGCGCGGCACCCCGTGGTAGGCGAACCGCGCCGGGCCGCCGAACACGAACAGGTCCCCGCTGCGCAGCTGCACATCGGTGTACGGCCTTCCGCGGCTGCCGGTGTTCCCGAACCGGAACACACACCGGTCGCCGAGGCTGAGCGAGACGACGGGGTCGGCGCACGTCTCGTCGCTGTCCCGGTGCATGCCCATCCGGGCGCCCTCGTCGTAGAAGTTGATGAGCGCGATGTCGTACGCGGCCGAGCAGGGTCCCTCGCCGTAGGCCTCCTCGACGCCGCGGCGTGCAAGGTCGCCGAGCCACGGCGGGAAGGGCTTCACGGGTGCGCCGTCGCCGTCGACCACGGTGTCGGCGTATCCGTAGGGGTACCAGTGCCGGCCCAGACACACCTGGCGGGCGCTCATCGTGCCGCCGCCCGGGGTGCGCACCGTGCGCAGCCCGGCCGGGGGCCGCGCCCAGGCGCGCGCCGCCTCGACCAGGTCCCGCTGCTGCCCGGAGGACAGCCAGCCGGGGACGTGGACCGCTCCGGGGGCGATCTCCGCGCGCTCGCGGGGGAACAGTTCTCCCGAGCACTGCGCGAGCGGGTCCGGCGGTGGCGGCGTCTGCGGCCGCTGTCCGGACACTCCCTTCTCCATGGCTCCCATCATCGCGCGCCACCGCCCGGTGCACCGCGGCGGTGGCGCGCGGACTCACCTCCGGAGCACGGTGATGAGTCCGGTGACCGTGCGGACCATGGCCTCCCGGCCCACGCTCAGGTACTTCCGGGAGTCGACCGCCTCGGGGTTGGCGGCGAGGAACGTCCGTATCGCACCGGTCATCGCGATGTTCAGCGCGGTGCCGACGTTGACCTTGGCGATGCCTCCGGCCACGGCGGCCGAGAGCTCCCCGTCGGGCACCCCGGAGGAACCGTGCAGGACGAGCGGCACGGCGACGGCGGCGGAGAGGCGCTTCAGCAGCCCGTGGTCGAGGACGGCGGTGCGGCTGGTCATGGCGTGGGAACTGCCGACAGCGACGGCCAGCGCGTCGACGCCGGAGTCGGCGACGAAGCCTCGGGCCTCGTAGGGGTCGGTGCGTGCGCCGGGTGCGTGCGCGTCGAGGGCGGGTGCGCCGTTCTTGCCGCCGACCTCGCCCAACTCCGCCTCCACCCAGAGCCCGTGGGCGTGCCCCCAGTCGGCGGCGGCGCGGGTCGCGGCGAGGTTCTGCTCGTACGGCAGCCTCGACGCGTCGTACATCACCGAGCTGAACCCGGCGTCGGGCGCCTGGCGCAGCAGGTCGTCGCTCTGGATGTGGTCGAGGTGCAGCGCGACGGGCACGACGGCCCCTTCGGCGGCTGCGACGGCGGCGCGGGCCAGGGGCAGCAGCCGGCCGTAGCGGTACTTCACCGCGTTCTCGCTGATCTGGAGGACGACGGGTGCCCGTGCGGCCTCCGCTCCGGCGATGACTGCTTCGACGTGCTCCAGCGTGATGACGTTGAACGCGGCCACGGCGGTGTGTGCGGCGGCCGCCTCCACGACGAGCGCGCCGGTGGTGCTGAGGGGCACGGCCCCTCCTTCCTCGGGTCGTCGACGGCTCAGGGGGTGGTGAGGATGACCGAGCGGGTGAGGTGGCGCGGGCTGTCGGGGTCGAGGTTGCGGGCGGCCGCGACGGCGACGGCGAGGCGCTGGGCGCGCACCAGCTCGGCGAGCGGGTCCAGGCCGCCGTCCACCCAGCGGCCGCCGGTGGCGCGGACCTGCTCGGCCAGGCCCCCGGGAGCCTCGCCGAACATCCAGGTCGCGGTACCGGCGGTGGTGATGCTGATGGGCCCGTGCCGGTATTCCATGGCCGGGTAGGCCTCGGTCCAGGACAGGGAGGCCTCGCGCATCTTCAGACCGGCCTCGTTCGCCAGGCCGACGGTCCAGCCGCGGCCGAGGAAGGTGAACTGGGTGCACTCCACGAGCCCTTCGGGCAGCGGAGCCTCGAGCGCGGTGCGGGCGTCCGCGACCACCGCGTCGGTGTGGAGACCGGCGTGGGCCCGCAGCAGGGTGAGTGCGGTGGTGGCGAAGCGGGTCTGCACGACGGACTTCTCGTCGGCGAAGTCGAGCACGACGACGTCGTCGGCGGCCGACATCACCGGGGTGGTCGGGTCGGCGGTGATCGCCGTCGTACGGGTGCGTCCCGCGACCCGGCCGAGAAGGTCCAGCACCTCGGTCGTGGTGCCCGAGCGGGTCAGCGCGACCACACGGTCGTAGGTACGGGCCGTGGGGAACTCGGATGCGGCGAAGGCGTCCGTCTCACCCTGTCCCGCCTGTTCACGCAGCGCGGCGGCGGCCTGCGCCATGAAGTAGGACGTGCCGCAGCCGACGACCGCCACGCGTTCCCCCCGCGCGGGCAGCGCGTCCGCCTGGTTCCCCGCCAGCTGCGCCGCGCGTATCCAGCACTCGGGCTGGCTGTTCAGTTCGTTCTCGACATGGCTCATGCGTGCCCCACTCCCCGAGATTCGCTCGCTGCGTGTGTGCGCTCCGGCACACCGCCCACACGCTTGCTTGTTTCTGCAAGATATAGCGACCTTTCAAGCACAATCAAGCATCGCTGGTGGTCCTGGGTGTGCGCTAGGGTCGCCGCAGATCATGTGAACGGGATGACGGGGATGAACGGAGAGTGCGGATGTCGCGCGACGCCCGCTGGAAGTCCCTGCTGGAACTGCTCGTCGAGCGGGGTCGGCTGGACGTGGAGGAGGCGGCGGCCGAACTGGCGGTGTCGGCCGCCACGATCCGGCGCGACTTCGACCAGCTCGCCGAGCAGCAGATGCTGGTACGCACCCGGGGCGGGGCCGTCGTGCACGGGGTGTCGTACGAACTGCCGCTCCGCTACAAGACGGCCCGCCGCGCGTCCGAGAAGGAACGCATCGCCAAGGCGGTCGCGGACCTCGTCGCACCGGGTGAGGCGGTGGGACTGACCGGCGGCACGACCACCACGGAGGTGGCCCGCGCACTGGCCGTGCGCCCGGACCTCGCCAGCGGCTCGCCCGCCCTCACGGTGGTGACGAACGCCCTGAACATCGCCAACGAGCTCGCGGTGCGTCCCCAGTTCAAAATCGTCGTGACCGGCGGAGTCGCCCGCCCGCAGTCCTACGAGCTGATCGGCCCGCTCGCGGACGGCGTCCTCGGGCAGATCACCGTCGACATCGCCGTCCTCGGCGTCGTCGCCCTCGATGTCGCCCACGGCGCCGCCGCCCATGACGAGGCCGAGGCAGCCATCAACCGGCTGCTGTGCGAGCGGGCCGAACGCGTCGTCGTGGCGGCCGACTCCAGCAAACTGGGCCGTCGCGCCTTCGCCCGGATCTGCGGGGTGGAACAGGTGGACACCCTGGTCACGGACACGGCGGTGACGCCGGAGACCGCGGCCCGGTTCGAGGAGGCGGGGGTGACGGTCGTCGCCGTCTGACCCCCACGCCTCCTGCCGCGCGCGGGCGGTGGTCAGCGGGCCTTCGAGCCTGACCGCCGCTGCTTGCCCTTCGGCCCCTTGCCCGGTACCGGGATCGTGGCGAGTCCGCGTGCGGCGTACTCACGGTTGACCATC
This sequence comes from Streptomyces sp. NPDC002004, assembly GCF_053593975.1. Classification (NCBI taxonomy): domain Bacteria; kingdom Bacillati; phylum Actinomycetota; class Actinomycetes; order Kitasatosporales; family Streptomycetaceae; genus Streptomyces; species Streptomyces sp. NPDC002004. The sequence continues at coordinate 5,143 of NZ_JBSFDP010000070.1, forward strand.
GTCTGCACCCGGTGCGTGCCGGGCAGGTCGGGCATGGCGAGCAGACGGTCGCAGGCCTGGAGCGAACCCTTGGCGTCGCCCACCCAGTAGGACGTGATCGAGAACTCGAACAACAGGCCCCAGCGGTACACCCAGGGCTGGGTGAACAGGATGTCGTTCGGCTGCGGCCGGTCCAGGCCGGCGCACACGATCGCGTGCGCCATGTGATGACGCCCCATGGAACGCAACCGCGAGGCCAGCTCGTAGCAGGCCTCCAGGCGCTGCGGACGTGCCGTCCAGGCCCGGGACAGCGCGTCCATCCCGGCCGGCCAGTCGCCGGAGCCGGCGCTGAGGATTCCCACTTGGAGGAGCGAGTAGTAGACCTCCTCCTCCCATCCGCCCATCCCGGCGCGGTGCTCGTAGAGCCGGATCGCCTCGGGTACGTCGCCCATGTCCCGCATGGTCTGCGCCAGGTAGAACACGGTGCGCGTGTTCGACGGGTCACGCTCCATCTCGGCGCCGAGCAGGCGCGCGTCGCGCTCGAACTTGTCGTGCCGCGAGCCGCCGTCCGCGTAGTCCTCGATGACGAGCGCGTCGAGGTTCGCCTGGGACTCGTGTCCGTCGGCGTGGAGGTACTCGTGCGTGACGCCCTCGTAGCGCCACGGGATGTCCCCGCGCACCAACCGCTTGATCCGGTACTCGGTGGCGCCTTCGTGCCGGAGCATGTACGCGTCGCCGGTCAGCCGGGGCAGGGATCCCTCCCTGCGGACGACGTGGTCGGCATCGAGAAGCAGAAGGTAGTCCGCCTTGCCGAGGGCGTGCTCGATGTTCAGCGTCCGGTTGTGGCCGAAGTTGACCCAGGGCTCCTCGTGGAGTTCGCCGGGGATTCCGTCCAGTGCCTCACGGATCAGATCCTGTGTTCCGTCCGTCGATCCGGTGTCCGAGATCACCCAGGTGTCCACCAGGTCGCGTACGGACGAAAGGCATCGCTCGATGACGGCCGATTCGTTCTTGACAATCATGCACAGGCAGATGGACGGCTTCACGACATCACCATTCCCGAGGATTTGTTCGCAGCGACCCTATGGACCCGGCATCTCACTTCGTTCGCGGCACGCCGACACCTTTCGTGCGCCGTCGCGAACCACGCATTCGGACGCGCAAACCACCGGGCAGTCGCCCCACCAAATGGCCGCTTTACAGCGCGAGTTCCGCGTCCGTGAACAGGTCGGGCCGGCGGACTCGCAGGAAGGCGACGACGGCCCGACACCTGGGACGCATCACAGGGTCGGGCCGCCGCAATTCATTGTTCGTCATTCATGTGCGCCGCGCTTCGGTGCTCGCCGTTCGCCCGCGCGCGATGCGCCGGGATGGAACGGCGACGGGTTCAGCCCGCGTGCTTGGAGGCGTCCAAGTCGCCGGTGACGGCCTCGCGGTGGGGCTGCTTCCCCCGCTTCAACAGGACGTAGCCGTACTCGTCCGACACATCGCGGTACCCGTCGCGGCGCGCCTGGGCCAGGGTCAGGTTCTCGATGCCCCAGGTCTGCGGCCACCGCATGTTCGAAGGGACCCATGTGTCCACCATGATCCATTCGGGGTTCGGGCGACTGGTGGCATAGCCGTAGAGGCTGACGCTCGTCCGGTTGGTGAGCTGGGGAACGAGGTAGGTGGACGCCTGGACGGTGGCACCGTCAGGGATCTTCTTCATCAGCTCGTGGGCGACGGCGACGCGCCGGTCGGTGTGCCAGGTGGCGGGCTGGACAAGCTGCCAGAGCGGGAAGTTCGGCAGGATCAGGAGGGTGACGGCCCCGGCAGCCGCGAGATGACGGCGCAGGCTGCGCTGCGCCGTGCCCCGACGCACCAGGGCGTCGATGAACGCGGCGAAGACCATGGGCATCAGCACCAGCGAGTAGTGGTAGCCGGTGCCCCAGTGGAACTGATTGTTCGAGTAGAAGCGCCACGCCAGCGTCGGAAGGGCGACCCACAGCAGCGGGGACCGCAGGGCCACGAACACGGTCGGGGCCAGCAGGAGCGCAAGGGTCTGCACCTTGGTCTGCGGGGTCGTGAGACCGATGGTGGCCCGGTAGAGCGTGTCCAGTACCCCGTTGCCGCCGCCCGCGGACGCAGCCGCGTCACCGGCACCGGCCGCCGGATTGTCCGCGAGGAACCAGTACGCGAACGAGCCGCTGGGGTTGAAGGACGGCAGAATCACCAGCAGCACCAGGGCCGTTCCCACCAGCCCGATCGCCGCGGTCGTGATCCCGAGCCTGCGGGCGCCGCGCCAGGCGATGACGAGGCCGATCATCAGCACCGTCAGCCCGAGGTCCTCCTTCACCAGCAGGAGCGGCATCGCCCAGAACGCTGCGGCCGTCAGCCGGTCGCTGCCGAGAGCAGCGAGCGAGAAGGTGAGCAGGGGGGCGGCGAAGGCCACCTCGTGGAAGTCGAATCCGACCGCGCTCGCGACGCCCCAGGAGAGCCCGTAGCAGGCACCGATCACCGCACCGGCCAGGGACCCCAGGGTGCGGCGCGCCCAGAGGGCCAGCGGCACCACGCTCAGGGCGATGAGCGCCGCCTGCACCACGAGCAGCGTCTCCGCCGACCGGTGCAGCAGGTAGAACGGCGCCACCAATGCCAGAACGGGAGAGAAGTGGTCTCCCAGAATGGGAAAGTCGGGCGCCTTCAATTCGGAGACGGGCAGGTGCCCGTCCGCGTAGGAGCGTACGACCTGTTCGAAGATTCCCAGGTCATAGCTGTTGGAGAGCATCCGCTGATGGATACGCAGCGACACCGCTGCGTACATCAGGAAGAGCACCCCCGCCATGGCCCATACCCACCATGTGCCGTCGAAACGATTCGCGTGCGACGGCTCGGCGCCCGCACTTCTGCCGGGTGACGATTGTTGCGACGGAAGAGTCGTGCTGTGAGTGGGCGGAGCTTGCATCTGGAGACCTTCCGGAAACCGAGGACCTGAGTCCATCAAGATGCCAGTGCCGAGCGGAACTTGACCTCCAACCAAACTCCGTGTGCGAAGAATCCATCGAATGGCCCTCGGGTCCGGAAATGTTGAAGTACTGCGCATGAGCTTTCTGTATGACGGGAGTTGTCCGGGCGACCGCGCACCGGGCGCTCGCACTCCGGGCCCTCGCACGCCGGGCGTTCACACTCCGGGCGCCCGACCGGAGGGCGGCGTATCGACGGGGGCGGCCCGTCGGCCACCCCGTGCACCATCCACGCCGGCCGAATCTACGGAAGAGCATCTCCCCCGGGGCACCGCCCCCGGGCAGGCACTCCGGGGACGCCCGCCTGCGCCGGCTCCCCGGGGCGCGCCGACCCCCGCCACCCCTGGGCACGCCCGCCTCCGACGTGGCCCTTGAGCGCGTCCGCCCACGCGGCTCCGCCGACGGTGAGCACGGGAGGCGACGGCCCCGTCTTGCCCCTCCTCGCCGCGCACCCCTACGCTGACTTTGTGCCGACACTAAACAAACTCCGCTCGCACACCGTCGTGCGAGTCCCCTCGCCCACGCGGCTGCGGATCGCGCTCACCGTGTTCTTCGCCCTGGACGGGTTCGTCTTCGCCGGCTGGGTGGTGCGGATTCCCGCGATCAAGACGCAGACCGGGGCGTCCGCAAGCGCGCTGGGCCTGGCGCTGCTCGGGGTCTCGGCGGGAGCCGTGGTCACCATGACGTCGACGGGCCGCCTGTGCCGTAGGTTCGGCAGCCACCCGGTGACGGTGTTGTGCGGAGCGCTGCTCGCGCTCAGCGTGATGTTGCCGCCGCTGACGCATTCGACGGCAGCCCTCAGTGGGGCGCTCGTCGTGTTCGGCGCCGCGTACGGCGGCATCAACGTCGCGATGAACAGTGCGGCCGTCGATCTCGTACGGAGCCTGCGGCGGCCGGTGATGCCCAGCTTCCACGCGGCGTTCAGCCTCGGCGGGATGCTGGGCGCGGGGCTCGGCGGCATGGTCGCGGAGCATCTGTCCCCCACCCGGCATCTGGTCGGCCTCGGCGTGTTGGGGCTCCTCGTGACCGCGGCGGCGGGGCCCACGCTGCTGCGCCATGAGGCACCGGTGACCGACGGCGCACCGGCCGGGCGGGGCGGCGGCACCTCGGCACGACACCTCGGGCGGCGCACCCGCGGACTGGTCGTCGTCTTCGGGATCATCGCTCTCTGCACGGCGTACGGGGAAGGGGCACTCGCCGACTGGGGGGCGCTGCACCTGTCGCAGGACCTCGACGCGAGCCCCGGTGTCGCGGCGGCCGGATACTCGTGCTTCGCGTTGGCGATGACCGCCGGACGGCTGTCGGGGACCACGCTGCTGGAACGGCTCGGGCGGACCCGGACGCTCGTCGCCGGCGGGTCGACCGCCGTGGCCGGCATGCTGCTCGGCGCGCTCGCGCCGTCGGTGTGGACGGCGCTTGTGGGCTTCGCGATCACGGGGCTCGGTCTCGCGAACATCTTCCCGGTCGCCGTCGAGCGCGCCGGAGCACTCGCGGGTCCCGGCGGCGTGGCTGCCGCGTCCACGCTCGGCTACGGCGGCATGCTGCTCGGGCCGCCCGCGATCGGCTTCATGACCGACTGGTTCTCACTGCCGGTCGCCCTCACCAGTGTGGCCGCACTCGCGGGGGTCGCGGCCGTGGTGGCGTTCGCGACGGGCCGCGCAACAGCCCGGCCACGCGCCTAGCTGTGCTGTCCGGGGACGTTGGTGACGGGCGACATGCGCCTTCGTGGTGCTTGAACGGGTGAGGGCCTTCTGGGTTCGGTGTGGATTGCGACGTCAAGAAGCTCGGCCGCATCCCCGACGGCGGCGGCCACAAGGTCCTCGGCCGCGCGGCCGGCAGTGCGAACAAGGACCGCCGCAACGGCG
>NZ_JBSFDP010000071.1:0-8809 GCF_053593975.1 Streptomyces sp. NPDC002004
CATCCGGCCCCCCGGCACCCCGAACGGATCCGCCACAAAACGCTCCGACGTCAGCCCCGCACGCCCCAGATACCCACGCGCCAGACCAGGACCGGTGACGTAGAGCTCGCCCGCGACCCCGGTGGGGGCGGGGCGCAGCATGTCGTCCAGGACGTACACGCCCGCGTTGAGGATCGGGCCGCCGAGCGGCGGGACCTGGGCGCCGGTCAGGGGACGGCTCATGGTGGAGCAGACGGTCGCCTCGGTGGGCCCGTAGGCGTTGACCATGAGCCGCCCGGCGGACCAGCGTCCCACCAGCTCGGGCGCGCAGGCCTCTCCGGCGACGATCAGCGTCATGTCCGCGGGGAGGCTGTCCGGTGCCATCACGCCGAGCACGGCGGGCGGCAGTGTCACATGGCTGACCCGCTGTTCCCGGAGGAGGCCGGCGAGCGGTGCCCCGGCCTCCAGCCGGCGGGCGGGCGCCAGGACCAGGGCGGCGCCGTTGGTCAGCGCCATGATCAGTTCCCAGGCTGCGGCGTCGAAGCTCAGGGACGCGAACTGCAGGACCCGTGAGCCGGGGCCGACCCCGAAGGCCTCCACATGGGTGGCCGCCAGGGACGCCACTCCGGCGTGGGTGACCGAGACGCCCTTGGGGCGGCCGGTGGAGCCGGAGGTGTAGATGACGTAGGCGGGGTGCCGCAGTCCGGCGCGGACGGACGGCGCGGTGTCCGGCAGGCCTGCCAGTTCGGCGAGGATCTCCGGGTCGTCCAGGTCGATGCGCGGGCAGGGGGCGTCGGGGAGCGGGACCCCGGACAGGGAGAGCAGGCAGGCGGGCCGCGCGTCGTCGAGCATGTAGGCGATCCGCTCGGCCGGGTACTCCGGGTCGACCGGCAGATAGGCGCCGCCCGCCTTGTGCACGGCGAGCGCCGCCACCACCATCTCCGGTGTGCGCGGCGCCGCGAGGGCCACGATCCTCTCGGGTCCCACACCACGGCCGGCGAGCAGCCGGGCGAGGCGGTTGGCGCGGGCCTCGAGGTCGCCGTAGCTCACGACGGTGTCCTCGAAGACGACGGCGGGCGCCTGCGGAGTGCTGCGTGCCCAGGAGGCGACGAGTTCCGGCATGGTCGCGGCCGGGACCGCGCGGCCCGTGGCGTTGTGCTCCTCGACGAGCCGCCGGTGTTCGGCCGCGTCGAGCACGTCGGCCCGGCCGATGGCGCGGTCCGGGGCCGAGACAAGCGCGTCGAGCACCCTGGCCAGGCGCTGTGCGAGGACCTGTGCGCTGCTCTCGTCGAAGAGGTCGACGGCGTACTGGATCTCGCCGACGAGGCCCGCCGGGGCGCCCTGCGGGGTGTGCCGTTCCTCCAGGTAGAAGGTCAGGTCGACCTTGGCGACTCCGGTCTCCACCTCGCCGAACGAGGCGTCGACGCCGGGGATGGAGAAGGTGCCGCCGGCGTTGCTCTGGAGGGTCAGCAGGACCTGGAAGAGCGGAGCGTGGGCGAGCGAGCGGGCCGGGCGCGCGGCTTCCACGACGCGTTCGAAGGGCACGTCCTGGTGGGCGTACGCGGCGAGGTCGGTCTCCCGTACGCGGGCGAGGAGTTCGCGGAAGGTCGGGTCGCCGGACACGTCCGTGCGCAGCACGAGCGTGTTGACGAAGAAGCCCACCAGATCGTCCAGCGCCTCGTCGGTGCGCCCCGCCACCGCCGTGCCCAGCGGGATGTCGCTGCCGGCGCCGAGCCGCGAGAGCAGCACCGCGAGCGCGGCCTGCACCACCATGAAGACGGTGGCGTCGCAGTCCCGGGCCAGTTCCACGACGCGCCGGTGGCAGTCGGCGTCGACGGTGTAGCGCACGGTGGCGCCCCGGTGGGATGCGACGGCGGGGCGGGGACGGTCCAGCGGCAGCTCCAGCAGCTCGGGCGTCCCCGCCAACTGCTCCTTCCAGTAGGTGAGCTGTTCGCTGATCAGGCTCTCGGGGTCGTCCTCGGCTCCCAGCACCTCCTGCTGCCACAGCGCGTAGTCGCTGTACTGCACCGGCAGCGGTTCGAACGCGGGCGCCTCTCCCCCGCACCGGGCGGCGTACGCCCGGGACAGGTCGCGGGCGAGCGGGGCCATGGACCAGCCGTCGCTCGCGATGTGGTGCATCAGCAGGAGCAGCACGTGCTCGTGCTCCGAGACCCGGTAGAGCGTGACCCGCAGGGGCACCTCGGTGGCCAGGTCGAAGCAGTACCGCGCCTGTGCGGACAGGGCGGCCGTCAGCTCGTCCTCACCGGCGAGTTCGACCAGGTCGACCTTCGGTGACGCCCCCTCGGCACCGACGGGCAGCACCACCTGGCAGGGCTCGCCGTCCACCTCCGTGAACCGTGTCCGCAGCACCTCGTGCCGCTCGGTCACATCGGTCACGGCCGCCACCAGCGCGTCCCGGTCCAGCCTGCCCGCCAGACGTATGTACAACGGGCAGTTGTACGTCGGTTCGGGCCCTTCCAGCTGGAAGGCGAACCACAGCCGGCGCTGCGCATACGACATGGGGAACAAGGGAGGATCCTCCGGGGACTGATGTGTGGGACGCGAAGGGGTGGGGACGTCAGGACGACGGCCTGCGGCGCATGGCGCGCAGCGATGGGCGGGCCTTGCGGGCGCCGTCGAGCTGTCCCGCGAGCTCGGCGACGGTCGGGTTCTCGAAGACCGCCCGGACCGTGATCTCGGCGCCGAGCTCGGCCCGGACACCGCTGATCAGCCGGGTGGCCAGGAGCGAGTGACCGCCCAGCCGGAAGAAGCTGTCGTGGATACCGACCCGCGGCAGTCCGAGCAGTTCGGCGAAGAGCCTGCACAGGGTCTCCTCGCGGGGGCTGCGCGGGCCCTGGTACGCGGCGGACGCGGTGGGCGCACCGGGGGCGGGGAGGGCCTTGCGGTCGACCTTGCCGTTCGGGGTGAGCGGCCACTGGTCCACGAGGACGACGGCGGAGGGCACCATGTGCCCCGGCAGGCTGCCGGAGATCTGCTCCAGCAGTTCCTCCTCGGGGCGCGTGCCCTCGGCGAAGGCACCGGGGAGCGCCTCCGCGTAGGCCACGATGCGCCGCTCGCCCGGCCGGTCCTCACGCACCGTCGCAAGGGTCTGCTTGATCTGCGGCAGGGCGTCGAACGCGGCCTCGATCTCGCCGAGTTCGATGCGGAACCCGCGCACCTTGACCTGGGCGTCGGTGCGGCCGAGGTATTCGAGGTCGCCGTCGGGGCGCCGCCGTACGAGGTCCCCGGTGCGGTACATCCGCTCTCCGGGCGCCCCGTAGGGGTTGGCAACGAACCGTTCGGCGGTCCGGGCGGGCCGGCCCCGGTAGCCCCGGGCGAGCCCGGGCCCGGCGATGTACAGCTCGCCGGGGATGCCGACCGGCACCGGGCGCAGGCCCGGGTCCAGGACGTACGCCCGGGTGTTGGCGACGGGGGATCCGATGGGCGGGACCCCCTCGCCGGTCAGCGGCCGGCTCATGGTGGCCGCGACGGTGGACTCGGTGGGCCCGTACGAGTTGATCATGCGGAAGCGGCCCGCCCAGCGGCCCGCGAGTTCGGCACTCACGGCGTCGGCGCCGGTCACCAGGGTGCGGAAGTCGGGGAACGGCCCGTCCGGGACGGTGGCGAGGGCGGCCGGAGGGATCAGTGCGTGGGTGATCCGGGCCTCGCGCAGCACGCGGCCCAGCTCCTCACCGGCCAGCGGGTGCGTCTGCGGGACGACGAGGGCGGCGCCGGTCGTCAGCGCCATGACCAGCTCGATCACCGAGGCGTCGAAGCTGGGCGAGGACAGCTGCAGGACCCGGCTGCCGGGGTCGAGGGCGTAGTTCTCCCGTGCGGAGAGTGCCAGCGACGCGACACCGGCGTGGGTGACCTCGACGCCCTTGGGGCGGCCCGTCGACCCGGAGGTGTAGATGACGTACGCCGGGTGGTGCAGCCCTGCACGGGCTGCGGGCGGGCCGGCCGGGACCGCCGCAAGCTCCGCGAGGACGTCGGCGTCGTCCAGTTCCAGCCGCGGGCACTCGGACTCGGGCAGGTGGACCCCGCTCATGGTGACCAGGCAGACGGGCCGGGCGTCGTCGAGCATGTAGGCGATCCGCTCGGCCGGGTACTCCGGGTCGACCGGCAGATAGGCGCCGCCCGCCTTCTGCACGGCGAGCATCGCCACGACCAGGTCCGCCGACTTCGGCAGGGCGAGTGCGACGACCTGCTCGGGTTCGACGCCCCGTCCGGCGAGCAGCCGGGCGAGACGGTCGGCCCGCTCGTCGACCTCCCGGTAGCTGTACTCCTCGTCCCCGTGGACCAGCGCCGTGGCGCTCGGCGCCTCGGCCGCCCGGGCCTCGAAGAGCTCGGGCAGGGTCAGTTCGGGGGTGCTGCGCGTGGTGTCGTTCCAGCCGGACAGCAGCCGGCCGCGCTCCTGCCCGTCGAGGATCTCGAGCTGCCCGACGCGCTGGTCGGGGTCGGCGACGGCCGACCGCAGCACGCGCACCAGCCGGTCCGTGAGGGCGACGACCGTGGCGTGGTCGAAGAGGTCGGTGGCGTACTTCACCTCGAGGGCGAGTCCGTCGGGGGCGAGTTCCGCATCGTGCTGCTCCTCCCAGAAGAAGATCAGGTCGAACTTGGCGATCTCGTTGGTGACCTTCGGCGATGTGGCCTCGGCGCCGGGGAAGTCGACGCTGCCGCGGTGGTAGCTCTGGAGCGTCGTGACGACCTGCACGAGCGGCGAGTGGGAGAGCGCCCGGTCCGGGTTGACCTCTTCCACGACCCGCTCGAAGGGCACGTCCTGGTGGGCGTAGGCCGCGAGGTCGGTGGTGCGGGTCCGGGCCAGCAGTTCCCGGAAGGTCGGGTCGCCGGACACGTCGGTGCGCAGCACGAGCGTGTTGATGAAGAACCCGACGAGGTCGTCGAGGGCTTCGTCGGTGCGGCCCGCGACGGCGGTGCCGACGGGGATGTCGGTGCCGGAGCCGAGGCGGGACAGCAGCGCGGCGATCGCGGCGTGCAGCACCATGAACAGGGTGGCACCGGATGTCCGGGCGAGGGCCACGAGGTCGCGGTGGAGCGCGGGGTCCAGTTCCAGCTCGATGTTGCCGCCCCGGTGGCTGGGCACCGCGGGGCGGGGCCGGTCCAGGGGCAGGGCGAGCAGCTCGGGCGCGCCCGCCAGCTCGCGCTTCCAGAAGGCGAGCTGTCGGGAGATGACGCTGTCCGGGCTGTCGGGCGAGCCGAGGAGGTCCCGCTGCCACAGCGCGTAGTCGCCGTACTGCACCGGCAGCGGTACGAAGTCCGGTGCCCGGTGGGTGCACCGCGCGGCGTACGCCTGGGAGAGGTCGCGGGCGAGCGGAGCCATGGACCAGCCGTCGCTGGCGATGTGGTGCATCACGATCGCCAGGACGTGTTCCCGCGCGCCGAGCGAGAACACGAAGGTCTGCAGCGGGAGTTCGCCGACGAGGCCGAAGGGGTGCTGCGCGGCCTGCGCCAGCGCCTGCGCGAGCTGTTCCTCCCCGGCCACCGGCCGGAAGGTCACATCGGGGGTGAGCTCCCCTGCGGGCAGGACCTGCTGGTAGGGCTCGCCCGCCTCTTCCGGGTAGACGGTGCGCAGCACCTCGTGCCGCGCGACCAGGTCGGCGACGGCGGCGCGCAGGGCGTCGTGGTCGAGGGGGCCGGTGAGCCGGATCCAGGTGGGGATGTTGTACGTGACGCTGGACCCCTGGAGCCGGTGGATGAACCAGAGCCGGCGCTGGGCGAACGACAGCGGCATCCGCTCGGGGCGCTCGGCGGCGACCAGTGCCGGGCGGGCGCGCTCGGCCTTGTCGAGACGGGCCGCGAGGCCGGCCGGCGTGGGGGTCTCGAAGACGGCCCGGATGGAGAGTTCGACCTCCAGGACGCTACGGAGGTGGGCGATCAGCCGGGTGGCGAGGAGCGAGTGCCCGCCCAGGTCGAAGAAGTTGTCGTCGACGCCGACCCGGTCGAGTCCCAGGGCCTCGGCGAAGGCACCGCAGAGGATCTCCTCGTGCGCGGTGCGCGGGCCCCTGCCGACGGCCGCGGTGCCGTAGTCGGGCACGGGGAGCGCACCGCGGTCGAGCTTCCGGTTGGCGGTCAGCGGCAGTTCGTCGAGCAGCACGAAGACGGCCGGCACCATGTAGTCGGGCAGCTGGGTCGCGGCGTGGCGGCGCAGCGCGGCCGGGTCGGGCGAGGTGCCCGCGGCGGGGACGGCGTAGCCGACGAGGCGCTTGTCCCCGGGACGGTCTTCACGGACGATCACGGCGATCTGGGCGACCTCGGGGTGGGCGCCGATGACCCCTTCGATCTCACCGAGTTCGATGCGGAAGCCGCGGATCTTGACCTGGTGGTCGACCCGGGCGATGAACTCGAGCTGTCCGTCGGCCCGCCACCGGCCGACGTCGCCTGAGCGGTACATACGGCTGCCGGGCGGTCCGTAGGGGTTGGCGACGAAGCGCGTGGAGGTCAGGTCGGGGCGGCGGTGGTATCCGCGGGTGACGAGGTCACCGGCGATGTACAGCTCGCCCGGGCTGCCGGCCGGGACGGGGCGCAGCCGTTCGTCGAGCACGAACATCTGCGTGTTCCAGACGGGCCGGCCGATGGTGACGACGCCGGAGGGTACGGAGTCGCCCGGCTCGATCCGGTACTCGGAGCAGCCGACGGTGGTCTCCGTCGGGCCGTACTCGTTGACGACGGTCGCCCCGGGGTGCCGGGCCCGCCACTCGTCGAGGACCTCGCCCATCAGGGACTCGCCGCCGAGGACGAGCTGTCCTCCGGGCGAGAACCGGTCGGGCAGGTCGATGAGGAGCGGCAGATGGCTCGGGGTCGCCTTCACGAAGTCGGGCCGCGGGTGTTCCTGCCCGCCCGCTGCGGATGCGCTTGACTCGTCCAGCTCGATCAGCTGGACGCTGCCGCCCGAGGTGAGGGGGGCGAACAGTCCGGTCACGGTCAGGTCGAAGGCGACGGGCGAGTGCACCAGGGCCCTGCCCGCGACCGCGGGGTAGGCGGACCGCGTCCAGGTCAGATAGCCGTCGAGGGAGCGGTGCTGCACCGTGACGCCCTTGGGGCGCCCGGTCGACCCGGAGGTGAAGATCACGAAGGCGGCGTGGTCGGGCAGCAGCGGGGCGCCGCGGTCGGCGTCGGTGAGGTTCCCGGCGGAATACCGGGCCAGTTCGGCGGCCACAGCGGCGTCGTCGAGCGGCAGCAGCGGGCACGGCGCCGGGACGTGGTCGAGCACGCCCTGCTCGGTGAGGACGAGGACCGGCGCCACGTCCTGCAGCATGAAGGCGAGCCGGTCCGCCGGATAGGACGGGTCGAGCGGCAGATAGGCGGCGCCCGCCTTGAACACGGCGAGCAGGGCGACGACCAGGTCCACCGAGCGGGGCATCGCCACGGCGACATGGCGCTCGGGCCCGGCGCCCCGCGCGACCAGGAGACGGGCGAGCCGGTTGGCGCGCTCGTTGAGCTCACGATAGGTGAGGGCGCTGTCCTCGTGGACGACGGCGGTGGCGTCCGGTACCCGCGCGGCCTGCGCCTCGAACAGCTCGGGGACGGTCAGGCCCGACGGCTCGCGCCGCTCGCCCTGCCACTCGTCCAGCAGCCGGGAGCGTTCCGTGGCGGTCAGCAGCTCAAGCTCGCCGACCGGTACGTCGGGCCCGTCGGCGACCGCGCCGAGCAGCCGGACCAGACGCGCGGTCAGGGCCTGGGCGGAGCCCTCGTCGAACAGGTCCGTGGCGTATTCGAGGTGGGCGTCCACGCCGGTGCAGGAGCCGTCGGCGGCCTTCTGCTCCTTGGCGTGGAAGGACAGGTCGAAGCGGGCGGTCCGCCGCGACACGTCCTCGGGCACGAAGGCGGGCCCCTCCTGCCCGGCCGTGGGGTCCGGGACGTTCTGCGAGGTGAGCATCGTCTGGAAGAGCGGCGTGTGGGAGAGCGAGCGGACCGGGTTGACCGCCTCGACGACACGGTCGAAGGGCACGTCCTGGTGGGCGTACGCGGCGAGGTCGGTCTCCCGTACGCGGGCGAGGAGTTCGCGGAAGGTCGGGTCGCCGGACACGTCCGTGCGCAGCACGAGCGTGTTGACGAAGAAGCCCACCAGATCGTCCAGCGCCTCGTCCGACCGCCCCGCCACCGCCGTGCCCAGCGGGATGTCGGTCCCCGCGCCGAGCCGCGAGAGCAGCGCGGCGATCGCGGCCTGGAGCACCATGAAGAAGGTGACGTCGCAGTCGCGGGCGAGCCGCGCCAGCCGCTGGTGCAGTGCGGCGTCCAGGGTGAAGCGGACGGTGGCGCCCTGCTGCCCGGCGACGGCGGGGCGGGGGCGGTCGAGGGGCAGTTCGAGGAGTTCCGGCATCCCCGCCAGCTGCTTTTCCCAGTAGGCGAGCTGTCCGGAGACCAGGCTCGCCGAGTCGTCCTCCTCACCCATCATCTCGCGCTGCCACAGTGTGTAGTCCGCGTACTGGACCGCGAGGGGTTCCCAGTCCGGTCCGCGGCCCGCAGCGCGCGCCGCGTACGCAGCCGACAGGTCACGCATCAACGGCGCCACCGACCAGCCGTCGCTCGCGATGTGGTGCATCAGGAACAGCAGTACGTGATCCGGCTCCCGCAGCCGCTCGTGCTCGCGTGCCCGTTCCCGGCCCTGGCCCGGCTCCGGTGCCTGCTCGTGCTCGCGTCCCGGCTCGCCGACACGGAAGAGGGTGACGCGCAGCGGCACCTCGGTGGTCAGGTCGAGGCCGACCCCGGCCCGTTCCGTCAGTGCTGCGCGCAGTTCCTCCTCGCCCGCCACGTCGATCCGCTCCACCACCGGCACCGCCTCACCCACCGGCAGCACCACCTGACACGG
>NZ_JBSFDP010000072.1:0-8774 GCF_053593975.1 Streptomyces sp. NPDC002004
GTCTCGGGAGGGGTGCGGAGCGGGGTGCGGGTGACCCGCGAGCGTCCGCCCGGGGCGCCGCTGCGCGGGGCCGGGGGGGCCCCCGGGTACGGGCGCGGGGGGGGGCGCGGGGGCGGCCCGGCCCCCCCCCACCCCGGGGGGGCGGCCGGCCCGGCCCCCGGGGCGGCCGGGCCCCCCGCGGTCCTCCCCCGAAGGCCTGGTACCACCATCTCCCCCGGCCCTCGGGGTCGTCCTCGAACCACCACACGTACGCATCCGCGTCGATCGTGCAGTGCAGTGTGCCGCCCGTGCGGTCGGTGACCTGTCGCGTCCGCCGGGCGGCCGCGTCCCAGGTGAACACCTCGCAGCGGCCCCCGGCGTCCCCGGTGAACACCATGCGGTTCGCGTCGCGCGGGCACACGTCCGGAAGTGCGGCGCGGAAGACCTGGTAGCGCCCGGTCACGGCTGCCCCTCCGTCCCGGCCCCTGCGTGCCCGCCGGGGCCGGCCGTGCGGTCCTCCGGCGTGCCTTCGGCGGTGGTCGTGCCGAGCGTGCGGGGCGCCGTGGCATGGGTGTACACGGCGAGCACGGCGACCGCACCGGTGCACACCGCGGCCGGGGCCCACGGGCCGGCCGTGGTGACCAGCGCACCGGCGAGGGCCGGGGCGCCGGCCGCGGCCAGAGCGGCGGACGCGCCGACCACGGCGCCGGCCCGTGACTGAAGGGTGTGCGGTACGGCGGCGACGGCGGTGCTCGACAGGACGACGGTGACGGCCGGAAGCAGCAGACACAGCACGGCGAGCCCCGGTCCGTACGTCCACGGCCCGTCGGCCGCGACGAGCGCACCCAGCGGAACGAGCAGCAGCCAGGTGGCCGCCACCAGGGTCCGTAAGGAGCCGAGGCGGCGCACGATCCGCACCGACAGCAGTGAGCCGAGCAGCCCCGTGGCCCCGGAGACCGACAGGACCAGACCGGTGGCGGCGGTCGCGCCGTGCGCGCCGAGCACGAACAACGCGGTGTACGAGAGCAGGGTCACCACTCCGCTCACGGCCGAGGTCCACACGACGACGAACCGCAGCACGGGCGATCCGGCGACCAGAGCCGCTCCGGCTCCGAGCGCACCGGACAGTGCCCGCGCCGTGCGACGGCCACCCCGTGGGCGGACCCGGCCGTGGGACGGGGACTCGATCGGCGTGCGGATCGAACGTACGCCCACCGCCGTGGCCACGTAGGAGACGGCATCGGCCAGGAACGGCAGGGGCCGGGCGAGCTGGAAGAGCGCCCCGCCGAACGCGGGCCCCACCACCAGCGCGACCTGGTCCCCGGCCTGTAACCCCGCAGCCGCCGAAGGGAGTTCGTCGTGGTCGGCGAGGTGTACGAGTGCGCCGCGCGATGCGGCCTCGTACGCCGTGGCACACAGCCGTTCGGCGAGGGCGAGTGCTCCGAGCAGCCACAGCGGGGCCCGGCCGGCGAACGAGGCGGCGGCGAGTCCTGCCATGGCCGTGGCGGAGAGCACCGCAGTGCCGAGCATGATGCGGCGGCGGTGACCGCGGTCGGCGGGTACGGCGACGAGGGGTCCGATGGCGACCCCCGCGAACGCAGCGGCGCTGGCGAACGCCCCGGCCGCGCCGGGGCCGTGGCCCATGGACAGCAGCAGCAGCGGGAACACGACTCCGGAGGCCTGACTGCCCAGGCCGTCCACCGCGTTGGCCGCCCACAGCAGCCTCAGGTCCCGTCGGCACGGGCGGGCGCTCGGCCCGGTCGCCCCGGAGGGTTGGTCGCCACCCCGGCCGAGCGGGGTGGCAGGCTGCGGTGCTGAGGATGCGTCGACCGTCTCCACCTCCCCCGGACCCGGACGGCAACGCTCCAGGCCGGAACGCCGCATCACACGCACGGAACCCACGGACCGGCCGGGCGACCGGTCCGCATGTGCAGAAAGCGTGTACGAAATGCGAAAGCGAGCCGGAGCCTAACCAGCGGCCACGGACAGCGACAAGGGTCGGACACACCGTCGTCGGGGCCGGGGGCGGGCATATTTGACCGACCGTCGACTGGCCAGAACGCCCGGACGGTACCCGACCGGACATCGCCGGCCCCGCCCACAGGTCTACACCCTTGACGAAATGGGCCGTTCACGGCCGCGCAGGTGCCGGGTCACGGCGCGCCGCGGCGCCCGCGGGCTGTCCGGGACACCACCTGCGCCGATACGCACTCCGGACGCGCCCCCGGATTCCACGCCGGTCGCGCCATGAGCCTTGCACCCGTCAATCACCGCCGCGGAGGTTCGGCGCCCGGGCCACTCGGAGTCGGGCACCTCCGCCCGGACCGGCCGGGCGCGCGGTGCGGGGAGCGGGTCGCCGAGGCCGTACCGATTGGCCGACAATGCACGCCACGTACCGCTCAAGAGCATTCAAAAATTCCGCTTCCGGCGCGTCCACGCCGGCTGTCACGGCCGCAGGCCGGTCACGCGTACGGCGGCGGGGCACCCCTCACAGCAGCGAGCCGAGCGGGCCGAGGTCGATGTTGAGGTCCTCCGGTTCGAGCCCGAAACGGGTCCTGAGCAGTTCCATCCGGTCCTCCAGCAGCATCAACGTGAGCCCGATGCGTTCCTCCTGGTCCTCGGTGAGCTCACCGGTCTCCACCCGGCGCAGTGCCTGACGTTCCATCAACTGACGTAGGAGTTCCACGACGGTCAGCACCAGGCAGGCGAGGTCCCGCTCGACGGTGTCGGGTTCGAGGTCCACACGGCGGCTCATACGGACGGCTCCTCGAAGGGGGACGGGACCAGCGCACCGACCGAGCTGATCAGGGCCTTGAGGTCGATGCGTACGAGGTCGACGTCGGCGATGCGCAAGGTCACGTCGCCCGCGAGCACGACACCTCCGGCCAGGAGCCGGTCGAGCAGGTCGACAAGGGCGAGGTCGCGGTGTTCATTCATGCCGATCGGGCTCCTCGGTGCCGAGACGGGCGAAGGAGTACGGGGCCCACGGCCCGGTCAGCTGCACGCGCACGGCGTCGTCCGTGGTCGCGTTCACCGCCTCCACGTCCCGTGCGAATTCCTCGCAGTGTGCCCTCGGGACGAGGTAGGCCGCGTTGAGGATGTTCTCCCCGGGGACTCCGGAGATCCTCGCGTCCTGCGGCCGGTGCAGCACCTGTTCCTCGGACAGGGCGGTCAGCCGGCGGTGCAGCTCCTGGGCGAGTTCCGTCGCCTCGCGGCGTCCGGACTCGGCGGCCCGCCGTTCGGCGAGCCTGCGGCGCAGATAGTCACGCCCGGCCGGGCGGGGAGCGGAAGGATCGCCCCCGGTGGAGCCGACGGGTTGCGCGGCACCGAGGCCGGCGTAGACCTTCACCCCCCATTCCACCCGGCCCTCCAGGCGGTCCAGTGCCCGGAGAAAGCCGTCGTGCGCGGACTCCAGCAGTCTGCGCACCCCGCTGTCGTCCAGACACACGGTGGCGAGCCGGAGCGGCACGGTGGTGGTCACCGTGGTCAGCGCGGCGACCACCGCCTCGTGCGCTCGTGCCGTGGCGGCCAGCCAGTCCAGGTCCTCCAGGTGCTCCTTCAGCGCGTCCTCCGAGAAGTCCCGCGCGGGGACGTCGTCCACGACGGCCACCAGACCACCGTGGTGGAGCAGTCGGGGCGGCTCACCGCCCAGACCGCCGGTGCCGTCGGGCAGCACTCCGTCGAACGGCCGCGTCACGGCGTAGACATAGCGCAGCCTTCCGTCGGCGGTCATCCGTCCTCCCTCCGCTCCGGCCCGGGGGCCTGCTCGTTCGAGTTCTGCTCCCCGCGCCCTTCCAGCTCCGCGATTCGTCGCTGGAGCCGCTCGTTCTCCCGCGTGAGTTCCCGGCGCCTCGCGGATGACGACAGGGCGGGGTCCTCCTCCCACCAGTCGATGCCCATCTCCTTGGCACGCTCGACCGATGCGACGACGAGACGCAGTTTGATCGTCAGGAGTTCGATGTCGAGCAGGTTGATACGGATGTCTCCGGCGATCACGATGCCCTTGTCGAGTACGCGTTCCAGGATGTCCGCGAGATTGGCTCCGTCGGGAGACGGGTCGGCCAGGCGTGCACCGGGCCTGGGAACCGGGCTGGTCATGAGCCACCCCGCTTTCCGGACCCGGCGCGGCCCGGCTCGTCGCCCCGACCGTCGTGGCCCACGGCGCCGTCCTCGAACTCGTCCTGGTACCGGCCCTCTTCCTCGTCCTCGTCCTCGTCCTCGTCCTCTTCCTCGTCCTCTTCCTCGTCCTCTTCCTCTTCCTTGTCCTCGAATCCGGCGTCGTGTCGGACGGCATCCTCCTCCTGGTCCAGGTACTCGTCCTCGCTCTCGTCGTCCTCGTAGGCCCCGTCGGGCCGGTCGTGCACGGCGCCGGGCTCGTCGTCCTCGTACGCGTCCTCCGCGTACTCGCCCTCGTCCTCTTCGCCGTACGCACCCTGCGGCAGGTCCTCCGCCTCATCGTGCGAGGTGACGGCCTCGCCGTCCCGGAGCGCGTCGCGCCGGCCGTCCACGGCCTCGTCCGGGAGAGAGACATGGCGCGCGAAGTTCCTCAGGCCGAGCCGCACGCGGCGGCCCCCGGTGTGCCGGACGGTGCCAGTCCGTTCGAGCAGCCCGCCGGGGCGGTACTCGACGACCAGCAGCACCCGGGTGAGTTCGTCGGCCAGTGCGTGGAAGGTGACGACGCCGTCGGCGGAGCCCTTCGCGGATTCGGAGGTCCAGGCGATGCGCGTGTCCGGCACCTGTTCGGTGGTGCGGGCGGTCCAGCTCCGCGTGGACCCGAACGCCTTCACGGTCCACTCCGAGGTCGTGCCGTCGACCGGGTCCACGCGCCGGACGCCCTTGGCGAAGGCCGCGACGTACGGGTAGCGGATCCACTGGTCGTAGGCGTCACCGACCGGCACACCGACGTCGACGGACTCGACGATGACGACGGACCCGCGACCCCGGGGACCCCTGCGCCGACGGCTGCCGCGCACCACGCCCCTGGCCCGGGCGGCCACGGCGGCCTTCAGACGGACGGCACCGGCCCCGGCGACAGCACGTGCGGGGCCCTTTCCCGCGGTGATCCTTCGTCCGCTCTCCAGGGCCAGCCGGGCGAAGCCCGGGCTGCGGCCCTGGGCTATGTCCTCCAGTTTCACCGTCGACTCACCGAGTTTGCGTCCGACGGCGATCAGCACGCGCTCGGCCCGTGCGAACAGGTATCCCAGCAGCTCCTGCTTGAGCCGGTCGACGGCGGGGCTGTCCCCCAGCGGGCTCACGGCGCTCTCAGCCACGGCGCCCGCCTCCCTCGCCTTCGGACGCACGGACCGATCCCGAGGAGGTGCGTGCTGAAGCCGCCTTCGCCCCGATGGCGAGGCCCACGGTCCACGTGTCGTTCATGGCTGTTGCGTCCTGTTCTCGAGCCGGGCGAGCAACTCGTCCTCCCGGCGGTCGAATTCGTCCTCGTCGATCTCGCCCGCGTCCAGCAGGACTTCGAGCCGGGCGAGTTCGCGTTGCACCGCGGCGGGGTCGTAGTACTGCCTCTCGGCCTCGGCCACCACCTGCCGCAGCACCCACGCGGTGCCGCGCAGCGGCGCGGCGGGCAACAGCAGCAGCTCTCCCAGCAGTCCCACGGCGTCACCTCCTCATGCGCGGAGTGCCCCGGCGCG
The DNA here is from genome assembly GCF_053593975.1 of Streptomyces sp. NPDC002004. Taxonomy (NCBI): domain Bacteria; kingdom Bacillati; phylum Actinomycetota; class Actinomycetes; order Kitasatosporales; family Streptomycetaceae; genus Streptomyces; species Streptomyces sp. NPDC002004. Next base: position 5,625 of record NZ_JBSFDP010000072.1, read on the forward strand.
CGGCCGGAGCCTCCTGGTCGTCACTCGACGAAGCTGTACGGCGGCAGCGGCCCGTTCACCTGAATGACCAGGTGGGGGTGTTCGTCCTGCAACGCCCGCACCGTCGCGGCGAACTGGTCCGTCCTGCCGCGGTCCACCAGGAAGGACACGTTCGCAAGCCATCCACCGCTCTGCGGCCCTTCGTCCACGTCGTCGGCATGCGGTTCGAGGGCGCTGCGCACCCGGGCGGCGTCCTCCGCCTCCCTGGCCTGCACCGCCGAGGCGACGTGCTCGCCGAGCCTGATCCTGTCCTCGTAGCTTCCGCCTCCCGCCGCCCTGTTGGCCTCGGTCATGGCACGCAGTTCGGCGTCGTCGGCGAGCACCACACGGAGAACGGATTCCTCGTCGTGGCTCGCCTTGACGTTGTACTCGGCCTTGCCGTCCAGGGCGCCGAGGCGCTCCAGGTAGTGGTCCTGCCGTTCCCTGAGCACCGACGCGACCGTGTCGTCGTCCGGCGATACGCCACCGAAGCGCATCGGCAGCACGGGCCCCGCCTGGCCGGCCCGCGTCAGCACGCTCTGGTGGGCCAGCAGGTCGCGCCGCTTGGGCTTCAGGCCTTCGGGGGCGTCGCTGACCAGCGCCACCAGTTCGCCGTCGCCGATGACACGGACCGGGCACGGCGGGTTTCCGACGCCGTCCATGTTCTCCGGCAGCCGCGGGTGGGAGCTGCGGGCGATGCCGTAGACGTACGTGGTCATTCCTTCTCCTCCTTGCGCCGGCTCGTGGTGCGCCGGGTCCTCGGGCGCGACTCGGATGTCTCGGACGCCTCGTCCCGGGCCTGTTGGAACGCCGTGGAGATGGTCTCCGCCGCTCCGCTCAGTGCGCCCTTGGCCTTGCCGCGCGCACCGGACTCGGTCACGCTGCCCACGAGGTCCGGCAGCCCCGGGCTCTTGTGCGGTCCGGATTCGAGGTCGAGCCGGTTGCACGCCTCCGCGAAGCGCAGATATGTATCCACGCTCGCGACCACGACACGGATGTCGATCTTCAGGATCTCGATCCCGACGAGGGAGACGCGCACGAACGCGTCGATCACCAGGCCCCGGTCGAGTACCAGTTCCAGGATGTCGTACAAGCCGCTGGAGCCGCCCGAGCGGCTGCTCTGCTGCGCCGGCACAACGGTCATCGTCTGCCTCCTTGTGATCCTCGCGGCCTGGTCCGGTCACCGGTTCGGGTCGGCCCGGCCGCGTTCGTAGCGCCGCAGGCGCCGGTAGCCCACCAGCTCGCCCTCGGGGTCGAGTTCGACCTCGTACGAGGCGAGGAGGCTCATCGTGTCGGGGACGCGCTCCAGCTCGACGACCTCGATGTGCAGGGTCCAGCCGTCGCCGGTCCTTTCGACGGACGACACCGATTCGGCCGGCATTCCTGTGAGCGCGGTGAGCTGTTGCCGTGCTTCCTGCAGAACCTGCATGACCTTGACCGGCTTCGACGTTCCATCAGACACGGTTACAGCCCCAGTCCCGTCGGATGATGCGTGGGTGGACATGTGTACCGGCGCCGATGTCGCACATGCCCTGTTGGCTGTGGTGCGGCGCGGTGCTCCGAGGGATTTCGACGTTCCGGCCCGTTCGGGGACGGGCCACGACGTCCCTCTCGGCTGCGAATTGCCCGGCGGCGTCCGCTCAAACGTCCGATGCGCGGGGCGGTGAAGGCGAGTCGGCCTTCTCCGCCCCGTGAGCTGCGGATACGTTCACCGGGTCGGTGCGGCGCGGCCCGGCGCACCCGGACATGGTCCGCGGCGCGGCGGCATGTGCCGGAGCCGTCACCGCAACGTGCCGACGGAGGGGGCGGCGCAGGCGCGGACATGCGCCGCGGCCGAGTGAGGTGCGGGTGCCTGACCGATCCGGCGGGACCACGGACCGCAGCCGTCGGCACCGGACACGGAGACCGGCGCCGCAGGAGCCGTGGATGGCGGGGCCGCGGGAACCACGGTGATCGGAGCCGTCGAGCCATGTGGCCGGGCCACGCCGGGCGGACCCGGCGCCGTCGCTCGCCGCAGGAGCCACCGGGGCCGGAGCCGCCCGAGTCACAGGAAGGGACCGGAGCCCCGGGCGCCGGGACGGGACACCGTCAGGTCGGGGAGTCCGGCGAGCCGGCCGGGTTCACTTGCACGCCCGCAGAAGAAAGGAGTGGCCGGCCGGGTCGGACATGAGGCGCGCCTCGCGCGGTGTCCCCCGGTCGACGACCTCCATGGGGGTGGCGCCGAGGCTCACCGCCTGGCGCTCGGCCTCGTCCAGCTCGTCCGGCGGCACGAGCACCAGCAGATGTGCCTGCTGCGAGTCCTCCGGGCGGGGCCAGCTCGGGGGCGCGAGCCCGTGGTCGCGCTGGAGCCCCAGGACGGATCCGTCCGCCCCGGCCACCTCGAGGAGGTCGGGGTCCCCCGTCCGCCGTATCTCACCTTCCAGCAGCGCCGCGTAGAACTCCGCGAGCTGCTCGGGCTCGGCACAGTCGAGCGCCAGAACCGCCGTCCTTCGAACCGTCATTGCCCCTCCCGAGGTCGCACACCGTGGGCTGTCCGGGTACCCCGGTCGCCCCTGCTCATGCGAACGCGGCAGGCGCCTCGCACGGGGTCCGGTCGACGTACTCCCCGACGACGCGGGCGCGGTGACGCCGGGCGGTCGCGTGTCACCGACACCCTCGACGTCCGGCGTCGGCGGGCGGACGGGTGTGCCGGCCGGATTGGTTCACGGCCGAGGCGGCCGAGGAGTACGGCCTGATCGACGACGTCGTCCCGGCGGCCGATGCCGTGCCCGGCAGCGGCGGCACCGGGGCCCGAGCCCAGGGACACCGCGCCGGGGCCGGGACGGCTCCGGCGCGGTCGCCGCCCGCTCCGACGGGGCCGGAGCGCCATCCGTCGGGCCGCCGTCGGCCCCTCGACCGGCCCCGTGCGTGTGAGGCCCCCCATAGGAGCCAGATCACTTCCTAAGCCGGATAGGAGAGCGACAGAGACCCTATCTGCATAGATATCGCTCGATCATTCCATTTCGGACATTTCTCCGTAGTCGGGTAGTACGTCACGTCATTGCGCCCCACGACAGCCGCCGCTAACCATGGCTGTCGCTGCCGGGGAGCCGCGACCGGACAGATCCCGCCGGATCCGTTCGCACCGGCCCG
>NZ_JBSFDP010000073.1:0-8662 GCF_053593975.1 Streptomyces sp. NPDC002004
ACCCGGCGCACGGCCCGCTCCCGGGGAGGGAGCGGGCCGCTCGGTTACGACAGTGCAGGCGTCAGCGCGTGCCGGCCGCACCGCGCTTGCGCAGGGCGAACACCACGGCGCCACCGGCCGCGACCAGCGCCGCCGCGATACCGGCGATCAGACCGGTGTTGCTGTCGGCACCGGTCTCGGCGAGGTCCTCGTGACCGCCCGACGGGGTGGCCGAGTTGCCGCCGCCCGGGGCCGGGGTGGTGCTCTCCGACGCCGACGGGGTGGGCTTCTCGGAGGGCTTCTCCGAGGGCTTGGACGAAGGCGCCGGGGACGTCGGGGTCGTCGACGCCGGAGGCGTGCTCTCCTTCGAGCAGCCCTCCGACGGCGCGGTCAGCAACGGCTTGATGTCCTCGTCGACCCTATTGCTCGCCTTGACGTGGACCCGGTACTGCGCCTCAGGAGCCCAGTCCTCGTCGAAGGTGATCGTGACGCCCTCGCCGGTCGGGTGGTCGATCGTCTGGGTGCCGATGAGCCGGTCCTCCTCGCCGGGGACGGTCATCTTGGCGTAGAGGGTGATGGTGGCAGGGGTGCCCGAGGCGTCCTTGTCGGTGACGCTGATGACGCCCTTGCCGTTGTCGCAGGAGGCGACGGCGGTGAAGTCACGGATGTTGCAGGCCAGCGCGGTGTTCGCGACACCCAGCGTGAGCGCGGCGGCGGCCGAGGCAACGCCGAGGAAACGCACCGAGGAGGCGGTGCGACGGGATATGGACAACGTCTGCCCTTCGCGGGAATGGGAACAGCGGGGGGTGAGCGGGGCGTTGCGCGGCATGAACTGCGGCCCGACCACAGCGCCCCCACGAGCCCACACGTCTATCGGTCTGCCGTGACGGTTGTCAACGGATGTGACCGACCGGTTCGTTCAGTACCGCGAGACCGTCACCAAGGCGTTGCCACGGCGGTCCCAAGGCGGGTCAAAGGCCCCGTCAAGAGGCCGGATCCCGGGGCCCCGCCGACGGCCCGTGCCCCCGCGCCCCGGCCGGAGGACCGTCCCCTCAGGAACCGGCGCCCAGCCGTGCCAGCGCCTCCGGCGCCTCGTCGATGCTGTCGACCAGGGCGATCCTCGCCTCCATGGAGCGCTCGCGTGCCAGCGACCGGAGCAGCGGCCAGGCCGGCAGTCGGTCCGTCCAGTGGGCACGGTCCACCAGGACCATGGGGGTGGGTTCGCCGTGCGACTCGTAGTAGTTGGGCGTCGCGTTGTCGAAGATCTCCTGGACCGTGCCGGCCGCGCCGGGCAGGAAGACGACGCCCGCGTTGGAGCGGGCCAGCAGACCGTCCTCGCGGGTGGCGTTGGCGAAGTACTTCGCGATGTGGGCGGCGAACGCGTTCGGCGGCTCGTGCCCGTAGAACCAGGTGGGAATGCCCACCGAAGTCCCGCCCTGCGGCCAGCGGCTGCGCACGTCGAAGGCGGCGCCAGCCCAGTCGGTCACCGAGGGCGTGAACGACGGCACCTTGGCGAGCAGTTCCAGCGCCTCGGCGAGCATCCTGTCGCCGTACCCGGCCGAGTACGCACCCAGGTTCGCGGCCTCCATGGCGCCCGGGCCACCTCCCGTCGCGACGGTGTACCCGTCGAGGGCGAGCCGCCGGCCGAGTCGCGCCGCTCCGGCGTACTCGTCGGTGCCGCGCCCCATGGCGTGCCCGCCCATCACTCCCACGACGCGTGCGCCGACGACGAGTTCGTCCAGAGCGTCCGAGACGGAGTCGTCGTGGATGGCGCGCAGCATCGAGGCGAAGATGTCGCCGTCCGCCTTGGTCCGCCGGAACCATGCGTAGGCGCGGGCGTCCGGCGTCGCCGCGTACCCGGCGTCGAGGCCGGCGAACAGCTCGTCCGGGATGTAGAGCGTGCCGCGGTAGGGGTCGAAGGGCAGTCCCGGTACGGGCGGGAAGACCAGGGCGCCCGCGGCGCGGACCTTGGCGGCGACCTTCGGATGCATCTCGCACCCCAGGAAGACGGCTTCCTCGACGTCGAGGGTCAGCAACTGCGCCGCACGTTCCGTCAGGTCGACCGCCTGCACACGGTGACCGGCGAGGGTGCCCCGCCCGGCGACCACGGCGTCGAACTCCGCGAGCGACTCGATCTCGTGGGGGTGGTGCTTCGGGCGCGGGGCTTCGGAGGGTTCGTCCGGCCGGGCCGGTTCGGATGTCGGCTGCACCCGCTCATGCTAGGTCCTGTCGTCGTGCTCCCGTAGGCCGTCCGAGGGGCGGGCGGGAGCCCGATGACAGGGCCCGGGCATCGGGGGCCGGTCGAGCCGGACGGCCTCCGGCCCCGGAGGTGGGGTCAGCCCTGGACCGCCGCCGGGTCCATCCACATGATCTCCCAGGTGTGACCGTCCGGGTCGTCGAAGGCGCGGCCGTACATGAAGCCCATGTCCTGGGTCTCTCCGGTCGCGGAGCCACCGGCCGCGACCGCCGCATCGACGAGCTCGTCCACCTTCTCGCGGCTCTCGGCGCTCAGACACAGCAGAACCTCGGAGGTCTTCGTGGAGTCGGCGATCTCCTTCTTGGTGAAGTCGCGGTAACGCTCCTTGGTGAGCAGCATCGCGATGATCGTGTCGCTGATGACCACGCAGGCGCAGTCGTCGGTGGTGAACTGCGGGTTGAGGGTGTAGCCGAGCTCGGTGAAGAACTTCTTCGACGCGTCGATGTCGTTCACGGCGAGGTTCACGAAGATCATCTGCTGGTACATGGGCCGTCTCCCGGTCGGTGTGTGTGCGGTACGCAGGGATAGACGGCGGCGCCGGGCGGAACTCATCGGCCTTCCGGAAGTTTTCCGGGGCGGGGTCCGGCGCGCCGGTCAGCGGCTGAGCGGCGTCGCCGCCAGCTCCGCGATCATCCAGGTCAGCGGTACGAACAGGGTCAGCAGCGCGCCCGCCCGCAGCAGCGCGGCACCGCGCAGCACGGCCGTCGGCGCCCCGAACCGCAGCAGGGCCTGCGTCGTCGGCTCACGGCGCTGCCTGGCCTCCAGGGCGGCCATCATCAGCGCGACGAACGCGCAGCCCGCCACCAGCAGGACACCGAGTGCGCTGAGCGGGCCGGAGCCGCTGCCCGTGGGCACGCCCGTGGAGCTCGCGGAGACCGTCGCTCCGGCGTACGCGCCCGATACGACGGCGCATAGGACACCCAGGGGGCGCCCGATGCGCCGAGCCTCCTGCTGGAGCACCCGTCCGGCGAGCAGCCGCAGTGCACCGGGGCGCACCGTCTGGAGGGCGCGGCCGCACTGGAAGGTCAGACCGGGGCCGGCCAGGGCCAGGCCGACCGCGGTCAGGGCCCAGCCGGCCAGCACTCCGAACGACTCACCGGCGAGGCCGCCCGGCAGCGGCAGCCCGCGTGCCTGCCCCACGGGGCTGGCGTACGTCTCGACGGCGAGCCCCGCCGCGAGCAGCGCCACGCCCCAGGGCAGGCCGTTGGGCGAGGTGGCGGGTGCTTCCGGGCGGTCGGGGTCGGCAGGGTCCGCGCTGCCGCGTTTCACCCTCCTGGGGCGCAGCGCGAAGGCGCTCGCCCCGGACGCGGCGATCGGGGCCACGCTCAGCAGGGTGAGGGCGGCCGCCGACGGCAGCGGTACATCGGCGGCGAGCATCCCGGCCGCCGCGCCGTCGAACGGCAGTCCGGTGAGGTCGCCCCGGAGATGCAGGAACAGCATCAGCGCGACGAGCGAGCCGAAGGTGCAGGCGACGGCGGTGGAGAGCGCGGCGATCGCGGTCAGCCGCACCGGCCCGAGCCCCACGGCCGACAGGCCCGGCCGGGGCCGGGTCGCCGGGTCGGTACGGGCGACCGCGACGGCCAGGTACACGGTTGCGGCGAGCGGCACGAGACACCAGGCGAGCCGCAGTGTCGCCCCTTCGGACGGCTCCGGGCGCTCCATCGCGTACGCCAGCACGCACAGCAGCAGCAATCCGGTGCCCGCCGATGCGGCGGCGACCAGCAGTCGGCGGAGCTGGACGAGGGGGCGCGAACCGCGGGCTAGACGGAGAGCGAGCACGCCGCCGCCCGGTCCTGCGTATCGCTGCCCGGCAGATGGACCGTGGTGACCCGGCGCCCGTCGAGCAGGGACACCGTGCGGTCGGCGAGCGCGGCGGTCTCGGCGTCGTGGGTCGCGAGCACGACGGTGATGCCGTGCGAGCGGGCCGCCGTGGTCAGGGTCCGCAGCACGTGGCCGCGGTCGGCGACGTGCAGGGGCGCCGTCGGCTCGTCCGCGAAGATGACGGCGGGCATGGTCACGAGGGCGCGGGCGATGGCGACGCGCTGCCGTTCGGCCTGTACGAGGGCGTACGGGCGCCTGCGCGCGCAGTCCTCGATGTCCAGCCGCCGCAGCCACTCCATGGCGGCGGCCCTGGCCTCGCGGTGCGGGGCGCCGCAGAGCAGCAGCGGCAGCGCGGCGTTCTCCCAGACGCTGAGCTCGGGGACGAGACCGGGCGCGGGGTCGATCCAGCCGAAGCGGTCGCGGCGCAGCCGCTCGCGGGAGAGCCTTCCCATGGTGTGGACCGGCGTGCCGTCGAACCACACTTCGCCCTGGTCCGGTACGAGTTGACCGGACAGACAGCGCAGCAGCGTGGTCTTCCCGCTGCCGCGCGGACCGCCGACCGCGAGGATCTCGCCCTCGCGGACGCCCAGTGACACACCGGCGAGCGCGGGCGAGCCGTTGTACGAGTGGTGCAGGGCGTGGGCCCAGAGCACGTCGTTGTCCGGCGGAGCCACCATGACGAACACCTCGGTTCTGGTCGGAGTCCTTCCCCCGAACGGGGGAACGAAGGCGCAGCCGATCGGTCACTCGAAACCGTAGGTATCCGTCCAAGGCGTCCCCGGGAAGCACACGGCCCGGGTACGCCCATCTCACTCGGATGGGTGTCCCGGGCCGAGCCGATCGGAGGACCGTCCGATCAGCTGACGACGAAACGTGCCTACAGCTTGGTCCAGGCCTCCGTGAGCACGCCACGGATGATCTGCTCGATCTCGTCGAAGGTCGACTGGTCGGAGATCAGCGGCGGGGACAGCTGGATGACCGGGTCACCGCGGTCGTCGGCGCGGCAGTACAGGCCGTTCTCGAAGAGCTTCTTCGACACGAAGCCGTAGAGGATGCGCTCCGACTCCTCGTCGTTGAAGGACTCCTTGGTGGCCTTGTCCTTCACGAGCTCGATGCCGTAGAAGTAGCCGTTGCCCCGGACGTCGCCGACGATCGGCAGGTCGTTCAGCCGCTGCAGGGTCTGCAGGAACGCGCCCTCGTTGTCGAGCACGTGCTGGTTGAGCTTCTCCTTCTCGAAGATGTCGAGGTTGGCGAGCGCGACGGCAGCGGAGACCGGGTGGCCGCCGAAGGTGTAGCCGTGCAGGAAGACGTTGTCCTCCTTGTAGAACGGCTCGGCGATGCGGTCGGAGACGATGCAGGCACCGATCGGGGAGTAGCCCGAGGTCATGCCCTTGGCGCAGGTGATCATGTCCGGCACGTAGCCGAACTTGTCGCAGGCGAACATCGTGCCGAGACGGCCGAAGGCGCAGATGACCTCGTCCGAGACGAGCAGTACGTCGTACTGGTCGCAGATCTCGCGCACGCGCTGGAAGTACCCGGGCGGCGGCGGGAAGCAGCCACCGGCGTTCTGCACCGGCTCCAGGAACACCGCGGCGACGGTCTCCGGGCCCTCGAAGAGGATCTGCTGCTCGATCTGGTCGGCGCACCAGCGGCCGAAGGCCTCCGGGTCGTCGCCGAAGATCGGGGCGCGGTAGATGTTCGTGTTCGGCACCTTGTGCGCGCCGGGGACCAGCGGCTCGAAGGGGGCCTTCAGGCCGGGCAGGCCCGTGATGGACAGGGCGCCCTGCGGGGTGCCGTGGTAGGCGACGGCACGGGAGATGACCTTGTACTTGGTCGGGATGCCCTTGAGCTTGAAGTACTGCTTCGCGAGCTTCCAGGCGGTCTCCACGGCTTCACCGCCACCGGTGGTGAAGAAGACCTTGTTGAGGTCACCCGGGGCGTAGTCGGCGATGCGCTCGGCCAGCTCGACGGCCTTCGGGTGGGCGTAGGACCACACGGGGAAGAAGGCGAGCTCGGCGGCCTGCTTGGCGGCCACCTGGGCGAGATCCTCGCGGCCGTGTCCGGCCTGCACCACGAACAGGCCCGCGAGGCCGTCGAGGTACTTCTTTCCCTTGTCGTCGTAGATGTAGGTGCCCTCGCCACGGACGATGGTGGGAACGGGCGCGTTCTCGTAGGACGACATCCGGGTGAAGTGCATCCACAGATGGTCGTACGCGGTTCGGCTGAGGTCCTGGCTCACGGCTATCGGGTTCCCCACATATAGGTCTGCTTCTTGAGCTTCAGATAAACGAAGCTCTCGGTGGAGCGCACGCCGGGGAGCGCCCGGATGCGTTTGTTGATGACCTCCAGGAGGTGATCGTCGTCCTCGCAGACGATCTCCACCAGGAGGTCGAACGAGCCCGCGGTCATCACCACGTACTCGACTTCTGCCATGGCGGTCAGAGCGTCGGCCACAGGGTCCAGATCGCCCTCGGCGTTGATGCCGACCATCGCCTGCCGGCGGAAGCCCACGGTGAGCGGGTCCGTGACGGCGACGATCTGCATCACGCCCTGGTCGAGCAGCTTCTGGACGCGCTGGCGCACGGCCGCTTCGGAGAGGCCGACGGCCTTGCCGATGGCGGCGTACGGCCTTCTGCCGTCCTGCTGGAGCTGCTCGATGATGGCGAGGGAGACGGCGTCGAGTGAGGGACTGCCGTTCCCGGACTTGGACTCTCGGGAGTCCCTGGGGTCTGCGCTGCGACTGGCCACGCCGACACTGTGCACGAGGGGTCGTGGGTTCCGCAAGGTCGGATCGATGAAATCCGTTGTTTCGGAGCTCACTCTTCACTGATTCCGTGGTTGTGGGTGCTCACCTATGTTGAAAACGTTGATGTAGCGGTTAGTGTGGGAGCCTGACTAGGGTGTGGGTTGTCTCACCCATTGGACATCTGACAGGAGGGCCGGCAGTGACCACCGAGCTGCGTCGTCTGCGCAACTACATCGACGGGGAGTTCCGGGACGCCGCCGACGGACGGACGACGGACGTCGTGAACCCCGCCACCGGCGAGGCCTATGCGACCGCACCGCTGTCCGGCCAGACGGACGTCGACGCCGCCATGGCCGCCGCGGCCGCCGCGTTCCCCGCGTGGCGTGACACCACGCCCGCCGAGCGGCAGAAGGCCCTTCTCAAGATCGCTGACGCGTTCGAGGAGCGGGCCGAGGAGCTGATCGCGGCCGAGGTCGAGAACACGGGCAAGCCCATCGGGCTGACCCGCAGTGAAGAGATCCCGCCCATGGTCGACCAGATCCGCTTCTTCGCGGGTGCGGCCCGCATGCTCGAGGGCCGCTCGGCCGGCGAGTACATGGAGGGCATGACGTCGATGATCCGGCGCGAGCCGGTCGGCGTCTGCGCCCAGGTCGCGCCGTGGAACTACCCCATGATGATGGCGGTGTGGAAGTTCGCCCCGGCGATCGCCGCGGGCAACACCGTCGTCCTCAAGCCGTCCGACACCACCCCGGCGTCGACGGTCCTCATCGCCGACATCATCGGCTCGGTCCTGCCCAAGGGCGTCTTCAACGTCATCTGCGGCGACCGCGAGACGGGCCGCCTGATGGTCGAGCACCCGACCCCGGCGATGGCCTCCATCACCGGCTCCGTACGCGCGGGCATGTCGGTCGCCGAGTCCGCGTCCAAGGACCTGAAGCGGGTCCACCTGGAGCTGGGCGGCAAGGCCCCGGTCGTCGTCTTCGAGGACACCGACATCCCCAAGGCCGTCGAGGACATCTCGGTCGCGGGCTTCTTCAACGCCGGCCAGGACTGTACGGCCGCCACGCGCGTCCTCGTCCACGAGTCCATCCACGACGAGTTCGTGCAGGCGCTCGCCAAGGCCGCATCCGAGACGAAGACCGGCCAGCCGGACGACGAGGACGTGCTGTACGGCCCGCTCAACAACCCGAACCAGCTGAAGCAGGTCGCCGGCTTCATCGAGCGCCTGCCCGCGCACGCGAAGGTCGAGGCGGGCGGCCACCAGGTCGGCGACAAGGGCTACTTCTACGCCCCCACCGTCGTCTCGGGCCTCAAGCAGGACGACGAGATCATCCAGAACGAGGTCTTCGGCCCGGTCATCACCGTCCAGTCCTTCTCGGACGAGGCCCAGGCCGTCGACTGGGCGAACGGCGTCGACTACGCCCTCGCCTCCTCGGTGTGGACCAAGGACCACGCGCGGGCCATGCGTCTGTCGAAGGCACTCGACTTCGGCTGCGTCTGGATCAACACGCACATCCCGCTGGTCGCCGAGATGCCGCACGGCGGCTTCAAGAAGTCCGGCTACGGCAAGGACCTCTCGGCGTACGGCTTCGACGACTACACGCGCATCAAGCACGTGATGACGTCGCTCGACGCCTGATCCGTCCGCCGGGGCGGCGCCCGACGACGGCCGACGGTCCCTTCGGCGGTGCCGGAGGGCGGTTGACGGCCGGCCGGTCCGCCCGGGGCTGAGCCGACCGACGAGTCCGCGGGGCGGGTGCGGAAAGCGGTGCCGCTACACCTCGCGACCGGGGGCGGCGCCGACCTCCAGCACCGGGGCGACGTTGGTTGGCTGTGGGTTCAGCCCGAAGGCGCGCGCC
>NZ_JBSFDP010000074.1:0-7377 GCF_053593975.1 Streptomyces sp. NPDC002004
CCTGGCGGGCCGTGCCCCTCGGCACGGCGGCCCCGACCCCCACGGCCAGCGCGGCGGCGAGAACGCGACGGCGCGTCAGGTCCGTCTTCGTGGTGACCGGTGTGATGGTCATGTGTCCTCCCCAGGTTTGAGCGACGGTATTCGGCAGGCTGTCCGGGTTCGCCGGGCGTCAGCGGGAGCCACTCGCTCACCACGGGTCCCGGGAACCCGGATCAGGACTCCGGGGCTGAACTGCCTTGTTCGATCTGGTGGATGAGGCGCTTGAGCTGGGTGACCTCGTCGTGCAGGGCGCGGTCGCCGGCGGGGGTGAGGGAGAGCCAGGTGCGGGCGCGTTTGCCCTCGTAGCCCTTCTCGATGTGGATCAGTCCGGCCTTCTCCAGGACGGACAGGTGCTGGCTGAGATTTCCGGCGGTCAGGTCGAGGGCCGTGCGCAGGAAGCCGAACTCGACCCGGCGCGCCTGGTGGGCGACGGTGAGGATGCCGAGGCGGACGCGCTGGTGGACCACGTCGTCGAGGCCGGTGACGGGGTGCGGGTCGGGTTGATCGGTCATGAGACGTCGCGCCGCCGGTACAGCTCGGCCAGACCGAAACCGAGCGCGCCGAGCAGGAGCAGCAGACCGGGTACGCCGAAGCGGGGCACGGCGGACCAGGGCGAGGTGAACGGGACCCCCGACCAGCCTGTGGTGAGGGGCACCAGCTCGATGGCCAGGTACACCGCCGTGAGCAGCAGCAGGGCGAGGCTGCGCTCCACCCAGGACAGCACCAGCAGCGGCAGCCCGACCGCTGCGGCGTTCCCGGCGAGTCGCTCGAGGAACCTCGTCACCCCGGACTCGGGGTCGAGGTGCAGGCCCCAGAAGTCGAGCTTTTCGCCGGGCTGCGGCATCCCGTGGCGCAGGCTCCAGATCGCGGTGGCGGTCACCAGGCCGACCAGGACGATCCCGGTGAGGATGTACGGCCGGACCGGGGTGCCGACTCCGCGGTTGCGGGAGCGGCGGATGTAGAAGAACGCCGTCGCGGCGTAGGCGAGGGCGAGCCCGATGGGCCAGTAGACCGGCGAGCCCTGCGTGACCTGCGTGACCGCGGTGCACCCGGGGCCTGCCGCGGGGTCGGTCGCCGGGCAGGGCACGGTCTCGACCTTGAAGGTGAAGCGGCTGACCAGGATCCCGCCCAGCGTGAGCACGCCCAGCATCAGGAGGGGAAACCAGGCGCCGCGCTGGGCGGCACGGACCCGCCGGGTCAAGTCACCGAGGCCGGCGAGGACTTCATGGGGAGTGCCGGGAGAGGGCACCGATGCGTCTGCCATGGCGTCAGCTTTGCAGTACAAACTAGTTATGACAAGAAACTCACGTGAAGTCGCCGCCGAGTCCGGACGCGGGGCGGGGATCCGAGGTCAACGCCGCGACTTGCGGTGAAGTCCGAACGGCAGATCGACGCCCCACCGCGGCCGGCTCCCCCGGTTCGCCGACAGGAAGTCCGGCAAGGCCGGCCTCCGGCCCGGGCTGAAGGCGTGCCACGCCTTCCTCCGCCCGGCGACACCCTGGTGGTCCCCGCACTCGACCGTTACGGCCGCTCGCTGAACGACCCGGTGGACATGGGCGCGGCGCGGCCACAGCCAAATGCCGGGATGCTCCGCGGAGTCCAGCGCCTTGTTGAGGGCCGGCACCGGCACTCCGACCCGACGGCGTCCTGTTCACCGACGACATCCGCTGCCCGGTGCATGTCGAAGACCTGGCCTCCGCGCTGCGGGAACTCTCTGCGTCCGGTCAGGCCGGGATGTTCCGTCTCGGGGGAGCGGATGCCCTCAGTCGTCACGAGCTCGGTGTTCTCATCGCCCAACGCGACGGACTGGACGCTGCCCGGCTGTCAGCCGGCCGCCGAGCCGACACCCGCATGCCCGGGGCCCTCGACGTCCGTCTCGACAGCAGCACAACGCAGCGGCAGATACGCACACGGCTGCGCGGAGCCCGCGAGTTCCTCCAATTCCCCCAGGGGGACGGTGGAATGCCGCAGACCGCCAGGGACTTGCAGCGGGATGACAGCGCATCAAAGAGGGAGCCGCGCACCGGTCGCACGTCGGTCGACGCGCAGGTCGAGGACGTACTGGATGGCCAGGCACCCGAGCACCCAGGCTCCCAGCAGGACGAGCGCTCCTGCCAGATGGGCGGAATGGAAGTAGCCGGCGCCGCGCAGAGCCCGCACGGCGGCGGCAGGAGGAAGGACCTGCGCCAGCGGGGACAGCCACGCCGGCAGGAAGGACGGGGGCAGGATTCCGCCGGAGGTGGCGTTGCCGAATATCAGCAGCACCACGGACGCCACCGGCATGCCCACCGGTCCGCACACCCGCAGCAACACCCCGGCTGCTGCGGCGGTGGCCATGGCCAGCAGGCCCGCCACCACGGCAACCGTGGTGAAGGAGGCAGGCAGTGCATCCAGGGCCTGATGCCCGATCAGCGCCACCATGACTCCGGAAGCGCCCGCGAAGAGCGTCATCGACGCCACTCGGGCGGCCAGGACCAGTCGCGGTGCGATCTGGTAGGAGGCGACTGCAAACAGGAAGCCTGCCAGGACCACTCCGAAGGAGGCGTAGAACACCGACAGGCCGCGGGCGTCGCCGGGTGTCAGGGGTACCACGTCCTCAGCCGCGACGGGGTGGCCGACGGCGCGGCTGACGGCGGCCTGGAGGCTGGACACGGTGGACGGCCCCTGGGCGCCGGCCACCAGCAGCGCCGTACCGCGGCCATGCGTGACCAGGGCGGCGGGCACCTGATCGTGGGTGACGGCCCGCCGGGCGGCGTCGGCGCTGGGGTAGCGGTGGAAGGTGAACGCGTCGGGTTGCGTGTCGTTCAGGGCGAGTTCGGCGCGTGCGGCCACACGGTCGGAGACCGCCATACCCAACGGCTGATGACGCGCGACAGGTGCGTGGAAGGCCGCCAGATACACGGCGACGAACACCGTCCCGATCGCCAGGGCGGTCACCACCGGGACGATCACGGCTTTGCGGATCCCGGCGGCGGCAGCGAGCACGGGGGCCGGAATACCGGGTTCGGTATCCAGCAGAGCATGACGGGCACGCCGCTCGGGGGTCGGGGTCTGGGTCACGGAGGGCTCTTCCGTGGGCGCCCACGCCGGTCGGCCGAGTGAGGGAGCAGGTCCCGTCGGCTCGGAACGCAGGGAAGGCTGGTGCAGATGCGGGGGCGTGGTGCTGTCCATGAGTTCTGTGTGCCGCTGACGCGCGGCCTGCGATAGGGCCTGTGCCGGTCGGCGCCGGCGGGGCGAGGCCGTTGGTTCCGTCAGCCGGTCGGGCCGTGCGAACGCCGGCCCGGGGCAGGGCATTCGTTACGGCGACCGCTCATGCGGAGGCGGTACGGCGCGGTTGGTTTCCTCAGCCGGTCGGGCCGTGCGAACACCGGCCCGGGGCAGGGCATTCGGTACGGCGACCGCTCATGCGGAGGCGGTACGGGGCCGCGCTCGGCATCGGTGGTGTCGGCCGGGGCCGTCTCCGCCGCCGGAGGGCGGTCTCCCCGCCGACGAGTGGTCGCTGTTCAGGCGGGGGCTGCTAGAAGAAGCCGCCGTCCACGGGCAGCGTGCGGCCCGTCAGGTAGGACGCATCATCACTGGCGAGAAACGCCACCGCCGATGCGATCTCCTCCGGCTGGGCCAGGCGGCCGAGCGCACCGTGCACCGAGATCCACCGGTCCGTGGACATCGTGTCCCTGAGCAGGGGGTGCTGGTAGCTGGCGCCGTGCTCCGCGGCCATGTCCGTGGCGGTGCCGCCGGGGGCGATGGCGTTGATGGTGATGCCGCGGGCGCCGAGCTCGGCCGACAGGTTGAGGACCATCGATTCCACGGCCGCCTTGGACGCGGCGTACAGGGTGTGGCCGAAGACCGCGCGGGATGCGCTCACCGAGGAGGTGAGCACGATCCTGCCGCCGGCGCCCATGTGAGCGGCAGCATGCTGGACTGCGAAGAGCTGGCCGCGCGAGTTCACGGCGAAGACACGGTCGAAGTCGGCCACTGTGATCTTCTCCAGGGCGTCGAAGTGCTCGATGCCCGCGCAGGACGCCAGGACGTCCAGGCGCCCGAAGGTGGAGACCGCCCGCTCGATCAGGGCCCTGGCCTGGTCGGGGTCGGCAACGTCCGCGCGCATGGCGAGAGCCCTGCCTCCGTCGGCTGTGAGTGCGGAGACCAGCTGGTCCGCCGCCTGCTGGTTGCCGCGGTAGCCGATGGCGACGGCAGCCCCCTCGGCCGTCAGCCGTGTGGCGACCGCTGCTCCGATGCCCCGGCTTGCTCCCGTGATCACCGCGACCTTGCCGGTGAAACGACCGCTGTCCCCTGCTGGCATGGGTCCTCGCTCCTTCCGCTCTGCCGAAATCGGTTCTCGGAGCACCCGCCAGGGGTGCACCGCGCCTGACGGCGGCGTGAGCGCACGGATCAGGCCGTCGCGCTCGCCGGGCCGGCAGGACCGAGGCTAACACTAAGCGCAGAAAATCCTTCACTTATGATTCATGTCATACCCTCGACACACGCAGACCACGACGACAGCGGAGGTGGACCAGGGTGACCGCCGGTACCCCTGCGCGCGCCGCGACGCCGCGGTTGCGTGCCGACGCTGCGCGCAACCGTGCCCAGATCCTGGCCGCAGCGCGTACCGCCTTCCGTGAAGCGGGAACCGCCGTTCCGCTCGATGAGATCGCCCGCCGGGCGGGCGTCAACATCGCCACCCTCTACCGGCGCTTCCCCAGCCGCGATGTGCTGATCACCCAGGTCGTCGTGGACGGCTTCACCCTCGTGCGCGATACGGCCCGCGCGGCGGCGAAGACGGCACGGACCGATCCGCTGACGGCCGTGCAGAACTTCCTGCAGAGCTTGATCGACAACCGCGAACTGCTGGCCCTGCCGCTGATCGGCGGGCCCATGACCAGTGATCCCGAGGCCCGTGAACTCCAACGGGAGATCGGGGCGGCCCTGGAGGACATCCTGGCACTGGGCAGGACGCACAAGGCACTTCGGCCCGACCTCACAGCGGTGGACCTGATCACCACCGCTGCACTGATCTGCCGCCCCCTGCCGCACCTGCCATCCGAGCAGACCACAGCCCTGACCGCACGACACCTCGGGGTCTTCCTCGACGGTCTGCGCCCCGACGGCACCAGCACGCTGCCTCCGGCCCCCACTCACGAAGAGATGACGACCCACCTCGCCCACGGGGAGGCGTCCGCCGACGTGCAGGCAACGTAGGCGGAGTGGAACGAAACGGTCCAGCCGACTCCCAGGCAGTGGGCTTCTGTTGGACCCGCCCCTCGACGACCAGGTGTGAACGGCGGGCCGGGCAAAGAAGATTGCCGGAAAGCGTGCTGGACCGGAAGGGCTGCCGCCACGCACGCGGGCCGGGCATTCCGCAGGAGCGGCCGTCGAGCCTCCAGCCGGCTGAACGCACGGTGATACGCCGACGCTGCCCGGACAGGAGATCCGATTCCCTCGGCGTTAGACTGATGTTGCGGGCAGCCCATAAAGGAACAAGGCCTGGGGCACCGAAGGACCCTGTGCTCGGTTCGGAGCCACATCCTCGCCGTGATTGCCCACGTGGGACAGCGGAGGGGCTTGCGGACAGCCGGGCACGCCTCACGACTACGTGGGTGTCCATGCGGCCACTGGCGGTGACGGTCGGTATGTCCCGCATCCGAACGGCATCGCTGCCCACGACAAGCGACAGCCAGGACGTCGCGGCCTGCCCGTCTACAGCCCGGGGACACGGACGGAGCAGCGCTGCTCGCGACGACCGACGACGAGTTCCGCGTCGGCCGGTACCGCCTGTGCACCACTCACTCACGGCGCGGACGCGCACGGTGACGGTCCGGACGCCGTCCGGTCCACATCCTTCATCTCGCATCGCTGAGCACCTGCGTGCTCTTGTCCGCCCGGAAATGGAACGAGCAGGTGGATTGAACGAAGGGAATGCAATGCGCGCCATAACTCACCGCCTGAAGGGTGCATGCGCTGTCGCGTGTGCGGTCCCCCTCCTGGCGATCTCCGCTGCAGCCGGGGCGAGCGCCGCCCCCGCTACGCCCACCGCCGTGCAGCAGGCCTCCGCCGGCGAGATCCTGGCCCTGGAGAACGCCGCACGGGAGAAGGCCGATTGCCCGGCACTGAGCCTCAACGGTCAACTCACCGCGGCCGCCCAGGCTCACAGCGAGGACATGGCCAAGAACAACTTCTTCTCACACACCGGGTCCGACGGATCCAGTATCGCGCAGCGGGTCGAAAAGGCCGGCTTCAGCCCAGCAATGCCGACCGAGGAGAACATCTCCCAGGGGTGGGCCACCGCGCAGCAGATCTTCGACGGATGGTGGAACAGTGCACCGCACAAGGCCGCCATCCTCAACTGCAAGTGGAAGCAGACAGGCATAGGCGGGGCCCAGCCGGGCAACCACTGGACCCAGCTCTTCGGCACCTGATCACATCCCGACCGGACCAGCTCCGGAACCACGCTAGAGGCCCCGACGGGTCTTCCGTCGGGGCCTCTCAGCGCCTGGTGCGGCTCCGTAGCGGCCCAGGTGGCGGATACAGGGCCTCCTACGGCGCACGGCCTCGGCAGGCTGTCGGCCGAGTGCAGCGCTAATTCGATGGCGCACACCGGACGAAGCCTTCACGCTGATCACCGTGACAGAGCACAAACACCAGATCCGCGCCCAGTACACCGCTTCCACGGTCACCGTCTACCAGGCGTACGCACCGGGCATCGGTCTTCCCGCGGCCCGGGACGGCCGCTTCCCAGCAGCCTGGAAGCGGGACCGGATGACGTGGATCAAGCCCTCCTTCCTCTGGATGATGTACCGCTGCGGGTGGGCCACCAAGGAGGGCCAGGAAACCGTGCTTGCCATGGAGATCAGCCGTGAGGGCTTCGAGTGGGCGCTGGCCCATGCCTGCCTGTCCCACTACAAGCCTGGGCTGCACCCTGACAGCGCGTCCTGGAAAAGGCAGTTGAAGCGGTCCCCGGCTCGGGTCCAGTGGGATCCGGAACGTGATCTGCACCTGCAGCCGCTTCCGTACCGCTCGCTGCAACTCGGGCTCGCAGGAGAGGCCGCGCGCCGCTATGCGGACGAGTGGACGGTGTCCATCACCGACGTCACCACCCTTGCGCACACGATTCACGACCTCGTACGCGCCGGGGACCTGGATGCGGCACGCCACCTCCTTCCCGCAGAACATCCCTACCCGGTACCCGACGGACACCTGGACCACCTGCACCGGTGAGCGAAGCCGCCCACTGGGCTCACCTCGACGAACCAGGCATCCCGCCGCTCCGGCACAGGCCGCGGAGAGACCAACTCCACAAGGGGAATGGGCACCCTACTGAGACGTGGCCGCCGGGCCGTC
>NZ_JBSFDP010000075.1:0-6046 GCF_053593975.1 Streptomyces sp. NPDC002004
GCGGGCCCGGTCCAGTGAGGACGTACTCACCGGCCCCTCGGTGTCGTGGCCGGGTGACCGGCGTGCGGCACGGCTGGCCTTGCGCGCCGCACGGACGAGGCGGCCGTGCTCCGCCTCACGGACCCGGTCGGCTGCGAGTATCTGGTGGGTCTCGTACGCGTACATCCGGAAAGCCCCCTGGGCGAGTCGGTTGCGGCGCCGCAGTCCGGCGCCCTGCGTCGCTTTCTGCGACATCGCAACTCTCGTCCCCCAGGGGGCTTCGGGACATCGGGAGAGTGCCGCATCTTGCGCATCCGACGGGCCTTAGGGGCTGCCTCGGGTACGCGCGGGGGTACTTATGCGCACCGCGGCCTCCTCAGGAGGGCGTCCGGGCCGCCCGACGCGGAGGTGACGGCACCGGCCCGGTCTAGGGCCTGGCCCGCCACTCCGGCGCGAGGACGGACCACACCTCCATGTCGTGGCGTACGCCGTTGTGGGGGTAGCTCTCGCGCAGCACCCCGTCGCGGGTCATGCCGAGCCGCCCGGCCACCTTGAGGCTGGGCGTGTTCGCGGACGAGGCGATCCATTCCACCCGGTGCATGCCGCGCTCGTGCACGGCCCAGTCGATGAGGACGCGCGCGCCGCGCGTGACGAGACCGCGCCCCGCGGCGGCCGGTTCCAGCCAGCAGCCCAGCTCGCAGGTGCCGAAGGCCGCGTCGAAGATCCGGAACAGCAGTCCGCCGACGAGTTTCCCGTCCAGCCAGACGCCGTGCAGGCTGCCGCCGTCGGCGGCGCGCTTGTCGGCGTACGACTGCAGCAGTGCCCGCGCGGACGCGACGTCCGTGATGCCGGATCCGAAGGCGATGTACTGCCCGATGAACTCGCGTCCGCGGTCCAGATGGGCGAGGAACTCCTCGGCGTGCCAGGGCTCCAGGGGCCGCAGTTCGGCGCCGTCGTCACCCAGCGATATCGCGTACATCATGCTCCCAGATCGTCGTCGGGCCCGTCCCGGCCCGTCGTCCCGTGGCGTGCCCCGGCGTGCTGTGTTGTCGGGTTGTCGTGCTGCCGTCACCGCGGCTGCGGTACGAGGCATCCCGGCCCACGGGGACCGCCGTACGAGGCGTCCCCCGTCACCGTGACTGCCGTACCAGCTCCTCGCTCGGCGGCTGCTCCGGAATCCTCGCACGATGGCACTCGGAAGGCTCGATGCTGATGCGCGGAAGGACGCGGTCGAAACGGCGGGGCAGCCACCAGTTGCCGCGGCCGAGCATGTGCATGAGCGCGGGCACGAGCAGGGTCCGCAGGACGAAGGCGTCCAGGGCCACCGCGGAGGCGAGCGCGATCCCGAACATGGCGATGACGCGGTCGCCGCTCAGTACGAAGGCGAGGAAGACGGAGATCATGATGACCGCTGCGGAGTTGATCACCCGGCTGGTCTCGGCGAGGCCGACCCGTACTGCGCGCCGGTTGTCGCCGGTCTCCAGCCACTCCTCGTACATGCGGCTGACCAGGAAGACCTGGTAGTCCATGGAGAGCCCGAACAGCACCGACACCATGATCACGGGGAGGAAGGGCTCGATGGGTCCGGCCCTGCCCAGTCCCAGCAGCTCGCTCCCCCAGCCCCATTGGAAGACCGCGACGACCACGCCGAAGGCGGCGGCGACGGCCGCGAGGTTCATCGCGGCGGCCTTGACGGGGATGCCGATGGAGCGGAAGGCGAGCAGCAGGAGGACGCAGCCGAGGCCGATGACGATGCCGACGAAGAGCGGCAGCTTGCCGATGATCACGTCGGCGAAGTCGTCGTAGCCGGCGGTGACGCCGCCGACCCGTACATCGAGCGAGGTGTGCTTCTCGGCACGGGGCAGCACGTCCTGGCGCAGCCGGTCGACGAGGGCGCTGGTCGTCTGCGACTGCGGGGCGGACTCGGGGACGACGGTGAGGTACGCGGTGTCGCGGCCCTTGTTGTAGGTGACCCGGCCGACCGATGCGACACCCTCGGTCGTGCGCAGGGTGCGGCCGAGCTTCTTCAGGGCGAGCCGGTCACGGGCGCCGTCCACCTCGGTGACGAGCGTGAGGGGGCCGTTGACGCCGGGTCCGAACCCTTCGGCGAGCAGGTCGTAGGCCTGGCGTGTGGTGGCCGTCCGCGGACCGTTGCCCTGGTCGGACGTGCCGAGCCGGAGGGAGAGGGTGGGCAGGGAGAGGGTGGCGACAACGACGAGCGCGATCACCGCGAGCACCTTGGGGTGCCGCTCCACGAAGGCGGACCAGCGGGCGGCGAGACCGGTCGGCACCTCCGGTCCGGGTCCGTGCTCCGCGAGACGCCGGCGCTCACGGCGGCTCAGAGCGCGCAGGCCGATCCAGGAGAGCAGCGCGGGCAGCAGCGTGACGGAGGCGGCGACGGTGAGGACGACGGTGAGCGACGCGGCGACGGCGACACCGTTGAGGAAGCTCAGGCGCAGGATGAGCATGCCGAGCAGGGCGATGCACACGGTGGCCCCGGCGAAGACGACGGCCCGCCCGGTGGTGGCGACGGCCCGGGCGGCGGCCTCCTCGACGGGCAGGCCGCGTTTCAGGCCGCGGCGGTGCCGGGTGACGATGAACAGCGCGTAGTCGATGCCGACGCCGAGGCCGATGAGCAGCCCCAGCATGGGCGCGAAGTCGGCGACGGTCATGGCGTGCCCGAGGAGCACGGTTCCGGCGTACGCGGTGCCGACGCCGACGAGTGCGGTCGCGATGGGCAGCAAGGAGGCGGCGAGGGAGCCGAAGGCGAGGAGGAGGACGACGGCGGCGACGGCGACGCCGACGGCCTCGGCGAGGTGTCCGCTGTGCGACTCGGTGAGCCCGAAGGCGCTGCCGCCGAGTTCGACGCGCAGGCCGTGTCCGGTGACGGTCCCGGCGGAGGCGGCGGCCCGTGCGGTGTCGGCGACGGCCCGTACGTCGTCCTTGGCGAGGTCCTCGGACGGCTTGTCGAAGGTGACGGTCGCGTACGCGGTGTGCCCGTCGTGGCTGATCCCGTGGGCGCCGTGGCGGGCGTAGGGGCTGGTGACGGAGGCGACGGAGGGCAGTTCGGCGATGCGGTCGAGGGTGCGCGTCATCGTGCGTTTCACGGCGGTGGCACGGACGCCTCCGCGGTCCGTGTGCCAGACCACGGTGTCGCTGTCACCGCCGAGGCCGTGGAACCCCCGGTCCAGCAGCCGGGAGGCCTGGCCGGACTCGGTGCCGGGCACCTCGTAGTCGTTCGAGTAGGCGGGGCCCGCGAGTGCGGCCGCGGCCGCGGTGCCGCCGAGAGTGAGGAGCCAGAGGAGTACGGCGGCGAGGCGATGCCTGACACACCACCGCGCGAGTGCTGCCACGGACGTGCTCCCGTGATGCTGTAGGGATCTTCATCGGGAACAGCCGCGACAGCCCGCAAAGAACGTATGAATGGTGCATTGACACTCTTGCAGCTGCAAGAGATCCTTTGTCTCTTTCGTGGCCTTCCTCACAGGGGTGTGCGGGAATTCACGCCCATGCCCGTGAACTCCCGCCCGCCCGGAGGACGGTCCGGCTCAGCCGGAGACGCTCGCGCGCCCGTCCTCGATATGCCCCATGAGCCGCCGCCGGAAGGCCCGGTCGCCGTCGACGGTCACCTGGATGTCGTACCAGCCGTGTTCGGCATCCGTCCGCCAGGCGAGCGAGCGACTGGTGGATGCTTTGACGCGAATGCTCCGCGTACAACGCTTTACATCTGTTTCGTGCACATATCCGAGCGGTGCGACCGTGAAGACGATGTCCTCGGTACCTCGGTTCACCAGCGTGAGGTGGATCTCGCGGTGCCGGATCTCGGAGGTCAGTTCGGCGGTGGAGTCCTTGCCGCCGGAGAACTCGCGCCGGAAGCCGTTCGGGCCGGTCACGGTGAAGTCGTACGCACCCTCGCGCACCGGGACGTGCCACACGCTCGTGCCCCGCACGTCCCTGTGCTGCGGCACGGCGAACTCCGCGGCGTACGGGTAGAGCGCGAAGTGCGCGCTGGACCGCCCGGTGTTGACCAGCCGCACCGCCACCGTCCCGGCGCCCGCCTTCGCATAGGCGTCGGGCTGGTACGGCAGCGGGCGCGCCGGGCGCGTGCCGGGCTCCTGCGCCGGCATCGTCTGGGCGGCCGGCGGCTCCGGGTTCCAGCGTCCGCTGAACGGCGGGATGGGGCCGGGCTGCCCGATCCGCGGCCGCTTCCGGGCGCGCCGGAAGTCGAAGGCGCCGGTCAGGTCACCGGTGACGGTGCGCCGCCAGGTTCCGATGTTCGGCTCGTGGACCCCCGTCCACTTCTCCAGGAACCGGATCACCGACGTGTGGTCGAACACCTCGGAACACACGTATCCGCCGACCGTCCACGGTGAGACGACCAGCATCGGCACCCGCATGCCCAGCCCGGTGGGCAGCCCCTGCCAGCGCTCCTCCGGGTCCTCGGGGGCGGGGACGGGCGGGGGGACGTGATCGAAGAACCCGTCGTTCTCGTCGTAGTTGATGAAGACGGCCGTGCGCCGCCAGACCTCGGGGTGCGAGGCCAGCGCGTCGAGGACCTTGTACACGATCGTCGCCGAATGGACCGGGGACGAGACGGACGGGTGCTCGGAGTCCACCGCGGACGGCACGAGATAGCTCACGCGTGCGAGCCTGCCCCGCGCCACGTCCTCGGCGAAGGTCTCCGCCAGCTTCCCCGTCGGCACACGGCGCAGCCCCCGCTCGAAGAGGGACCGCTCGGCGTCGGTGAGCCCGGCGGCCCCCTTGTCCAGAGCGGCGAGCAGCGCGCCGCGCTCGGCGTCACCCCCGGCGTCGCGCACCCGCGCGTAGAACGCCTCCATGTAGGTGTCGGCGGCCTCGCCGTTGCCGGTCCCGGCGTTGACCCCGGCCAGCACCTTGCGGGCGATCGCCTTGAAGGTGGTGAAGAACTCGATCTGGTTGTCGGTGAAGTTCTCCCACTCGGTGTACGTCTGCCAGCTGATGCCGGCCCGCTCCAGCCGCTCGGCGTAGGTGCCCCAGCCGTAGCCCGGGTGCGTCCCCTCGTCGTAGGCGTCGTTGCCGACGGCCCGCCTGCCGTCGGCCTCGTAGCCGGTCTTCCCGCTCCACAGGTGGTTGCGGTTCGGGCTGGTCGAGGAGTGGATGGAGGAGTGGTAGGCGTCGCAGACGGTGAAGGTGTCGGCGAGCTCGTAGTGCAGCGGGATGGCGTCACGCGTGTAGTACGCCATCGTCGCCGCGGTCTTCGCGGTGACCCACCGGTCCGTCCAGCCGTCCCGCCACGCCGTCGCGCCGCCGCTCCAGGAGTGGTCGAGCGCCCCGATGTACTGGAGGTCCTTGTGCTGCGCCGCGGCGGCGTCGCGCACGGCGAACGGCAGGACCGTGCGCATCGGCCCCGGCTGCTCGAACACCGGCGCACCGTCCGGGAGCCGGACGGCGTTGCGGTCGGAGAAGCCGCGGACGCCACGAAGGGTGCCGAAGTAGTGGTCGAACGAACGGTTCTCCTGCATCAGGATCACCACATGCTCGATCGCGTCGAGGCCGCCCTTCGGCGGCTCCTGCGCCAGGGCCTGCTGCACCGACGGCGGCAGAAACGACCCGGCGACGGCGGCACCGAGCGCACCGCCCCCGAGCGCCATCACACGTCTGCGCGAAATCTCCGGGGACACCTGCGACCTCCCAGTCGACATCCCATGGTTCTCGGGCGATCCATTGCGTGGTACGCCGGGGACCGTAGTGAGCGCAGGTGGCGGAGGGAAGGCCCGGAACAGGCCGAAAGGCGAACGTCCGACGGGTGGCGCCCGAAGGCTCAACTCGCGCTGCCCGGAAGGGGGATGCGGCACACCACTGACCGGGGGTCGCCGCCTGGTGAGGGGCGGCGCACCACGGCCCTGGGTGCCGCACCCGAAGAGGCGACGCAGCGCGAACCCGGGCACCGCGCAGGAAGACCCGGCGCACCGCGGCCACGGGCACCGCACGCGAAGGGGCGGCGCCCCGGAGGGCCGGGGGCCGCGCCCGGGGCCGGCCCGGGCCGACGGGCCCGGGGCCGGGGGGGGCGCCCCGGCGGGGGGCGAGG
>NZ_JBSFDP010000076.1:0-5796 GCF_053593975.1 Streptomyces sp. NPDC002004
CCTGCCGCTACGGCGTCACGGCAGGCACGAAGGTGCACGCGTCGTCCGCCGGGCCCTCGTCCATCCATGTGAATATGCGGCATGCCGCGATACCCGGCGACTAATGGAGGCAATGGGGTTGCTCTCCGGCTGCGCCCGTCGCCTCCCCGTCGAGGGGCCGAAGAGGGTCACCCGTTCGGCCTCCCGTGCGGTGCGTCGCAGCAGGTCTCCGGCCGATGCTGCTCTCAATCCCCAGTGGAATGTCCCCGGCGGAGAGGGAGTGGTACCGGTGACGCAGATGGCCGACGACTGGCTGGCTCCGTGGGTTGCGAAGGCGCACTCAGCCCTCGCAGGGGGACCGCTGGCTGCGTTCCTCGCGGAACTTGCCGCCCCAACCCCCGCGCTGGGACGAGCCACGGCCCACACCATCAGTCTCCCCGTGCGCCCGGCCGCACTCGCTCTGCGCACGTCCCCCGAGGCCCTCACCACGGCCTTGGCCCAACTCGGCGCGGCGGGTCTGCTCACGTGCTCCTACGACGGCGACCCCGATGCGGCACATGCCACGATCACCCTGCTGCCCGGCAGCACATCCCCGTGATCGTGGGGCAACAGCGCACGGGGCATGAACATCCCACTCGATGAGGGCGGTGCGATCGCTGCGATGGCGCGCTTGCAGAACAGCGTTGCCGTCGCCTCCGGCGAGTCCCTCAGCGGCTGGACGGCGGCCTTCACCGGTCCCTGTCTCTGCGCGGCCATCGTCGACCGGCCGACCTTCAACGGCTCGATCATCCGCACCGGCACCGAGTCCTACCGGCTCGCCCGCACCAAGGCCCTGGCGGAGCAGGCAGCCGCCGGCTGACCTTCGCCGGCAACCGAACGGGGCATCGGGACCGCCGTCACGAGGTCACATCCCTTGCCGGATCCACGACCCAGTGGTTGGTCTTGAGAACCCGCTCTGCGAAGGTCATCTCCACTTGGGAGAGGAGTCTGAAGCCGACGGAACGGCAGATGCCGTTCGAGGCTGCGTTGTTCGTTGCCGGGAAGGCATGCACGAGGCCCCAGCGGTCTTGGTCCCGGGCCTGTTCCAGCAGGGCACGGACGGCGCGTCTGCCCAACCCCTGTCCCTGGAATTCAGGCAGAACCATCCAACCGATCTCGGAGATCGGCCCGTCACCGGTGTCGTGGGACCAGATGGTCACCGTCCCGGCCACCACGTCGGGGCCGGCCGCATCGGGAACGATCATCTTCAACCACGCGAGGTCAGCTGCTGCCTGCTGGGCATCCCGGCGGACCTTGTCCGCCATCCCCTCGGGCGGGAGAGGCCCACCCAGGTCGGCCGCTCACCGCTGCGAGTCCCCCGGCTTCGGCGGCCCGCCGGTCAGGCCGAACGGACTCGACACCGCTGACGACGAGACGCCCTGTCCTCAAGGCGGTATGCCCGGGGCTGCCAGGACCGAGCGCCGTGTGTCGGCGAGCCATCCGACGGGACCTTCGCAACAGACCTCAGGCGCTGAGCCGATGCTGTGACACCGCGCCCCCCGTCGCGTAGTGGACGTATTCGCGGACCAGTCGGAAACCGGCGTTCCAGGCCAGGAGTCGGCCGGCGCGGTTGTGGACCGAGCAGTTCCAGCTGGGCGTGTGACCGCGGGAGGTGATGTCCGCGCACAGGGAGGTGATACAGGCCAGGGCGAGGTGGTGGCGTCTGCGGTCGGGGACGGTGTAGACGGCCACGTCCTCGTAGCCGGCACCGCGGAAATACGTGCAGGCCACCGCGAGGATGCGGCCGGTACGGCCCACTGCGGCCCAGGCGTGGCCCGAGGCGGCGAGGTCGCGTGGGCCGCCCCAGCTGGCCGACAGCCAGGACGCGTCGGGGCCGAGGGCGTGCACGGCGTCGGCGTCCGCCGGCTTCAGGTGCCGTACGGTCACCGCGTGCGGGACGGTGACGGACTGAGGCCTGGCCTGGAGGGTCCAGATCATCCGCTCCCACGGGGTGAGCCGCTGGAAGGCGGCGCCGAGGGCGGGCAGGAAGCGCGCGGGTGCTTCGACGCGGTTGCCGGCCAGAGAGGCGAGGAGAGTCGGTGTGAGTTCCTCCGGGCTGCCACGCAGTACGACGTGGCCGGCGCAGGAGACGGCGACCGTGCGCGGCTGGACGGGCCGGTCGGCCCACCAACGGCCGATGCCCGTGGCCAGCACGTGTTCGCCGATCGTGGCGGGGCCGGGGGATCGGGTGGGGAACCAGCGTGCGAGCGCCCGCGGGTCCGGCGGCGAGATCTCGATCATCGATGCCTCTGGGGTGGGAATGGGATACGGATGGGGCGGGCGACGGGGAGCGCTCCGCGTCGCCCGCCCCCTGAGGCAGACGGCGTGGGCCGGCCGCCCTCGTTCGTCGTCAGCTCTGACCGGCCTTGCTGCCGTGGTTGGCCTTCTTCTTGCGACGGGCCCTCTTCTTGCGGGCGCGCTTGGACATGTGCGTCAACTCCTTTGCTCGTGAACGTTTTTCAGGTGGTGTGGCCGACCAGCAGGGCGGCCAGCTTGGTCAGGCGCTTGACGGTGCGGTCCTCGGTCGCGGCCGGGGCGGGCTCGTCGCGGTCGTAGTAGGCGCCGTTGACGATTTCGACGGCCGGGTCGCACAGCCGGACGACGTGTGCGGCGCCCTCGGCCGCGGAGACGCCCTCGTGGGCGTAGAGCGGCAGCAGGGCGGTGTCGCACACGCCCGGGTTGATGGAGACGGCGGTGACGCGCGGGTCGGCCGCGAACACCGTCAGCGCCAGCTGGGACTGGGCGTAGGCGGCGAGTCGGGAGTAGCGGCGGGCCCGGTTGGGGTCGGCCCACTGGATGGATGCCGTGCGGTGCAGGGAGGAGGAGACGTTGACAACTCGGCCGCCCGGGTCACTGGTCAGGGCCGGTTCAAGCAGGCAGGTGAGGAGGTAGTGGGCGAGGAAGTTGACCTGGAAGGCGATCTCGTTGCCGTCGGCGGTGACGGTGTGGCGTTCCGGGGCGGCCATGCCCGCGTTGTTGACGAGGACGTCCAGGTGCGGGTGGGCGGTGACCACCGTGCGGGCGAGGGCCTCGACCTCCTCGAGGTGGGCGAAGTCGGCGAAGTAGGCGGCCAGTTGGTGCGTCTTCACGTTGGCTGTGGTGATGAGACGGTCGGCGGCGGCCTGCGTCTCCTCGGCGGTACGGCCGTGCAGCAGCACGGTGGCGCCGCGTTCGGCGAGCTGCCGGGCGGTCTCGTAGCCGATGCCGGAGGTGGCGCCGGTGACCAGGACGGTGCGGCCGGACAGGGGGGAAAGGGTGGAGTTGGACATGATCCGTTCCGGGGTGCGGGCACGTCGACGCCGCCGGGTCAGAGGCGGTGGATGCGCGGTGGAGAAGGCGGGACGAGGGGGCGCCGGAGTTGAACACGGCGCCCTCTCGGGTCACGGAATGCGGCGTCGGTGGGACGCGGGCGCTTCCGGTCAGCGTGGCTCACGACGTGACGGCCGAGCGGGACTCCGCGGTCGGTCGAACAGGAGCCAGGCGCTGTTCACGAGGTCAATGGAACCCGTACCGCACATCCCGGGCAAGCCGAAACAGCCTTCCCTTACGGGGCTCTGACGTGGGCATACGGTTCCGGACGGTGAGCCAGGACATCGGCGCGTCTCAGCCGAGGCCGGGCACCTGCGTGATCAGCAGGTCGATCAGCTTGATGCCCACGAAGGGCAGCACGAGGCCACCGAGGCCGTAGACGAGCAGGTTGCGGCGCAGCAGGTCATGGGCGGAGGACGGGGTGTACCGCACGCCGCGCAGGGCGAGCGGGATCAACGCGATGATGATCAGCGCGTTGAAGATGATCGCCGATGTGATCGCGGAGGTCGGGCTGTGCAGGCCCATCACGTTCAGCGACTCCAGGCCCGGGTAGGAACCCGCGAACATCGCCGGAATGATGGCGAAGTACTTGGCCACGTCATTCGTGATGGAGAACGTGGTCAAGGCCCCACGGGTGATGAGGAGCTGCTTGCCGATCTCGACGATGTCGAGGAGCTTGGTCGGGTTGGAGTCGAGATCGACCATGTTGCCGGCCTCCTTCGCGGCTGATGTCCCCGTGTTCATGGCGACTCCGACGTCCGCCTGTGCGAGAGCCGGGGCGTCGTTCGTACCGTCGCCGGTCATGGCGACCAGCTTGCCGCCCTCCTGTTCGCGCTTGATCAGGGCGAGTTTGTCCTCGGGGGCTGCCTCGGCCAAGTAGTCGTCCACGCCCGCTTCTTCGGCGATCGCCTTCGCGGTCAGTGGGTTGTCACCTGTGATCATCACTGTACGGATGCCCATGCGGCGGAGTTCGGCGAAGCGTTCGCGGATGCCGTGCTTCACGACGTCCTTGAGGTGGATCAGGCCGAGGACACGCGGTCCGTTCCAGTCGTGCACCGCCACCAGCAGGGGCGTACCGCCGCCGGCGGCCACGGCGTCGGCGTACAGCCGTGCCTCGGACGGCACCTGGCCGCCGTACATCTGCACCCAGTCGATGACCTGCTGGGCGGCGCCCTTGCGGATGGCGCAGACGGCTCCGTTGTCCCAGCGCAGGTTGACCCCGCTCATCCGGGTCTGCGCACTGAACGGCACCCAGCGGGTGTTCGCCAGCTCACCCTCGGTGGGTGCCCGGAGTCCGTAGCGGTTCTTGGCGAGGACGACGACTGAGCGGCCCTCCGGTGTCCCGTCGGTCAGCGAGGACAGCTGGGCCGCGTCGGCGAGCTGCCGTTCGTCGATCCCCGGCAGCGGGACGAAGGCGACGGCCTCACGGTTGCCCAGGGTGATGGTGCCGGTCTTGTCGAGCAACAGGGTGTTCACATCTCCCGCCGCCTCGACCGCACGGCCCGACATGGCGAGCACGTTGCGCTGCACCAGCCGATCCATGCCGGCGATGCCGATCGCGGAGAGCAGGGCGCCGATAGTGGTCGGGATGAGTGTGACGAGGAGTGCCACCAGCACGGTCGTCGACTGGGCGGCGTCGGCGTACTCACCCATCGGTTGGAGCGTGACCACGACCAGGAGGAAGATGATCGTGAGGGAAGCCAGCAGGATGTTCAGGGCTATCTCGTTCGGCGTCTTCTGCCGGGCGGCGCCCTCCACCAGGGCGATCATCCGGTCCAGGAAGCTGTGACCGGGGCGAGCGCTGACCCGTACGACGATCCGGTCGGACAGGACCGTCGTACCGCCCGTGACGCCGCTGCGGTCCCCGCCGGACTCCCGGATCACCGGGGCCGACTCACCGGTTACCGCGGATTCGTCCACCGCCGCCACGCCGTCGATGACGTCGCCGTCCGCCGGGATCAGCTCGCCCGCCCCGACGAGTACGACGTCCAGCGGCTTGAGGTCTGTCGCGGCGACGGCCTCCGTGCGGGCGGTGGCCGGGTTGGTGCCGTAGCTCCAATGCAGGAGTCTTAGCGCCACGGTGTCGGTACGGGCCCTGCGCAACGACTCGGCCTGCGCCTTGCCGCGGCCCTCGGCGACGGCCTCGGCAAGATTGGCGAAGACGACCGTCAGCCACAGCCACAGACTGATGACCCAGGTGAAGACGGCCGGGTGCAGTAACGCCGACAGGGTGGTGAGGACCGCGCCGACCGAGACGACGAAGAGCACGGGGTTCTTCACCAGGATGCGCGGGTGCAGCTTGCGCAGTGCCTCGGGGAACGAGCGAATGAGCTGGGCGGGTTCGAACAGCCCGCTCGGAGGTCAGGTCGGCGTAGGCCGGGGGCGCGGTGGGCGCGGCCGGTGCCGGCCGGTCCTTCCTGGGCCGGCGCTTGGTCGAACCCTGGGCGACGCCGTACCCGACCAGGACGG
>NZ_JBSFDP010000077.1:0-5585 GCF_053593975.1 Streptomyces sp. NPDC002004
ACGCCCCGACACCCAGCGACGAGCCCCTCGGCGTACCGGCGCTGCTGATCGCCTCGCTGCCGCTGCACGCCACCCGGTCCCCCCGTCCCGCTCGGCGGTGGAAGGGGGACAGGGACGAGGGACGCATGGTTGAGCTGGTGTCGGGGCGCAGGGTGCGGACGCAGGATCTCGTTGGCGTGATCGCCAACCCCCCTCGCGCGGTATTCGGCGGAAGTACGGCCCCCGCTGCGCGGACACTCGTGGACGTGCTGGACGCCACCGTCCTGATCCATCCGCACGAGCCGGCCCTGGACGACGGATGGACCTCGCTGAGCTACCTGGAACTCATCGGTGAGGTCGATGAACTACGAGGCCGACTGGCGTCGGCCGGGATCGGCGTGGGCGACCGCGTCGGGGTGCGGCTGCCCTCCGGCACCAATGACCTCTACGTCTGCATTCTGGCTGTACTCGCCGCGGGGGCGGCGTATGTACCGGTCGACGCGGAGGACCCGGACGAGCGGGCGGATCTGGTATTCGGTGAAGCGGGGGTGAGCGCCGTGCTGGAGGCCGGGCGGCGTCTCACCTTGACGGGCCCCGGCGCCACCGGCCGTCGGTGCCGCCCGGGCCCCGCGGATGACGCCTGGATCATCTTCACCTCCGGTTCGACCGGGAGGCCCAAAGGCGTCGCCGTCAGCCACCGCAGCGCAGCCGCCTTCGTCGACGCCGAGGCCGCGGTCTTCCTCCGGGACGAGCCGATCGGCCCGGGTGACCGGGTGATGGCCGGTCTTTCCGTCGCCTTCGATGCCTCGTGCGAGGAGATGTGGCTCGCCTGGCGGCATGGTGCCTGTCTGGTGCCCGTGACGCGTTCCCAGGTACGTGGCGGAGCAGGTCTCGGCCCCTGGCTCGCCGAGCAGGACATCACGGTCGTGTCCACGGTGCCCACGCTCGCCGCGTTGTGGCCGGCCGAGGCGCTCAACGAGGTGCGGCTGCTGGTCTTCGGCGGCGAGCCGTGTCCGCCCGAATTGGTGGAGCGGCTGGTCACCGAGGGGCGGGAGGTCTGGAACACCTACGGTCCGACCGAGGCGACCGTGGTCACCTGCGCCAGTCTGCTGACCGGGGAAGGCGAGGTCAGGATCGGCCTGCCGTTGGACGGCTGGGAGCTGGCCGTGGTGGACGAGGCCGGGACCCCGGTCGCCATGGGCGGGAGTGGTGAGCTGGTCATCGGCGGCGTCGGACTGGCGCGTTACCTGGATCGCGACAAGGACGCCGAGAAGTACCGTCCGTTGGAGTCGCTCGGTTGGCACAGGGCATACCGCAGCGGTGATCTCGTACGGGCCGAACCCGACGGTCTGGTGTTCCTGGGCCGGGACGACGAGCAGGTCAAGCTCGGTGGCCGGCGGATCGAGCTCGGTGAGGTGGACGCGGCCCTGCAGGCGCTGCCCGGTGTGAGCGGTGCCGCTGCCGCCGTCCGGACGGCACGCGGTGGCAATCCCCTGCTGGTCGGCTATGTGGTGACCCAGGAAGGCTGGGACCGCACGAAGGCCGTGGAGCGGCTGCGTGCCCAGTTGCCCGCCGCCCTGGTGCCGTTGCTCGCCCCCGTCGACGTCCTGCCCACCCGCACCTCCGGCAAGGTGGACCGGGCCGCGTTACCCTGGCCGCTGCCGCGGACGGCAGGGCCTGACCCCGGTGCCGCAGATTCGGCCGGGCAGTTCAACGGCACCGAGGCGTGGCTGGCCGAGCAGTGGCGCGAGATCCTCGGTGTGCCGGTCACCGACTCCCGGGACGACTTCTTCGCGATCGGCGGCGGCAGCCTTGCCGCCGCCCAGCTCACCACTCTGCTCCGCACTCGCTACCCGGCCACCGCCGTCCGCGACGTCTACCAGCACCCCAGCCTGCGCAAGATGGCCCGACTGCTGGAGCGTTCGGAGCAGGGCGCAAGCGGGCCTCGCCGCGTGAAGCCCGTCCCGGCACGGGCCAAGGTCGGGCAGATGCTCCTGGTGCTACCGCTCTTCACCCTGGTCGGACTGCGCTGGATGCTCGGGCTGCTGACTCTGGGCAATGTGCTGGCGTGGTACGGCAGCTATCCGTGGGCGCCGACGGCTTCTTGGTGGTGGGTGGCGGCGGGTGTCCTGCTGTTCTTCAGCCCACCGGGCAGGCTGGCGATAGCAGCGGGCGGGGCACGGCTGCTGCTTCGGGGACTGCGGCCGGGCAGCTACCCCCGCGGCGGACATGTCCATCTGCGACTGTGGACCGCGGAGCGCCTCGCGGAGCTGAGCGGGGCCGTCTGCCTGTCCGGGGCTTGGCTGGTCCGCTACGGCCGTGCGTTGGGCGCGCGTATCGGGCCGGATGTGGATCTGCACTCGCTGCCGCCGGTCACCGGGATGCTCAAGCTGGGCCGGGGGTGTGCCATCGAGCCGGAGGTGGACCTGTCCGGCTACTGGCTCGACGGGGACCGACTGGAGGTCGGTCCGGTGAAGATCGGCTCCGGCGCGGTGGTCGGGATCCGCAGCACGCTCCTCCCCGGCGCCCGGGTGGGCAAGCGGGCTCAGGTCGCTCCCGGTTCCGTCGTCAACGGCCGGGTGCCGACCGGCCAGAGCTGGGGCGGTGCGCCCGCCGTCAAGCTGGGCAAGGCCGAACGGCGGTGGCCCAAACGGCGTCCCCCGCGCCGGGCCCGGTGGGCGACCCTGTTCGGCCTGAGCGGCCCGGCGCTGGAGCTGATGCACGTGCTGGCGGGTATCCCGGCACTGGCGGTGGCGGGGTGCTTCGTCCATGCGGGGGACGGTCTCGGTGACGCCGTACGCGGAGCACTCGTCGCGCTCGTGCCCGCCACCTTGGCCTTCGGGCTGGCGTACGCCGCTCTGCTGGTCGTCGCCGTCCGGTTGCTGAGCCGTGGTCTGCATCCGGGCTGGCACCCGCTGCACGGTCGGATCGGCTGGCAGGCCTGGACCGTCAGCCAGCTCATGGATCTGGCCCGCGACACGCTCTTTCCGCTCTACGCCGGCCTCATCACTCCGGTCTGGCTGCGCATCCTGGGGATGAAGGTCGGCAGGCGCGTCGAGGTCTCCACGGTGCTGGCGCTGCCCAGTTTCACCACGGTGCGCGACGGGGCCTTCGTGGCCGATGACACCCTGCTCGCCCCGTACGAACTGGGGGGCGGGTGGCTGCGGATCGGTGCGGCCGAGATCGGCGAGCGGGCCTTCCTCGGCAACTCCGGCATGACCGCGCAGGGGCGCGCCGTCCCGGATCGGGGGCTGGTGGGGGTGCTGTCCGCCACTCCGAAGAAGGCGAAGAAGGGCAGCTCCTACCTGGGGATGCCGCCCATGCGTCTGCCGCGATCGGCCGACACCACGGATCACCGCCGGACCTACGATCCGCCGTCCCGGCTGCTCTGGGGCCGAGGACTGGTCGAAGGGTGCCGGCTTCTGCCGGTACTGGTCTCCGCCGCCCTTGGCCTGCTGGTGCTGGCCGCGCTCGCCCTCCTGTCCGGACGTGGCTCACCGGTCGTGGCGGCACTGCTGTCCGGCCTGGTGCTGCTGGCTGCGGGGAGCGCCGCCTGCGGGGTGTCCATCGGTGCCAAGTGGTTGCTGGTGGGCCGCTTCCGGCCCGGAGAACACCCTCTCTGGAGCGGCTTCGTGTGGCGTGCGGAGCTCGCCGACACGTTCGTCGAGGTGCTGGCCGTGCCGTGGCTGATCGGTGCGGTGCCGGGCACACCGTGCATGAACCTCTGGCTGCGGGCCCTGGGAGCCACCGTCGGCCGGGGTGTGTGGTGCGAGACCTACTGGCTGCCGGAAGCGGACCTGGTCACCCTCGAGGACGGGGTGAGCGTCAACCGGGGATGTGTGCTGCAGACCCACCTCTTTCACGATCGCATCATCCGGATGAACAGCGTGGTTCTCCGTGAGGGTGCCACGCTCGGCCCCGGCGGCATCGTGTTGCCCGGCAGCACGCTCGGGGCGCGCAGCACTGTCGGGCCGGCATCCCTGGCGATGGGCGCGGAATCCGTCCCGGAGGACTCCCGATGGCTGGGCAACCCGATCGAGGCCTGGCGAGAATGAGGCACGACGCGACCATGCACGATGAGCCCGCTGTCCGGGAGGAGGGAGCCTGGTGAATCCCCAGCAGTTCTCCGCTCCCGGTACGGACCCGTACTTCCCGGATCACGGTGACACCCGCTACCGGATCCTCCGCTACGAGCTCGACCTGGACTACCGGCCGATGTCCAACCGGCTCAGCGGCTCGGCCCGCCTCAGCGGGATGGCCGGTCCCGCGCCACTGGAGGAGATCTCACTCGACCTGGCCGCGTTCAGGATTCAGCGGGTGCTGGTGGACAGCCGCACCGCGCGCTACACCCACCGGGCGGGCAAGCTGCGCATCCGGCCAGCACGTGCACTCGTCCCGGGCACGGCCTTCACCGTCGAGGTGCGCTACACCGGCAACCCCAAGCCGGTGCGCAGCCCGTGGGGCGGCCTGGGCTGGGAGGAGCTGACCGACGGTGCGCTGGTGGCCAGCCAGCCGGTCGGTGCACCGTCGTGGTACCCCTGCAACGACCGGCCGGCCGACAAGGCGTCCTACCGGGTGTCGATCACCACTCCCTCCGCGTACACCGCGATTGTCGGCGGCCGGCTGCTCGCCCGTACCACCCGGGCAAGCAGCACCACGTGGGTGTACGAGCAGTCGGCCCCCACCTCCACGTACCTGGTGACCGTCTCCCTCGGCAAATACACGGCTGTACCCCTCACCGCCCCGGCGCCGGTGGACGGACGGCACACGGCGGTGCCGCAGACGGCCTATGTGCCCGCACGGCTGCTGCCGCAATTCACCGTGGACTTCGCTCGACAGACCCGCATCATGCAGTTCTTCGAGGAGGTGTTCGGGACATACCCCTTCGGGGAGTACGCGGTCGTGGTCGCCGACGAGGAACTGACCATCCCGGTGGAGGCCCAGGGCATGGCAACCTTCGGCACCAACCACCTCGACGGCGCACGCAGCTCGGAACGCCTGATCGCCCATGAACTGGCGCACCAGTGGTTCGGTAACAGCCTCTCCGTCGCCGACTGGCAGCACATCTGGCTCAACGAGGGTTTTGCCAAGTACGCGGAGTGGCTGTGGTCGGAGCGGAGCGGAGGCACAACGGTGGCCGCTCACGCCGCCGCCGCGCACCAAGCGCTGACCGTGCTTCCGCAGGACCTGCTGCTGGCCGACCCGGGCAAGCAGCTGATGTTCGACGACCGACTGTACGAACGAGGAGGGCTGACGGTCCATGCACTGCGCCGCGCCCTGGGGGAGGACCCCTTCTTCCGCATGCTCAAGGACTGGACCAGCAGGCATCGCCACGGCACCGTGACCACCGCCGACTTCACCTCGCACGCCCAGCGGTACACGGCCTCACCCCTCGACGGACTCTTCGACGCCTGGTTGCGTGAGCCCTCCCTGCCCCCACTCCCCCATTCCGCGGGGCCGCACCGCCCCACGCCCCGACAGGGCAAGCCACTCTCGCAAGGGTGACTCGCCCCCGTGCGGCCGGCCCGCCGCCCGCAGGGGCCGGCCGAACCGGGCAGCGGCTGGCCGACCGTACCGATCTTCGTCCGGTCCCACGGGTTGAACGC
>NZ_JBSFDP010000078.1:0-3390 GCF_053593975.1 Streptomyces sp. NPDC002004
CAACACAGTGGACGCGAGCAACTGAGGACAAGCCCTCGGCCTATTAGTACCGGTCACCTTCACACCTCACGGTGCTTCCAGATCCGGCCTATCAACCCAGTCGTCTACTGGGAGCCTTACCCTCTCAAGGAGGTGGGAATACTCATCTCGAAGCAGGCTTCCCGCTTAGATGCTTTCAGCGGTTATCCCTCCCGAACGTAGCCAACCAGCCATGCCCTTGGCAGAACAACTGGCACACCAGAGGTTCGTCCGTCCCGGTCCTCTCGTACTAGGGACAGCCCTTCTCAATATTCCTACGCGCACAGCGGATAGGGACCGAACTGTCTCACGACGTTCTAAACCCAGCTCGCGTACCGCTTTAATGGGCGAACAGCCCAACCCTTGGGACCGACTCCAGCCCCAGGATGCGACGAGCCGACATCGAGGTGCCAAACCATCCCGTCGATATGGACTCTTGGGGAAGATCAGCCTGTTATCCCCGGGGTACCTTTTATCCGTTGAGCGACGGCGCTTCCACAAGCCACCGCCGGATCACTAGTCCCGACTTTCGTCCCTGCTCGACCCGTCGGTCTCACAGTCAAGCTCCCTTGTGCACTTACACTCAACACCTGATTGCCAACCAGGCTGAGGGAACCTTTGGGCGCCTCCGTTACTCTTTAGGAGGCAACCGCCCCAGTTAAACTACCCATCAGACACTGTCCCTGATCCGGATCACGGACCCAGGTTAGACATCCAGCACGACCAGACTGGTATTTCAACGACGACTCCACACACACTGGCGTGCATGCTTCACAGTCTCCCAGCTATCCTACACAAGCCGAACCGAACACCAATATCAAACTGTAGTAAAGGTCCCGGGGTCTTTCCGTCCTGCTGCGCGAAACGAGCATCTTTACTCGTAGTGCAATTTCACCGGGCCTATGGTTGAGACAGTCGAGAAGTCGTTACGCCATTCGTGCAGGTCGGAACTTACCCGACAAGGAATTTCGCTACCTTAGGATGGTTATAGTTACCACCGCCGTTTACTGGCGCTTAAGTTCTCAGCTTCGCCCACCCGAAAGTGAGCTAACCGGTCCCCTTAACGTTCCAGCACCGGGCAGGCGTCAGTCCGTATACATCGCCTTACGGCTTCGCACGGACCTGTGTTTTTAGTAAACAGTCGCTTCTCGCTGGTCTCTGCGGCCACCCCCAGCTCAGGAAGCAAGTTCCGTCACCAGGAATGGCCCCCCTTCTCCCGAAGTTACGGGGGCATTTTGCCGAGTTCCTTAACCATAGTTCACCCGAACGCCTCGGTATTCTCTACCTGACCACCTGAGTCGGTTTAGGGTACGGGCCGCCATGAAACTCGCTAGAGGCTTTTCTCGACAGCATAGGATCATCCACTTCACCACAATCGGCTCGGCATCAGGTCTCAGACACATGCCAGGCGGATTTACCTACCTGACGTCCTACACCCTTACCCCGGGACAACCACCGCCCGGGATGGACTACCTTCCTGCGTCACCCCATCACTCACCTACTACCAGCTCGGGTCACCGGCTCCACCACTCCCCTCAACTCCGAAGAGATCAGGGCGGCTTCACGGGCTTAGCATCACTGGATTCAATGTTTGACGCTTCACAGCGGGTACCGGAATATCAACCGGTTATCCATCGACTACGCCTGTCGGCCTCGCCTTAGGTCCCGACTTACCCTGGGCAGATCAGCTTGACCCAGGAACCCTTAGTCAATCGGCGCAAGAGTTTCTCACTCTTGTATCGCTACTCATGCCTGCATTCTCACTCGTGAACCGTCCACAACTACCTTCCGGTGCTGCTTCACCCGGCACACGACGCTCCCCTACCCATCAACACACCCGTTAGGGCTCTATGCGTCAATGACACGACTTCGGCGGTACGCTTGAGCCCCGCTACATTGTCGGCGCGGAATCACTAGACCAGTGAGCTATTACGCACTCTTTCAAGGGTGGCTGCTTCTAAGCCAACCTCCTGGTTGTCTGTGCGACTCCACATCCTTTCCCACTTAGCGTACGCTTAGGGGCCTTAGTCGATGCTCTGGGCTGTTTCCCTCTCGACCATGGAGCTTATCCCCCACAGTCTCACTGCCGCGCTCTCACTTACCGGCATTCGGAGTTTGGCTAAGGTCAGTAACCCGGTAGGGCCCATCGCCTATCCAGTGCTCTACCTCCGGCAAGAAACACACGACGCTGCACCTAAATGCATTTCGGGGAGAACCAGCTATCACGGAGTTTGATTGGCCTTTCACCCCTAAC
The DNA here is from genome assembly GCF_053593975.1 of Streptomyces sp. NPDC002004. Taxonomy (NCBI): domain Bacteria; kingdom Bacillati; phylum Actinomycetota; class Actinomycetes; order Kitasatosporales; family Streptomycetaceae; genus Streptomyces; species Streptomyces sp. NPDC002004. The sequence continues at coordinate 2,273 of NZ_JBSFDP010000078.1, forward strand.
CACAGGTCATCCCCCAGGTTTTCAACCCTGGTGGGTTCGGTCCTCCACGAAGTCTTACCTCCGCTTCAACCTGCCCATGGCTAGATCACTCCGCTTCGGGTCTTGAGCGTGCTACTCCACCGCCCTATTCGGACTCGCTTTCGCTACGGCTTCCCCACACGGGTTAACCTCGCAACACACCGCAAACTCGCAGGCTCATTCTTCAAAAGGCACGCAGTCACGAGAACGTGCAAGCACGTTCCGACGCTCCCACGGCTTGTAGGCACACGGTTTCAGGTACTATTTCACTCCGCTCCCGCGGTACTTTTCACCATTCCCTCACGGTACTATCCGCTATCGGTCACCAGGGAATATTTAGGCTTAGCGGGTGGTCCCGCCAGATTCACACGGGATTTCTCGGGCCCCGTGCTACTTGGGTGTCTCTCAAACGAGCCGCTGACGTTTCGACTACGGGGGTCTTACCCTCTACGCCGGACCTTTCGCATGTCCTTCGCCTACATCAACGGTTTCTGACTCGTCCTGTCGCCGGCAGACGACAGAAGAGAGATCCCACAACCCCGTATACGCAACCCCTGCCGGGTCTCACACGCATACGGTTTGGCCTCATCCAGTTTCGCTCGCCACTACTCCCGGAATCACGGTTGTTTTCTCTTCCTGCGGGTACTGAGATGTTTCACTTCCCCGCGTTCCCTCCACATACCCTATGTGTTCAGGTATGGGTGACAGCCCATGACGACTGCCGGGTTTCCCCATTCGGAAACCCCCGGATCAAAGCCTGGTTGACGACTCCCCGGGGACTATCGTGGCCTCCCACGTCCTTCATCGGTTCCTGGTGCCAAGGCATCCACCGTGCGCCCTTAAAAACTTGGCCACAGATGCTCGCGTCCACTGTGCAGTTCTCAAACAACGACCAACCACCCATCACCCCACTGGAAAAACCAGTGAGTGCACTGGGGCCGGCACTGAAGGCAGCCGTATCGGCCGTACCTTCAGATACCCAACAGCGTGCCCGGCCGGCTCCCGTCCGGAGATCATGCGTTCCACGCTCTTACGAGCAGTACTTGCAGCCTCCGACCCGTGAAACCGGCCGAATAATCAACGTTCCACCCATGAGCTAC
>NZ_JBSFDP010000079.1:0-4110 GCF_053593975.1 Streptomyces sp. NPDC002004
ATGTCCGCGATCACCGGGATCTGCGACTTGCGGGCGATGGTGGCCAGCGCGTCCGCGTCGTCCTGGGTGGGGCAGGCCACCCGGACGATCTGGCAACCGGACGCGGTCAGCTCGGCGATCTGCTGGAGCGTGGCTCCGATGTCCGACGTGCGCGTCGTCGTCATCGACTGCACCGACACCGGGGCCTCGCCCCCGACCGCCACCGGTCCGACCTGGATCCGCCGCGAGACACGGCGCTGCGCGATCGGCCGGACCGGTACCTCGGGGACGCCCGGAGGAACGGCGGTCATGACGTCACCCGTTGCTTCCGGAGACCGTCTCACGCATCGCGCGCAGCGACTCCTTCAGGGAGCCCATGGTGGCGAGCACGGCTGTCGGCTCGTAGCCGCAGTGCGCCATGCAGTTGGCGCAGCGTGGGTCCCGGCCGCGGCCGTACGCGTCCCAGTCGGTCTCCTCGATGAGTTCCCGGTAGGTGGGGACGTATCCGTCGCTCATCAGGTAGCAGGGCCTCTGCCAGCCGAAGAGGGAGTAGTTCGGGATCGCCCACGCGGTGCACGGGAAGTCGACCTTCCCCTCGAGGAAATCGAGGAACAGCGGCGAGTGGTTCAGCCGCCAGCGCCGCCGGTTGCCGCCGGCGAACGCCTTCTTGAACAGCTCCCGGGTCTGTTCGACGCCGAGGAAGTGCTCCTGGTCGGGCGCCTTCTCGTAGGCGTAGGCGGGCGAGATCATCATCTCGTCGACCTTCAGGTCGTCGTTGAGGTAGTTCAGCACCTCGATGACGGTCTGCGGGGTGTCCGTGTTGAAGAAGGTCGAATTGGTGGTGACCCGGAAGCCGTGCCGCTTGGCCTCCTTGATGGCCGTCACCGCCTCGTCGAACACCCCCTCCTTCGCCACGGACTCGTCGTGCCGCTCGCGCAGGCCGTCGATGTGCACGGCGAACGCGAAATACGGCGAAGGGGTGAACTGCTCCATCTTCTTGCGGAGCAGCATGGCGTTCGTGCACAGGAAGACGTACTTCTTCCGCGCCACCAACTGCCGGACGATTTCGTCGATCTGCGGATGCATCAGCGGCTCGCCGCCCGCGATCGACACCATCGGGGCACCGGATTCCAGGACGGCCCCCACAGCCTGGGCCACCGGCATGCGCTGCTTGAGCACTCCGGCCGGGTGCTGGATCTTTCCGCAGCCCTCGCATTTCAGATTGCACGCGAACAGCGGCTCCAGCTCCACGATCAGCGGAAACTTGTCCCGCTTGCGGAGCTTCTGTTCAAAGAGGTACGTGGCTACTTTGACGGACTGACGCAGCGGCATGGCCATCTGGCTCACCTCCGGGGGAGCATCACATTACGGTGCCACTCACAGAAAGCGGGAATCAGGGCACGAAGAACGCGGAAAGCAGATATTCCACCGCGCACCGTCCCGATACGGACGAGTTCATGTTCAGGAGCGTCCACGACCACCCGGACGGCCGCAACCGGGCGCCGGCCCGCGCGCAGGGCGCCGAGGAGCGTCGCCGCGGACTCCATGTCCACCGCGATCGCGCCGGTGGCCAGCAGGTCGGCCCGTTCCGGGCCGCGGACGACGTGTCCGGAGCCGGTGAGCGGGCCGGTGTGCACGGTGCGGCCCGGCAGCACCCTGGCCAGTTCCCGGACCAGCAGGTCGGTGCCGTTGCACACCGTGGTGCCGTGCGGGTCGCGGGTCTCCTCGGCGACGACCACGTCACCGGGGTGCATGCCGGGTGCGAGCCCCGCACAGAATCCGGTCGCGAGGACCGCCGCGTCCTGCCAGGAGGGGTCGCCGAGGACCCGGGCGACGGCCCGCTCGGCCGCCCGGGGGCCCATGCCGGTGCGCAGCACCCGCAGGGCGCCGGGCTCACCCCTGCGGCCGCCGCTGCGCAGGGCCAGCCGTTCGATGCCGAGCGCGCAGGCGATCAGCAGCGGAGCGGGGCCCGGTGTCGCACCGGCTGCCGGGGTTGCGGCCATCAGCTCCCCTTGGTCGGGAAGGGCTCTCCGTGGACGTACCGGCCGAGCGCGGTGAGCGGGAAGACCTGGCGGTAGAGGTGGTAGTTGATGGAGAAGTCCCAGGGGAAGCCGGTGCCGGTGAAGTACGGCTCGTCCCAGCTCCCGTCGGCCTTCTGGGTCTCGGCGAGCCAGGCGACGGCCCGCTCGACGGCCTTGGACTCGCGCTCACCCGCGGCGAGCAGCGCGAGCAGCGCCCAGGCGGTCTGGGACGCGGTGGAGGCTCCGCGGCCGCTCCACTCCTCGGCGTACTTGTAGGAGCGCAGGTCCTCGCCCCAGCCGCCGTCGTCGTTCTGCACGGACTCCAGCCAGGTCACGGCCCGGCGGATCGCCGGGTGTGCGGCGGGCAGTCCCGCGGCGGTGAGCGCGGGGACGACGGATCCGGTGCCGTAGACGTAGTTGACGCCCCAGCGGCCGAACCAGGAGCCGTTGTGCTCCTGCTCGGCGAGCAGCCACTCGATACCGCGCCGGGTGCGCGGGTCGTGGGCGTGGCCCTCGACGGCGAGCATCTCGACGACGTGGGCGGTGACGTCGGCGGACGGCGGGTCGATGACCTCGCCGAAGTCGCAGAACGGCAGCCGGTTGGGGAAGGGGCTGGTGTTGTCGACGTCGAAGGCGCCCCAGGCGCCGTTCTTCGACTGCATGCCGAGATTCCACTTCACGCCCCGCGCGATGGCGTTGTCGACCTGCTCCGGGTCGGGGTGCCGGACTCGGCGCAGTGCGAGGACGACCTCGGCGGTGTCGTCGATGTCGGGGTAGTTGTCGTTGTGGAACTCGAACGCCCAGCCTCCCGGGGTGAGCCGAGGCCTGCGGACGGCCCAGTCACCGGGGCGCACGACCTGCTCGCCGAGCATCCAGTCGGCTGCCTTCACCAGCTGCGGATGGTCGGCGGGCAGCCCAGCGTCCGCGAGCGCGATGGTGGCGAGGCAGGTGTCCCAGACGGGTGACTGGCACGCCTCGATCATCCGGGCGCCGTCCTCGCGCCACACGGCGTACCGGTCGAGGGATTCCAGGCCGGCGCGCAGCACGGGGTGTTCGAGGTCGTAGCCGAGCAGGTGCAGCGCGATGATCGAGTACACGGCGGGCGGCTGGATGCCGCCCCAGCATCCGTCGTTCTCCTGCCGCTCGATGATCCAGCGGGCCGCCGTGTTCATCGCGGCCCTGCGCAGGCGGCGCGGTGCGACCCGGTGGTAGGCGTGGAGCGCCCTGTCGAGGCGCTGGAAGACGCCGTCCCAGCTGGCGAGCGGGGCGAGCGGCCGGGCGGGGTTGGGGTCGCGGGAATCGGTGTGCAGCTCGTCGAGGGGGAACGGTGCGGGACGCACCGGGCGCTTCGCCGAGACCACGGTGAGCGCCACGATGGTCTGCCGGGCCCAGCAGCCGAAGTCGTAGATGTTGAGCGGGAACCACTTCGGGAAGTAGAGGAGCTCCGGCGGGAGTTCGGGCAGGTCGTCCCACTTCCACCAGCCGAAGAGGGCCAGCCAGATCCGGGTGAAGACGCGGCTCGCGGCGATGCCGCCGTGTTCGCGGATCCAGGCCGCCGCCCGTGCCATGTGGGGGTCGTCCGGGCTGTCGCCGGCGAGACGCAGCGCGACGTACGCCTCGATGGTGGTGGACAGTTCGCCGGGCCCGCCGTAGAAGGTGGCCCAGGTGCCGTCCTCGCGCTGCTCGCCGCGGATGAACAGTGCGGCGGCGCGCGTGGTCCGCTCGTCCCCGATGCCGAGGAACTGACGCAGCAGCAGGTCCTCGGCGTCCATGGTGACGTTGGTCTCGAGGTCGCCCTTCCACCAGCCCTCGGCGTCCTGCCGGGCGAGCAGGAAGTCGGTGGCGCGCCGGACGGCGCGCGTGGCGGAGTCCTGGGTCCCGGCCGCCTCCGGGGTCGTGATCGTGCTTTCGGTGGCCGAGGCTGCGCGGGGCGGTACCGCTCCGGTGCTTCCGTCGGTCGTCGCTGTCATGGCTTCCCCTTCGTGCAGTGGCTGTTCTGCTGGGTCCGCCGTCGTCACGGCGAGGCCGTCCAGGAAGGCCGTGAGGCGCAGGGCCGTCGACACCGGGTCCGGGCAGTGGAACTCGCCGCCCGCGACCCCCTCGGCGACGA
>NZ_JBSFDP010000080.1:0-2720 GCF_053593975.1 Streptomyces sp. NPDC002004
CCTCGGTGAACTGGGCCGCACTCCACGAACACCGCACACCACGCCGCGTACCCCTGCCCACGTACGCCTTCGACACCAAGCGTTACTGGATCGAGCGGAAGTCCGCTGGTGCGACGGCGCCCGCGGCCCGCCTTTTCCAGCCGGTCTTCCGACAGGCCCCCCTCCCCGCGGCAACCACCGGGAAGCACGGCGAACGCTGGCTCGTCTTCGCCGACGGACTCGGCATCGCAGAGCGCTGGACCGCGCGCCTGCGAGAAGTCGGAGAGCACGTCGTCACTGTGGAGACCGGGACGTCGTTCGAGCGTTCCGGCCAGGACACCTACCGTCTGCGCCCGGAAGCGACCGAGGACTTCGACCGGCTCGTCCGCGAACTCCAGGAGGCCGGTGGACCAAGCGGTGCGTGGAATGTCCTCTACCTTTGGGCGGTCGACACCGAGGCCGACGTCGACAGGGCGCGCGTCTTCGCGCTCGACGCACTGGTGTACCTCGCCCGTGCGCTCGGGCTGCACCGCGGAACCGAGCAGACCCGGCTTGCTGTGGTGACACGGGGACTCGACCGGGTGAGCCGCGGCGAGGCCGCACCGCCCACCCGCGCACTTGTCCTCGGGCCGGTCAAGACGCTGCCACTCGAATATCCGGCGCTCACCGCGTCCGTAATCGACATCGAGGGCACTGCGGCGGAGGTCGATCCGCTCATCGCCGAGATACGCGCGTCACTGCCGCATTCCTTCGTCGCCTACCGGGACACCACCCGCTTCGTCGAGGGTGTCGAGGGCATGACGACGTCCGCGGCGGACGGAGGACCCGCGGCCCTTCGGCCACGTGGCGTCTACTTGATCACCGGCGGCCTTGGCGGCATCGGCCGGGCGATCGCGGCATGGATGGCGCGAAAGTACCAAGCGCGCCTGGTGCTCATCGGCCGGACGCCTCTCCCGCCGCGTGAACAGTGGCAGGCGCTTGAGAGCGAGCCCACGACCCACGCGGAGACTCGGCGCCGCATCGCCGCGGTACGCGAGCTGGAGTCGTATGGGGCCGAGGTGCTCGCCGAATCGTGCGACGTGAGCGACCGTACCGCTCTCGCCGACGCCGTCGCCCGAGCCGAGCTCCGGTTCGGGCCCGTTGAAGGCGTTGTCCACGCCGCGGGCCTCGCCGGCGGTGGGCTCGCCCAGTTCCGACACGTCGAGGCCATGCGCGAGGTGCTGACGCCCAAGGTCGACGGCACGCTCGCCCTCGCCTCGGTGCTCCGCAGCCGACCGCTCGACTTCTTCGCCGTGTTCTCTTCGACCGGCGCACTTCTGGGCAGCCTCGGCCAGGTCGACTACTGCGCGGCGAACGCCTTCCTCGACGCCTGGGCCGAGTCGGCCGGCGCTCCCGAACGTGTCGTCGCCATCGCTTGGGACACCTGGCGGAATGTGGGCATGGCGTCTCAGGAGCGGCTCCCCGCCGCCGTACTCGAGGCGCATGTCCACCACGAGCCGTCGGGGATCTCTGCTTCCGACGCGCTTGCCGTCTTCGAACGCGCGCTCTTCGGAGGGCAACGGCGCGTGATCGTCTCCACCGAGAACCTGGCGAGCAGGCTCGAGCGCGGAACGAAGCGACATCAGGAGCGTCCGGCGGACTCCGCTGCGTCCAAGGAGCGGTCGCGTGCGGAGATCGAGAACACGCTTACCGAGATCTGGGAGAACCTCTTCGGGCGCTCCCGCATCGACCGGGACGCAAACTTCTTCGACTTGGGCGGAGACTCCCTCCTCATCGTCGAAGCAGGCCGGCAGGTCAAGAAGCGTCTGCAGGTTTCGCTCGCCGTGGCAGACCTGTTCAAATCCCCGACCATTGCTCGCCTCGCGGAGCGCCTCGCGCCGACTTCGCTGTCCCCGCAGGATGTGGAGTCGCCGTCGACGACGATCCGAAACCCCACGGAGAGCGCCGACATCGCCGTCATCGGCATGGCCGCCCGTCTGCCCGGTGCCGACAATGTGGACGCGTTCTGGAACAACCTGGTTGACGGTGTGGAGTCACTGGTCCCCACCGACGAGCCTTCCGAATCGGCGGTCGGCGGCCACGGCCGGTATGTGGCCGTGGCCGGGTCCGCGGACGGGGTTGATCTGTTCGACCCCGGGTTCTTCGGTTTCACGCCGCGTGAGGCGGAGCTGATGGACCCGCAGCAGCGGCTGCTGCTCATGTGCTCCTACGAGGCGCTCGAGAACGCCGGATATGCGTCGCGTGGCCACTCAGGTACGGTCGCGGTCTACGTCGGGGCCGCGATGAGCAGTTACCTGCTCAACAACCTGATTCCCCAGCGTGGCTCGTCGGACATCGACCCGACGGTCGTGGGACTCGGCAACGACAAGGACTTCGCCGCCACCCAGATCTCCTACCGCCTCGACCTGCGCGGACCGAGCGTGAGTGTGAGCACGGCGTGCTCGACATCGTTGGTGGCGATCGCCCACGCATGCCGCAGTCTCATCTCAGGCGATAGCGACATGGCACTCGCCGGAGGTGCGAAGGTCCGCGTTCCGGAGCGCAGCGGCTACTGGTTCCAGGAGGGCGGAATCATGTCCCCCGACGGCCATTGCCGCGCATTCGACGCCGACGGACAGGGGACCGTCTTCTCCAGCGGAGCGGGCATCGTGGTGTTGAAGCGGCTGTCGGATGCGGTGCGGGACGGGGACACGATCCGTGCGGTGATTCGCGGTTCCGCGGTCAACAACGACGGTGCGGAC
>NZ_JBSFDP010000081.1:0-2178 GCF_053593975.1 Streptomyces sp. NPDC002004
GGTGGCGCCGGAGCGGGTGTTCGCGGTGGTGCACGCGATCGTGGCCGGTGGTGGGAGCAGGTCCTGTACTGGGAGGACGAGAGATCTGGCCGTACCGCCTGCACCTGCTGGCGGGGGCCTGCGTGTCACGCGGCGTCGACGTTACCTCGAAGGCATCCTGTGGGCACTTGCGATCGCGGGGCCGCCGAAGAGAAGGGTCGAGTCATGCGGGTGTCGTCTCAGGGCGTTACGGTCGTGGCTCTCCTGGCGGATCCGGATGTGCCGACGGAGATCGCGCAGCGCATGGCCCAGATACTTCCTATTCGGCTCGCTGACAAGGCAGGCCAGGGGCGACGGTTCGACGTCGAGGTGGTCAGTGAGCCCTTCACCTCAGGTACCGAGGACCTGCCCACCTTGATGCGCCGGATCATGGACCGTGGGAGTGCGGAGAATTGGGATATCGTCGTGGCCCTCACCGACCTTCCGCTGCACTCACACGGGCGCAAGCTCGCTGTGAATCTGAGTTACGAACACGGCTTGGCGCTGCTGTCTCTTCCTGCGCTGGGGGGCTTACGGCTGCAGACGAGGGCCCGGCGGGCCGTGGAAGAAGCCGTGCTCGGCTTGGCGGGTCCGCGGGCCACTGGGGCTGAAGGACCTCCAAGTCAGCCGCTTCTGGGCCCCTTCGGTCGTCTCACGCCTATCCACCCGGGCCCGATCGGTGAGGAGGAGACCGCCGATCTTCGGTACGTCGTCAGCGGGCCCCGCGGATACCTGAGGGTGCTCGTCGGTATGGTCCGCGCCAACCGGCCGTGGCGGTTGGTGCCCGGCTTGTCGAAAGCCCTGGCGGCCGCACTCGCCACAGGAGCAGTCGCCACCGTGAACTCCACCACCTGGAGCCTGGCCGCGGCCCTGAGCGCGCCACGCCTCGTGATCGCCATGGTCGGGTCCGTCGGGCTCATGATCGGCTGGCTGATCGTAGACGGGGAGCTGTGGCATCGATCAACAGAGGGCTCGCCGGAGGCGAGGCAGAGGGCGAGGCTCTACAACGCCTCGACGGTCATGACCGTGGGTATCGGTGTGCTCGTCTGCTACGGGGGCTTGATGGCCATCAACTTGGCGTGGGCGCTGTTCATCCTCAACGACCGAGTGTTCGCTTCCATGACACGAACCCCGCTGCACGCCACGGAGTACTTGACGTTGTCCTGGTTCGTCGCTTCGGTCGCCACCGTGGGCGGCGCGCTGGGTTCAGGATTGGAGAGCGACGAGGCGATCCGTGCAGCCGCCTACTCCAAGCGCGAACAGGAACGTCGCCGTATGCTCCAAGACGACCACGGTGACCAGCCCTCGAAGTGAACCGATACCGGCGCAAATGGCTCCCGGGCGTGTGTGCCGGCATCGCCGCTCACCGCTGGCCGGCGGGCCGGAGTTCGGGCTTCACGGGGCGTCCTTCGGACCAGCCCACGCCCGTATAACTAAATGATCGATTCAAGGGATCGGCTGCGCGCATGGGACGAGGGCGTCCAACGTCAGTGTGTGAAGACAGAGTTGGACACCCTCGCGACTGCACTCCATGTGAAAACCGACGACCTGCTGAAGGCGTCTCCGCATCTCGCGCCATGGCGGCCGGCCGTGGGGATCGCCCCGCAGCTCACCGACGCCGAGCTGGTCACACTGGCGATGATGCAGGCCAGGCTCGGCTTCACCTCTGAGGCGAGGTGGCTTCGCCACGCCCGTTCCCACCTGCGGCATCTCTTCCCGTACTTGCCCAAGCAGCCCGGCTACAACAAGCGGCTGCGCAAGAGCGCCGACCTGCTTCGCAGGGTCACCCGCCTGCTGGCCACCGACACCTCCGTGTGGAGCGACGACGTGTGGACCGTGGACTCGACACCGGTGGAATGCGGCCGCTCCCGCGAGACCGTCAAACGTTCCGACCTGGTTGTGCCGAGTACGGGTACTGCGCCAGTCACAGCCGCTTCTTCTGGGGCCTGCGGCTGCACTTGGTGTGCACCCTCCAGGGCCTGCCAGTCGCCTTCGCCCTGACCGGCGCCAAGGCCGCGAGCGCAAGACCCTGCTGGACCTCCTCGCTGCCGAACCCGGCCTGGTCGCCGGCCGGCCCGGCCAGACGCTGATCGGCGACTAGAACCACTACGGCCGGGGCTTCGAACACGAACTGGCCGGGCAGGACATCCGGCTGCTGCT
>NZ_JBSFDP010000082.1:0-1444 GCF_053593975.1 Streptomyces sp. NPDC002004
CTGGCTTCGGCCGGCGGGAATCGGGTCCCGGTCATCGCCCAACTGGTTGCGGCTGATGAGGACACCGTCCGGGACGTCATCCACCGCTTCAACGAGATCGGCCTGGCCTGCCTGGACCCTCGGTGGGCGGGAGGCCGTCCCCGCCTGCTCAACACTGACGACGAGGACTTCGTCGTCGTGACGGCCACCACACGCCCGGTCAAACTCGGCCAGCCGTTCACCCGCTGGTCGATCCGCAAACTCTGCGCCTATCTGCGTAGGGTCCACGGCCGGGTGATCCGTATGGGCCGCGAGGCCCTGCGCTGCCTGCTGGCCCGACGCGGCATCACCTTCCAGCGCACCAAGACGTGGAAGGAGTCCGCCGACCCCGAGCGCGACACCAAACTGGACCGCATCGAGTACGTCCTGGAGCACTTACCCGATCGTGTTTTCGCGTTCGACGGGTTCGGGCCGCTCGGTATCCGCCCCACCGCAGGCTCCTGCTGGGCACAACAGAGTCGGCCCGACCGGATTCCGGCGACCTATCACCGCACTCATGGAGTGACCTACTTTCACGGCTGCTACTCGGTTGGCGACGACACGCTGTGGGGCGTGAACCGTCGCCACAAGGGCGCCCGCTCAGTCCCTGGCCGCGCTGAAATCGATCCGTGCCGCCCGGCCTGACGGCGCCCCCATCTACGTGATCATGGACAACTTGTCCGCGCACAAGGGCATAAAGATCCGCACTTGGGCGAAGAAGCACCGGGTGGAGCTGTGTTTCACCCCTACCAATGCCTCCTGGGCCAACCCGATCGAGGCGCACTTCGGACCCCTGCGGCAGTTCACCCTGGCGAACTCCAACCATCCCAACCACACCGTGCAGACCCGGGCCCTGCACCGCTACCTGCGCTGGCGCAACATCAACGCCCGCCACCCCGACATCCTGGCCGCCCAGCGCAGGGAGCGCGCCCGTATCCGCAGCGAGAAGGGCATCCGGTGGGGCCGCCCCGCCACGCGAGCGGCGTCACCAATCCAGGTGCAACCCGTGAGCCCTGCCTCATAGCCTCGGCCCCATGACTGACCATGCCCTCGTCCCCGACGACTTCGTCGTCCCCGCGGACCTGATCACCCCGCAGTTCCATCTGGAGCCGCTGGGACCCCAGCACAACGCCGCCGACCACGCCGCCTGGACCAGCAGCATCGAGCACATCCGTGCGACCCCGGGCTTCCAGGACCGAGGATGGCCTCCTGCCAACGGGATGACCCTGCAGGCGAACCTCGCCGACCTGCAGCGTCACGCGGACGACTTCGCTCAGCGCCGCGGATTCACCTACACCGTCATCGAGACCGACAGTGGCGAGGTGATCGGTTGCGTCTATATCTATCCCTCCCGCAGCGACGACCACGACACCGACGTCCGCTCCTGGGTCCGTGCCGACAAAGCCGAGATGGACGCGCCCTTGCA
>NZ_JBSFDP010000083.1:0-1314 GCF_053593975.1 Streptomyces sp. NPDC002004
CTCGATCCAGTAACGCTTGGTGTCGAAGGCGTACGTGGGCAGGGGTACGCGGCGTGGTGTGCGGTGTTCGTGGAGTGCGGCCCAGTTCACCGAGGTGCCGTTCACCCACAGCTGCGCCATCGCCTCCCGGGCCAGCCGCACGTCGCCGCGTGGATCGCGCACGTGCCGCATCGAGGCCACCACGATCCGGTCTCGGGCCCGCTCATGGTCGGCCACCAGCGCGCCCGCCGCCGTACCGGGGCCGACCTCAAGCAGGAGCGCGTCCGGTTCGTCGCGCAGCAGCAGGGTCACGTCGTCGGAGAAACGCACGGCGCTGCGGACATGCCCGGCCCAGTACGACGCACTGGTCGCCTGCTCCGCCGTGATCCACTGACCCGTGACGTTGGAGGCGAAGGGAATACGGGGCACTCGCATGTCCACCCGCGCCACCCGACGCTCGAACTCCTCCAGCACCGGTTCCATCATCGGCGAGTGGAACGCGTGGGAGGTCGCCAGTCTGCGATGCAGGATTCCGCGCTCGGCCATGGTGCGCGCGGCCTGCTCGACGGCCTCCTCGGGCCCGGACAGTACCGTCTGAGCCGGGCTGTTCACCGCCGCGACCACACAGCCCGCCGCCTTCGCGAGCTGCTGCGCCTCGTCCTCACCCAGCGATACCGCGAGCATCGCCCCGAGTGCCTGGCGCTGCATCAGGTCTCCGCGGGCGCAGACCAGCCGGATCGCGTCCGCCAGCGTCCACACCCCCGCCACCGTGGCCGCCACGTACTCGCCGAGACTGTGGCCCACCATCGCGGACGGCACCACACCCCACGCCCGCCACTGCTCCGCCATCGCGTACTGCACCGCGAACAACGCCGGCTGCTGCAACCGGGTCTCGCTCAGTCGCTCGGCCGCGCTCTCCGAAGGCTCGCCGTACACCAGCGCGCGAAGGTCCTCTCCCAGTTCCTCCCGCACCACGCGCGCACACTGCTCGAAGACCTCGCGGAACACGCCCTCCCGCTCGAACAGTTCCCGGCCCATGCCCACGAACTGCGATCCCTGGCCCGCGAACAGGAACGACACACGCGCGTCGGAGCGCGCCCGCCCCGTCACCAGACCCGTTCCGTCTGCCAGCGCCCGCACCGCGTCGTCACCACTACGAGCAACCACCGCGGCACGGTACTCGTGCTGCCGCCGCCCCGTCTGAAGCGTGTACGCCACATCCGACAAGGCCGGCTCGCCACGGCGCGCCGAGCGGTCTGCCAGGTGATCCGCCAGGCGCGCCCGCTGGCCCGACAGTGAAGCCGCCGTCTTGCCCGACGTGACAAGTACCTCCCA
>NZ_JBSFDP010000084.1:0-1096 GCF_053593975.1 Streptomyces sp. NPDC002004
GCCGGCGACACCGCCTCCACGGCGGCCTGCAGCGCATCCACCTTCGGCACCACCAGATAGTCGCCGTACTCGGCGGCCTCGTGCGTGAGGACCCGCACCGCACCGTGCTCGGCCAGAACACCGGCCGTGTCCGCGGCACCCGCACCCAGCGCGACGGCGACCGGCTCACCGATCCGCCGGGCCAGCGTCAGCAGCTCCAGCGTGGGCTTGCGGACGGCACCGTCCACGTGATCGACAAAGACGAGAACTTCAGCCATGGGAATTGCTCTCCTGCGTAACGAAGTTGAAGGACGGTCAGCGGGACGGGCCCTTTAGATGAACTTCTGGCCCGCAAGGAACTCGGCGAGCTGCTTACCGCCCTCACCCTCGTCCTTGACGATCGTGCCCGCCGTGCGGGCCGGACGCTCGGCCACGGCCACAACCCGGGTGAACGCACCCTCCAGGCCGACCTCCCCGGCCTCGATGCCCAGGTCGGACAGATCCCAGGACTCCACCGGCTTCTTCTTCGCCGCCATGATGCCCTTGAACGACGGATACCGCGCCTCACCCGACTGATCGGTCACCGAGACGACGGCCGGGAGCTGCGCCTCGAGCTGCTCGGAGGCGGCGTCACCGTCACGACGACCCCGCACCGTGCCGCCCTCGACGGAAACCTCGGAGAGCAGGGTGACCTGCGGGACACCCAGACGCTCGGCGACCAGCGCCGGCACGACACCCATCGTGCCGTCCGTCGACGCCATACCCGAGATCACCAGGTCGTAGCCGGCCTTCTCGATCGCCTTCGCCAGCACCAGCGACGTACCGATCGCATCCGTACCGTGCAGATCGTCGTCCTCGACATGGACCGCCTTGTCGGCACCCATGGACAGCGCCTTGCGCAGCGCATCCTTGGCATCCTCCGGACCCACCGTCAACACCGTGACCTCGGCGTCATCGGCGTCCTCCGCGATCTGCAGCGCCTGCTCGACCGCATACTCGTCGAGCTCGGAGAGCAGACCGTCCACATCGTCCCGGTCGACGGTCAGGTCATCGGCGAAGTGCCGGTCGCCAGTGGCGTCGGGCACGTACTTCACAGTGACAACGATCCTCAAGCTCA
>NZ_JBSFDP010000085.1:0-1012 GCF_053593975.1 Streptomyces sp. NPDC002004
ACATGGGTGTGGCGTGGCATCGGTTCCTGGCGTTTCCGAATATCTGGTTCAAGCGGGAGGCGGACGGCGGTACGGCGCTGGGTGGGCTGCAGCCGATGACGTCGGGCGGGAAGGCGATCGACTTCACCGATCCCGGTGAGGACGACGTGTTCGGTGTCTCGCAGGTCGAGCAGTTCTCCTGGAAGGGTCTGCTGGACTTCTCCACCTGTACGGAGTGCGGGCGGTGTCAGTCGCAGTGTCCGGCGTGGAACACGGGCAAGCCGCTGTCGCCGAAGCTGCTGATCATGTCGCTGCGTGATCACGCGCATGCCAAGGCTCCGTACCTGCTGGCCGGTGGCGGCAAGTCGATGGAGGGCGAGGAGAAGGCGTCCGCCGAGGCGCTGCAGGATGTTCCGGCCGCGGCGCTGGCGGAGGCGGAGCGTCCGCTGATCGGCACGGTGGAGGAGAACGGCGTCATCGACCCGGACGTGCTGTGGTCGTGCACGACGTGCGGTGCGTGTGTCGAGCAGTGCCCCGTCGACATCGAGCATGTCGACCACATCGTCGACATGCGCCGTTACCAGGTGATGATCGAGTCGGCGTTCCCGTCCGAGGCGGGCACGATGCTGAAGAACCTGGAGAAGAAGGGCAACCCCTGGGGCCTGGCGAAGAAGCAGCGCCTGGAGTGGACCAAGGAGGTCGACTTCGAGATCCCGGTCGTCGGCAGGGACATCGAGGACCTCTCGGAGGTCGAGTACCTGTACTGGGTCGGCTGCGCCGGTGCTCTGGAGGACCGGGCGAAGAAGACCACCAAGGCCTTCGCGGAGCTGCTGCACATCGCGGGCGTGAAGTTCGCGATCATGGGCGGGGACGAGAAGTGCACCGGTGACTCCGCCCGCCGTCTGGGCAACGAGCCCCTGTTCCAGGAGCTCGGCATGGAGAACGTCGCCGCGCTGAACATGGCCTTCGGCGAGGACGACGAGGACGCATCGACCAAGAAGCCGAAGTCGGCGAAGAAGATCGTCGCGACCTG